>DATJFH010000129.1:0-37068 GCA_035495815.1 Bryobacteraceae bacterium
TCGCCTGGAACACTCGCGATCCGCCGCGGCCCGATTGCGCAACGTTGGTTATCAAACCGGCTTGCGTCGAGTTGAACTGGTTGTTCGGCATCAGGAAGTTCGGATGATTCAGAGCGTTGAAGGATTCGAATCGAAACTGAATGTTCTTTTTCTCCTGGAACCGAAAATTCTTCATCATCGACAAATTCATGTATGCCAAGCCGGGGCCGTCTAAAATATTGCGGCCCGCGTTGCCGTAAACGAAAGGCAGGAACCCGTATTTGTCCGCGGGACAACCCACGGTCACCGAGACACATTGCGGCGTTTTGACAAAATCCGTGGTCACAAACCAGGGATAATCGACGCCGCGCCGCTGTCCGGGAATTTCACCCGGTATGCCTCTGCCAATCCGATTGGGCTTCTGTGATTCGCCGAGATTCAGATTCGTATCCGCGGCCACGGGAGTGAAAGGGTTGCCGGTCGCAAAAAAGGCAGTGCCGGACATCTGCCACCCGCCGATGATACTCTGGCGCAAACCACTCGCCGATCCCAAGAACTTCTTCCCCCGGCCGAACGGCAGCATCCAGGAGAACGCGGAGGTGACTACATGGCCGCGATCCCAGTCCGAGCGGGCGCGGTCGAGCCTGAAGTTATTGATATCCTGAGCCGCGGCCAGCAGGCCGCCGGTCGATGTTCCGTTGAGCTGCGAGGCGTCATCAATGGATTTGCTGTAGCTGTAATTAAAGCGATAAAATGTGCCGCCTCGAGAGCGCTTGCGTATGCCGATCTGACCGGCGTTGTAGATCGAATTCGAGCCGAACATGAATTCGTTAATCGTCCCGTTGAAGAACGGAAATGGACGCAGGTTCACCACCGGGATACCTGCTTTGTAAGAGGCCTCGCTGCGGCGCGGCAGATTGATGTCGCGGACCCGCCCCAAATGCGTGCCCTTCGATCCGGCGAAGCCGGTTTCGAGCACCAGAGAGCCGCCCAGATCGCGTTCAATCGTCAGATTGTAGCTTTGCAGGTCCCCCAGGGGCATGTTGACGTCAATACCGTTGCTCGTTGTTGTGCCGCCGGTAGCCAGCCGATCTTGCGGAAAAGGATTGCTCAAAGTGACCAGATCCGGCCGGGCCGCGTTGCGGGTGTAGGTTTCCGTCTGCGCATAAGGAAACGTGTTCTGCAGGTTGTTTCGAAACGGATTGAGAAGAATTCCCGTATAGAAGATCCCGTACCCGCCTCTGATCACGGTCTTACGGTCTTTCCACGGCGTCCAGGCAAAGCCCAGGCGCGGCGCGAAATTATTGTAATCGGGATGCACAAGCGATCGAGGCAGACCAACCGCTGCCGCGTAGGTGACGCGGTCCGTCAGGCCCGCCGCGACGACGGTCGACTTCACGGAGGGATCGTCGAAAGCGAGAACCACCTTACCGATTTCAGGAACAAAATTGGTGATATGGTCGTAGCGGTCCGCCGGAATCATGTCGATTTCATAACGCAGGCCCAAATTCAAAGTGAAGTTCGACCTCAGCTTGAAATCGTCATTTATATAGAAGCCCCAGCTGCTGGAGCGCAGGTAATTTCGATTCCAGCCGACGGTCCGGGTGGACTGATTCATCATGCCGAGCAGAAAATCCGCCAGCGGGGAACTCGACCACGCGCCATTAAAACTGTACGTACCGCGATTGTTGTTGTAGAAAGGCTGGTTGAAGCGGACGCGCGAAAATTCAAAGCCCCATTTTAAATTGTGGCGCGACTTGATCCATGTCATCTTGGCGCCGTACTGGATATCGGTGACGTGATAATCGATGGGAAGGTTCGCGGTAGATCCGAGGGAAGCATAGTCGGTGACGTTGAACAGGGGAAACCCGAAAAGGGAAGGTTCCCGGGTCGTATCGGGCAGACCGATCTGGGTGGCTACATCGACTCCTCCCCACACCGAGTTCTGCGAAGTCGTGTTCCGGCTGAACCCCGCGCGTGCTTCGATGAGCAGGGTCGGCGTGAACATGTGGGTGTAATCGATTCCCATCAGCGAGCGGTCGTCGTTAATCAGGTCCCCAAAACCGCCAATCGGACTCCCGTTAAACGGAGCGGAGGTGTTGTTGAATCGGATCTGATAACGGTAGGACATGCTGTTGTTCTCGTTGAAGCGGTGATCCGCCTTCACCAGAAAGCTATCCCAGGCGTCGTTGTCGTTCAGCGCTGTGATGAAGTTGTTGCGCGGATCGGCGCGGTTGGGCAACGGATAATAGGCGAGCAGTTTGGTGGCGACCGGGTTGAACCGGCTCGTTGGAACGACGTTACCGGGGAACTGGGCATTGCCGTTCAAAGGATCGTTCACTCGCAGCGCGTCTCCTGTGATGCTTACCGACTTGGAAAGGTCGCCGGTCCGCTCGAGGAGGGATGGAACGTGCGCGAGCGAGGTGATGCCGACGAGTTGCTTGTAACTCTCCCACCTGAACATGAAGAACGTCTTGTTTCGGCCGTCATAGAGATGCGGCAGTCTGACAGGACCATGAAACGTGGCTCCGTATTGGTGCCGGTTCAGCTTGAGCTTTTCCTCATCGAAGAACGCCCGCGCATCGATCACGTTGTTGCGAACGTAGTAAAAGACATCGCCATGGTAGTTGTTCGTGCCTGACCGCAGCACCATATTCATGACCCCGCCGGCCATGCGGCCCATCTCCGCGGAATAACCGGAGACCTCCATCTTGAATTCCTGCATGGCGCTCATGTTCGGCCGCGCCTGCGCGGCGGCGCCTCGGGGATTCCGGTCATTGAAGCCGTCGACGTAGTAATTCGTCGAATCGGATCGGGCGCCGTTGATATTCATGCCCGACCCCTGCCCTCCCTGAGCCATCGGCACCACACCGGGAACGAGGAACGCAAGATCGGTGAAATCGCGCCCGTCGAGCGGCAGATCGTTGATCTCCTGCTGCACGATGACATCCCCTTTGATTGCGCCGCTCTCGGTGTTCAACGGAGCCACTTCAGCGGTTACATTAACCGAATCAGTGACGCTGCCGACTGCTAACTGAATGTTCGCGCGCAACACCTGCGAGACCTGCAGTACGATCCCGGTCTGCCGGTAGGTTGAAAAACCCTGCATTTCGGCTGTAAGCTCGTACGGCCCCGGTGGGAGATTGGTAACGGTGTAATTTCCCTCGTGGTTGGTTTGAATCGTGCGGACAATGTTTGTATCGGTATTCCGAATCTTGAGCGTTACACCGGGGATGACGGCATCCGCGGAATCGGATACGATTCCGGTAACACTTGCGTCCTGGCCGAGCAGAACGCTGGAGCCGGCCAGTACAAGAAACATCAACAAACACTTGCATGCTTGTAGCATTTCCCCCCTCCCCTGACATCGCCGGATTATACCAAACCCTGATGTCCGGCTGCGTTGGCTGTAACCTGTTGAGCCATCGGCAGGCGACGTGGATTAGTCCCGGCCGTGATGCCGCGAGTTACTCCCGGATCGCGCGGTCGGCGACGCATTCCAGGAAGTTGGCTTGCTACTCTGCTCCAGCGAGGCGAAGGCCGACTTTCCCAACTCCTGGAATGCGAGCCGTTTTAGAGTTCGTCGATATAATGACCACAGATACTGGCTTAGTGATAGAATTTTCCCAATTGGGCACAAACCGATCTGGTGATGCCGATTCATTTTCCGCTACGATTACGGATAATACGCCCGAACCGAGCGCGACGGTGTGGCTTAGAAGGTAAGGCAGGCACGACCGAAAGGCGAGATGGTCAGCGGAATCAAAATGGAAAGCAGGAGTATGTGGAAACCGGACGCGGCGAGTACGGGCCGGGGGATCACAACTGCGGGGTGTCCCTGTCTTTCGAGGACTTCTTGATCCGGTTGCCTATCAGCCATGCGAGAGGGATGATCGAAGCGAAAGCCGCATAGCGGACTTTCTTGTTCGCCTTAGGCATATCAGGAGGCAGGACGCCGGTAGTGGGCGACACGGGCACAGGCTTGCCGACGCGCATTTCAGTCAGATCGTAGGAGAACTGCTTTCCGCACTCCAGACAGACGACGTACGTTTCGCCGCGATCGCCCGTTTTATGAGCCGGAGTGATAGGACGCGTAATTCGTTGATGGGAGCAGCGGAACAGAAGGTTTAGCACCGTATCGATCATCGAGGCTCACCAGGCACAAATCAGTCTTGAGTCTATTCTCCCAGTTTCCGAGCTTCACGGCCAGCGGTTCCAATTCTGCGTTCCTGACGAGCGCCAGCGTTCAAAATGAGCCGGCAAGTGTTCTGGTGGTCAATACTGCTTTGCGGGCCGGTTGGCGGTTCGACCCTGCCCGGCAAAAAGGTGACGAACATTTCTGAAGCAGGAAGAAGTGGCGGCTTTCAACCGTCTACCGCACCCCGGCTTCTTCGATGACCAGTTCGCCCTTGTCGGCGTCCAGCGTCGCCATCACGCCGAGCGGCAGGGTCAGCTGATCATCCGTGTGTCCGAACGTCAATCCGGACAGCACCGGGATCCGCAGCTTGCCGAGGATCGAATCCAGCACCTCCCCGAACGACAGCGTGGAATCGAACGCCGGCTTGTAATCGCGCGGACGGCACAGCGCACACTCGCCGAAGACCACTCCCGCGGCCGCGTCCAGCTTGCCGGCCAGACGCAGCTGGGTCAGCATCCGATCGATGCTGTAGGGCTGTTCGTCAATATCCTCGATCACCAGAATCCGCCCGCGCGTGTCGATCTCGAACGGCGTTCCCATGGTCGTCGATATCAAAGTGAGATTTCCGCCGGTCAACGGCCCACGCGCCTTACCGCCCCGGATCGTGCGCAGCGTGTGCGACGGCCGCAGAGAGTTGTTGTCCGGCGGATTGGTTACCGCGCCCAGCGGAGCTGTATCGAACAGGGCCCGGCGGAAATGTTTCTGCGTGTACGTTGAAAAATCCGACAGCGCCACCGGACCGTGAAAAGTCACCAGCCCGGCGCGCTTCTGAATGGCCAGGTGCATCGCGGTGATATCGCTGTATCCAAGGAAAATCTTCGGATTCCGGCGCAGCAGATCGTAGTCGATGCGGTCCAGAAGCTGCCCCGATCCGTACCCGCCGCGGATGGCGAACACGGCGTCCACCGACGAATCGGCGAACATGGCGTGCAAATCGGCGATGCGCTCGTCGATCGTACCGCCCAGGTAGCCTTCACGCTTGCGAACATTCCGCCCGAACTTGGGCTTCAGCTCGAAAAATTTCACAGTCCGCTCGGCCAGGGCCAGCCGGTCCGGATCGGAGACATAAGTGGATGGAGTGATCAGCCCCACCGTCGCGCCGGGGCGCAAGGCGCGGGGACGTATGAGCTTCGGCACGGAATCCTGACCAAGCGCGGTGAAAAACGAGCCCGCCAGAAAGTGGCGGCGTGTCATTCCTATTCCTGCGCCACCGGCTCAGCCTTCGCGGCGGCCCCGGCCTTAGTGGCGGCGGGCTTGGGCGGTGGGGGCGGCGGCTCCATTGCCCGCCGGATCATGAACAACAGATACAATCCGAAAGCCAGCGCGATCGACAGGCACATGAGAATCAGAAACAACCCGTCGACACTCTCCGCCTGACCGTTCACCAGCAGCGCGCCGCACGTGCCCAGGCAAACCAGAATGACCCCGACACCAAACAGGAATAACAAGGCCCTATCCGACATAAGCTGTCATTTTACGCAGTGGCGCCGCCCGCCGCAAGTTGCCGCAGCACGTAGGGCAGGATCCCGCCGTTCCGGAAGTATTCGACCTCTTGCGGAGTATCCACGCGTACCACTGCCTGAAAAACCTTTTCCGAGGAATCATCGGCGACGGCGCGAACGGTAACCCGGCCGGAACCGGCCAGCGCCTGCGGCACGCCTTCGATGTGGAAGGTCTCCTTCCCGGTCAGTCCCAGCGTGTCTTTGGTCTGCCCAGGCAGGAACTGGAGCGGCAGCACACCCATGCCGACCAGGTTCGTGCGATGTATCCGTTCGAAACTTTCGGCGATAGCCGCTTTCACGCCGAGCAGTTTCACTCCCTTGGCCGCCCAGTCGCGCGAGGATCCGGAGCCGTACTCCTTACCCGCGATAATCAACAGCGGCGTCCCCTCGGCGGCGTATTGCATAGCCGTGTCGTAAATCGACATGACTTTGCCGTCCGGCATATGCGCCGACCACCCACCTTCGGTCCCCGGCGCCAGTTGATTGCGCAGCCGGATGTTGGCCAGTGTGCCGCGCACCATCACCTCGTGGTTGCCGCGCCGCGCGCCGTAGGAGTTGAAGTCGCCCGGATGCACTCCCTGCTCAATCAGATAGCGGCCCGCCGGCGAATCGGCCGGAATGTTACCGGCAGGCGAGATGTGATCGGTGGTCACCGAATCGCCCAGCACCGCCAGCGCGCGCAAACCGTGCAGGTCGGTAACGGAACTGGACGGGTCCACCATGTCGTCGAAGTAAGGCGGCTTCTTGATGTAGGTCGATTTCTCGTCCCAGGCATAAATCCCGCCGGTGGGAATGCGAATGGATTTCCAGTGCTCGTCGCCTTCGAAGACCGCGCTGTACTGCTTCTCGAACATCGCGGGTGAGAGCGCGCCGCGGATCGCCGACTCCACTTCCTCCGTACTCGGCCAGATTTCGCGGAGGAACACCGGCTTGCCCTCGGCGTCCGTTCCGATCGGCTCGTTCTGCAAATCGATATCGACGCGCCCCGCGATCGCGTACGCCACCACCAGCGGCGGCGACGCCAGATAGTTCGCCTTCACCTGCGGGTTCACGCGTCCTTCGAAGTTGCGGTTCCCGCTCAACACGGCCGCCACCGTCAGGTTTTCCTTCTTGACCGCGGAGGAGACTCCCTCCGGCAGCGGCCCGCTGTTGCCGATACAGGTAGTGCAGCCATAGCCTACCAGATGGAAGCCGAGCTGCTCGAGGTAAGGCATGAGCCCTGCCGCGATCAGGTAATCGTTGACGACTTTCGATCCCGGCGCGAGGCTCGTCTTCACCCAGGGCTTCGACTTCAGGCCGCGCTCGACCGCTTTCCTGGCCAGAAGTCCGGCGGCCATCAGCACGGACGGATTCGAGGTATTCGTGCAGCTGGTGATGGCCGCGATCGCCACCACTCCGTGGCCGATGGTGGCGCGCGCGCCGTCCACCAGCACATCCACATTTTTCTCCGCCGCTCCAGCCAGCATGTCGAGAAAGCTCTTCTTCACGTCCGGCAGATTCAGCCGGTCCTGCGGCCGCTTCGGCCCGGCCAGCGAAGGCACTATGGTGGCCAGATCGAGGTCGATCACTTCCGTGAACACCGGATCGGGCGTGTCGTCGGTCCGGAACAGCCCCTGCTCCTTGTAATACGCCTCGACGAGGTTGACCAGTTCCGCGGGACGTCCGCTGAAGCGAAGGTATTTCAAGGTCTCGGAATCGACCGGGAAGAAGCCGATGGTTGCGCCGTACTCGGGGGCCATATTGGCCACGGTGGCGCGATCGGCCAGCCCGAGCTGGCTCAGTCCGCTGCCGAAGAATTCCACGAATTTGCCGACCACGCCCTTCCTGCGCAGGATCTGCGTCACAGTCAGCACGAGGTCCGTGGCCGTGCAGCCCTCCGGCATCCGCCCGTGCAGCCGGAAGCCCAAGGTTTCCGGCAGCAGCATGGATATCGGCTGGCCGAGCATGGCCGCTTCCGCCTCAATGCCGCCGACGCCCCAACCCACCACGCCGAGCCCGTTGATCATCGTGGTATGCGAATCGGTGCCCACCAGAGTGTCGGGATAGGCGTCACCTTTGTTGTTGCGGAACACGACCGGAGCCAGGTATTCGAGGTTGATCTGGTGCACGATGCCTGTGTCCGGCGGCACCACGCGGAAATTCTCGAAGGCGGTCTGCGCCCAGCGCAGGAAGCTGTAGCGCTCACGATTGCGCTGATACTCGAGCAGCGCGTTGGCCCCGAACGCGCCCGGAGAGCCGAACTGGTCCACCTGGACGGAATGGTCGATGACCAGGTCGGCCGGAAGCAGCGGATTCGCCTTCCCCGGGTCGGCGCCGAGGGCAGCCAGCGCATCCCGCATGGCTGCCAGGTCCACGGCGCAGGGCACGCCCGTGAAATCCTGCAGCAGCACGCGCGCCGGCATGAAGCTGATCTCTTTCGCCCCGGCGTTTCCCGATGCCACCGCCTCGATGTCAGCCGCCGTGACCCGCTGGCCGTCCTCATGACGAAGCAGGTTCTCGAGCAGGACTTTGATGGAAAACGGCAGCCGCGCAACCTGCGCAAATCCTCGTTTTTCGAGCGCGTCCAAGCGGAAAATGCGGTAGCCGCTCGAGCCCGAGCGCAGGGTCTCCGCGGACCCAAAGCTGTTCAGTTGCGTCATTTTATTTTCTCCTTCCATGGTACCGCGTAGTGGTCCCAGCCTTGAATCGGAGCCCGGCGATTGCGGCGCGCCGCTATAATCAGTACTGGAGAAGGATTTGTTGCCCGCTCGGATGACACAAACTCAGTTCTGCCTTCTGACCTTGATCGTCACCACACCGGCGGCCTGGTGCGCCGACTTCGTCAAAGACGTTCAGCCGATTCTAGAGACCTCCTGTTACGCCTGTCACGGCTCCAAACTGCAAATGGGCGGACTGCGGCTGGACTCGAAAAAAGCCGCGCTTGCCGGCGGCCAATCGGGCGCCAGCATCGAACCGGGGAAGGCTGCCGACAGTCTGTTGTACAAGCGCATCGCCGGAATCGGCGGGCAGGCCCGCATGCCGATGGGCGGCAAGCCGCTCGAACCGGCGCAACTGGCCGCGATCCGCTCCTGGATCGATCAGGGCGCCGTCTGGCCCGAATCCTCCGCCAACGCAGGCGAGAAGAAACACTGGGCGTATATCCCGCCGAAGCGGCCCCCCCTGCCAAAAGTGACTCGCGCCGGCTGGACTGCTAACCCGATCGACCGGTTCATTCTGGCGCGCCTCGAGAAAGAAGGCCTGGCTCCTTCGCCGGAGGCTGATCGCATCACGCTGCTGCGCCGCTTGAGCCTGGATCTGATCGGCCTGCCGCCCACGCCGGCCGAAATCGACGCGTTCTTAAAGGATACGAGCGGCAATGCGTACGAGAAGCAGGTGGACCGTCTGCTGGCCTCGCCTCATTACGGGGAACGTTGGGCGCGCCTGTGGCTCGATGCCGCCCGCTACGCCGATTCCAACGGGTTCGAGAAAGACAAGCCGCGCCAGGTGTGGTTCTATCGCGACTGGGTAATTCGCGCCTTCAATCGCGATTTGCCCTACAACGAATTTGTGATCGACCAGATCGCCGGCGACCTGCTGCCGAACGCCGGGCAGGACGAGCTGGTCGCCACCGGATTTCTTCGCAACTCGATGACCAACGAGGAGGGCGGCGTCGATCCCGAGCAGTTCCGCATGGAAGCCATGTTCGACCGCATGGACGCGATCGGCAAATCCGTGCTGGGCGTCACCATCCAATGTGCGCAGTGCCATGACCACAAGTTCGATCCGCTGACGCAGGAGGAATACTACCGGCTGTTCGCCTTCATCAACAACACCCACGAAGCAAACGTCGCCGTGTACACGCCGGAGGAGCAGAAGAAGCGCTCCGCGATTTTTGCCCAGATCCGGGAGATCGAAAACGGGCTGCAGCGCAGCCGCCCGGACTGGCGTGAGCGGATGGCGCAGTGGGAAGACGGCATGCGGTCGAACCAGCCGGAGTGGATCGTGCTGCGGCCGGAAATCGACGATATCTCGACCGGCGGCCAGAAGTACATGCCACAGCCGGACGGCTCCCTGCTGGCCGGAGGCTACGCGCCCACCAGTCTGCGCTTCAAGATGAGCGTCAAAACGGACGTGAAGAACATCACGGGCTTCCGCCTGGAGTTGATGACCGATCCGAATTTGCCGCTGGGTGGTCCGGGCCGCTCCGGCCGAGGGACCTGCTATCTGACCGAGTTCGAAGTCGAGGCCTCGCAGGCCGGCTCCGGCGAGAAGCCGGCGAAGATCAAATTCGCCAGGGCGACCGCGGACATTGCGCTGCCGTCCACTCCGATGCCGGGAGATGCGAAGAAGCGCGTCGCGGGGCCGATCGAATACGCCATCGACGGCAAAGATACCACCGCCTGGAGCATCGACGCCGGCCCTGGTCTCCGCAACCAGCCGCGCAAGGCGGTGTTCGAGACTGCCGAGCCAATCCCGAACCCGAATGGAACCACTCTCGACATCTATTTGAGCCAGAAGCATGGCAGCAGCCTGAGTTCGGATATTGCGGATAGCGAGAACCTGGGCCGATTCCGGGTCTCGCTCACCACCAGGCCGGGGGTTGTCGCCGATCCGCTGCCGAAGGAAGTTCGCGACATCCTGGAGACGCCGCGGAAGAATCGCACACCGATGCAGGAGCAGACCGCGTTCGCGTTCTGGCGCACCACTGTCCCCGAGTGGAGCGAGGCGAACGGGAAAATCGCCGAACTCTGGAGGCAACATCCGGAGGGATCGTCGCAACTGGCGCTCGAGCCGCGGGAGCAGAAGCGCGAAACCCACATGCTCGACCGCGGAGATTTCCTGAAACCGGCCCGCGTGGTGGAGCCGGGCGTGCCGTCCTTCCTGAACCCGCTGCCGGCGAACGCGCCGCCAACACGCCTGACGTTCGCGCGCTGGCTGGTCGACCGCAGTTCTCCCACTACCGCCCGCGCCATGGTCAACCGGATGTGGCAGGCTTACTTCGGCGCCGGCCTGGTGACCACCACCGAAAATCTGGGCAAGCAGAGCGAACCACCCACTCATCCGGAGCTGCTCGACTGGCTGGCAGTGGAGCTGATGGACCGCAACTGGAGCCTCAAAGCGATACACCGGACGATCGTCACCTCCGCGACCTACCGGCAGTCCTCGCGCGTCAGCAAGGAGCTGTATTCGCGCGATCCCTACAACGCGCTGCTCGCCCGCGGACCCCGCTTCCGGGTGGACGCCGAGATCGTGCGCGACATCGCACTGGCGGCCAGCGGGCTGCTCAACGAAAAGGTCGGCGGGCCGAGCGTGTTTCCGCCCGCGCCGGAATTTCTGTTCAAGCCGCCGGCCAGTTACGGTCCAAAGTCGTGGACCGAGTCCACCGGACCGGACCGCTATCGCCGCGCATTGTATACGTTCCGCTATCGCTCCGTGCCCTACCCCATGCTGCAAACGTTCGATGCCCCGAATGGGGACATATCGTGCGTGCGGCGGCCGCGGTCCAATACTCCGCTGCAGGCTTTGACTACCCTCAACGAGCCGCTCTTCATCGAGTCGGCGCGAGCGCTGGCGATACGGACGCTGGCCGAAGGCGGACGGACCGACCAGGAACGCCTGGCATACGCCGTGAGCCGTTGCCTATCACGGAAGCCCACGGAAACAGAATCGCAAAAGCTGCTGGCCCTGTTGAATAAGGAGACCCGGCGCTTCGCCGGCGGCGGGTTGAATCCGTGGGAGCTTGCGGCTTCCGATCCCGCGCATCCGCCGACCCTGCCGAACGGCGCGACGCCCGCGCAGGCTGCCGCCTGGACGGCCGTCTCCAGGGTACTCCTCAATCTGGACGAGACGATTACGAAGGAATAAATCATGAACTGCCAGGATCATTTGTACCGGAACCGGAATCCCAAGCAGGTCGCGCGCCGCTGGTTTCTGCAGCAGTGCGGCGTCGGGCTGGGTTCGATGGCGCTGAGCCAGCTGCTCGGCGCGTCGGAAAATCCGCTCGCGCCCAGGCAGCCGCACTTCGCTCCCAAAGCGAAGAATGTGATATTCCTGTTCATGGCCGGCGCGCCCAGTCATCTGGAGATTTTCGACTACAAGCCGCAACTGGCGAAGTTCGACGGCACGCTGCCGCCGGCCGATCTGCTGAAAGGATACCGGGCAGCGTTCATCAATCCGAATTCCAAGCTCCTGGGCCCGAAGTTCAAGTTCGCAAAGTACGGGCAGAGCGGCGCGGAGTTGAGCGAGCTGGTTCCGCATCTCGCCAAGATCGTCGACGACGTGACCATCGTCAAATCCATGGTGACGGACGCATTCAATCACGCGCCGGGGCAGATTCTGATGAACACCGGCTCGCAGCAGTTCGGACGTCCCAGCATGGGAGCCTGGGTCACCTACGGCCTGGGCAGCGAATCGAAGGACCTGCCGGCGTTCGTAGTCACCAGTTCCGGGAAGAAGGGGCCGAGCGGCGGAGATTCCTGCTGGGGCAGCGGCTTTCTCCCCACGGTCTACCAGGGGGTCCAGTTCCGCGGCACGGGGGATCCGGTTTTATATCTGTCGAATCCTCAAGGCGTGGACGAAGAGCTGCAGCGCGATTCTCTGGACGCGATCCGCAGCCTCAATCAGGAGCGGCTCGAAGCCACCGGCGACCCGGAGATCGCCACCCGCATCAACTCCTTCGAAATGGCGTTCCGGATGCAGAGCAGCGCGCCGGAGCTGATGGATCTGTCGAAAGAGCCGAAACACATTCTCGAAATGTACGGAGCGGAGCCCGGCAAGCCGTCCTTCGCCAACAATTGTCTGCTGGCGCGCAGGCTGGTCGAGCGCGGGGTCCGGTTCGTGCAGCTGTTCCACGAGTCGTGGGACCAGCACAGCGCGCTGGTCAAGGACATCACCATCAATTGCAAGGACACCGACCAGCCTTGCGCCGCGCTGGTGCAGGATCTGAAACAGCGCGGTTTGCTCAACGACACGCTGGTGTTGTGGGGCGGCGAGTTCGGCCGCACTCCGATGGTGCAAGGCGGCAGCGACGGCCGCGATCATCATCCCAACGCGTTCACCATGTGGATGGCGGGCGGCGGCACGAAGCCGGGAGTCGTGCTCGGAGAAAGCGACGAGCTTGGCTTCAACGTGGTGAAGGACAAGGTTCACGTGCACGATCTCCACGCAACCATCCTGCACTTGCTCGGCTTTGACCACACCAAGCTGACGTATCGTTTCCAGGGGCGCGATTTCAGGCTGACGGACGTTCACGGGAACGTCGTCAAGCAGTTGCTGGCTTGATGGAAGCCGGAGTACGGTTCTCCGGCGTAGGGAAGGATGTTTCCTGCAGGGGAAGCGCTAGGGCTGCCGGAACCGACGGAGCCGGCTCCCTTCCACTACCGGTCGCGTTCGGAGACCAAGCGCTCTGCCATGGCGATTTGGGCAGCCGTTCCTCGCAGCGTCATCGCCCTAGGCGCGTTGTAGGTAAATATCCGTCTGACTTGGGTAGTCGAACGCACCTCGGCCGCAATTTGTTGTAGACGCTGCGGACTCTCGGCGAACGGCAGGAAGAAAACTCGCACGACATCGTCGGCCGTCCCGGAGGGGCGGTATTCGTGCGGCGCCGAAGTCCGGCCAGCCTGATCAGCCGGCTGGTCCAACTGACCAAGGAGCCATTCGGCCAGCGCAAGCTGAGCGGATGTTCCCCGTACGATCAGCGCTGCCGGATCGCTGCGGGTAAAGAGCCTCCCGATGTCCCCGATCGCGCGCACGTCCGTGGCAATCTCCTCCAGGCCTTGCGGCGTCCCGGTGTGGGCCGGGTAGAAAACACGCACGACATCATCGGCAGCGCCGCCCGCGTGGTATTCACCGGAGGCGGCGCTGCGGTTCGCTCGATCAACGGGCTGGTCCAGTTGGTTTACCAGCCACTCGGCCAGCGCGATCCGGGCGGCGTCGCCGCGGACGGTCATCACGCTCGGCGCGTTGTAGGTGAAAAGCCGGCGGATATCGGCTATGCTCCGGACGATGGTGGCTACCTCCTGAAGCGCCCGGGGAGTCGGAGCGTGAGCCAGGCGGAACACCCGCACGATGTCCTCGCTCGACAGGCGGTACTGCCGGGCGGCGGCATTCTCTTGATCTTGCCGTGACGGGCCTGAGCTGTTCCACTGACCGAGGAGCCACTCGGCGGCGGCAATCTGGGCCGCGGTTCCGTGCAGCGTGAGGCTCTTTTGCGCGGAGTCCACGGAAACTTGCGGAATTTCCGTGATTCCGCGGAGATTCGTCGCGATTTCCTGAAGCTGCTGCTCGGTCTCGACCGGAGTCAGGTGGACCACCCGCTCCAATTGTTGTGCTAACACGGCGGAAGCGCACAGGCCGGCGAGCATCGGGAGGGTTTTGGTCGGCATCGCATACACCTCGTAGGCTAAAGACGCAGGAGGCGGGCTTAACGTGCAGAATCAAAATTCCCGGTTTTGCCTGGTCCGTCTTATGATTGTACTTCGCGAGCGATGAAATGAAGAGATTACTGACTGTAACGCTGGCCACTGGCGCCGCTGTTCTGATCGGCTGGAACTGGATTCAGTCCGCTCCGCTGCAGACCGGCGCGGCGCCCGCGGCCGGCCTCACCAGTTTTCGCATTATTTTCGGCGCGCGCCAGGAGCGTAGCGCCGATTACTCGGGCGGCATCTCCCTGACCGGCGGCCGCCTCGTGCGTGTGGCGCCGTGGAGATTCTTCGGCGGAGACGCAGTGCAGCCGCCGGACAAATGGAAGCTCACCATCAAGCGCACGCAACTCGAGAGCCAGCCCGACCAGCCGCGGCCGCTTTCCACGCCGGGGATGATTCCCCAGCTTTCGCCGGCCGGCGTGACCGTAACCGTGGACGCTCCAGCGGCCGGCTCCGCCCACCTGACAACCGCGCAGGGCGCGTTTGATTTCAAGATGTCCGACCTGGCAAGCGGACGCGGCCTGTCCTTTCTCGACGGTGACGTGCTCGTCTACCGCGCGCCCACCCCGCAGGAGATTTCGCGAGCCGCTGACGGCCAGAACGATTATCCTTCCATCGCCGTCACGAAGAGCGGGACCGTGTGGGTCGCCTGGCAGAGTTACAGCAAGCTTGGCGATCACGTGTTCGCGCGGCATTCGACGCCGGCCGGCTGGTCCGAGCCTTTCCGCCTGACCGACGGCAAGGGCGATGTATTCCATACCGCGGTGGCGGAGGACGGACAGGGGCGCGTATGGGTGGTGTGGTCGGAGCGTTCGGGGGAAGACTGGGACCTCTATGGGCGGAGTTATGACGGACGGCAGTGGACCGCGCGGCGGAAGGTGACCTCCGGCGATCGACCCAACATCTTTCACAGGCTCGTGGCGGACTCTACCGGCGGGCTGCACCTGGTCTGGACGGCACACCGAAACGGCCAGTCGCTCGTCCTGTGGAGCAAACAGCAGGGCGATGGGTTCGCGAGCCCGGTCGACGTCAGCGGGGACAGCGCCTGGGCGCCGGACGCAGCCGCCGATTCCCAGGGAAATCTCTTCGTGGCGTGGGACAGCTACCGGACGGGCAACTATGACATCTTTCTGCGACGCATCGGCCGCGACGGATCGCTCGGTCCGGCGCAGCAGGTGACCAGGTCGCCGCGTTTTCAGGCGCATGTTTCGGTGACCGTGGACAAGCGCGACCGGCCTTGGATCGCGTGGGATGAATCGGGATCGAACTGGGGCAAGGACTGGTCGCACGAAGACCAGTGGCGCTCGACGGTGCTGTACTCGGATCGCCGCCTGAGGATCGCGACGCTGGAGAACGGGGCCTGGAAGCAGCCCGCGGGAGACCTAATGGCGGCCGTACCGAAGCAATACAACCGCTACGTGGAGAATCCGCGGATCACGTCGGACGCGGCGGGACGGATCTGGGTCGCGTTCCAGGTGCGGACATCGTCGGGTATGAACCGGACGGACTTCTGGGCGAGCAACGGACGTTGGGAGCATTTTGTCACTGGCTATGACGGCAGCCGCTGGATTCCCGCGATTCCCGTGCCCAATACCAGCTCACGACCCGATGGCATGTTCCAGATCGTACGCGCGGGCGAAGGGATCTGGAGCGCGTGGGTGAACGACAATCGCGGATTCGGCGCGGCCGGGGGGTTTGGCGCCAATCCCGGCTCGAAGTACGAAATCGACGCAGCATCCTTCAGTCTCCCCGCTCCAGGCGCCGAAGCGGCGCTCGAGGCGTTTGCCGAGACACCCGGCAGCGCCGCCGGCATCCACGAAAAGGAGAAGGAAGATGTAGCCCGCATCCGCGGCTATCGCTCCACGGTAGGCGGGACCCAGCTGCGTATCCTGCGCGGCGATTTTCACCGTCACACCGAAATCTCGGGCGACGGCGCCGGCGACGGGTCGGTGGAGGATTACTTCCGCTATATGCTCGACGCAGCCGCCATGGACACCGGCGTCATCACCGACCACAACGCCGGCGGGGACGACGAGTATACCTGGTGGCGCACCGAAAAAGCGCACGACCTGTTTCACATCCGCGGCCGCTACACGCCGCTGTTCGGGTACGAGCGCAGCGTCAGCTATCCGAACGGGCACCGCAACGTGGTGTTCGCCCAGCGCGGCGTGCGCACCCTGCCGATCGGGCGTGACGAGAACCAGGGCCAGGTCAACAGCGGTCCCATCCTGTATCCGTACCTGAAGCAGAACAGGGGCATCGCCATGCTGCATTCGCTGGCCACGGGACAGGGCAGCGATTATCGCGACAACGATCCCACCGTGGAGCCGCTGGTCGAGCTTTACCAGGGCTATCATGCCGCGTATGAATACCCGGGCTCGCCGCGGGCCGAAACCGACGAGTATCAGGTTTCGGTTCACGGCGGATACCGTCCGCTCGGTTTTTTCTGGAATGCCCTGAAGAAGGGGTACAAGCTTGGCGTGCAGGCCAGCTCGGATCACATCGCCACGCACAACTCCTACACCCTGATCTACTCGCCTTCAGTGGCGCGGGAGGCGATTGTCGAGAGCATGCGGAAGAGGCACGCCTATGGCGCCACCGACAACATCATTCTGGATTTTCGCTGCGGCGAACATATGATGGGCGATTCGTTCACGGCGCCGGGTTCGCCGCGCTTCCAGGTGAAGGTGATCGGCACGGCGCCGATCGCCAAAGTGGAGATCATCAAGGACGGCAAGTTCGTGTTCGACACACAGCCGGCGGGGAGCACAGCCGATTTCAGTTACGTGGACGCGAATCCGGGCGCTGGCGAAAGCTGGTATTACGTGCGGGTGATCCAGACGGATCGGAACCTGGCGTGGTCGAGTCCGATGTGGATCAAGCATTGAGCCGGTAAAGCCTGCCGCCGTCATTCGATAGAGTGGTGACAGCGCGGTCCGTGTGTCGAGACATGAGGAGAAGCTATCCGGACCGCTGGCTACCCCCACTCGCTTTTCCCGGTGCTGAGGGCGGCGCTCGAACACCGCGAAGCCGCCGGGCAGAGCTGCATGTTACAACCCCATGATCTGCAATCCGGCATCGACGAACAACACGTTGCCGGTAACACCCCTGCCGAGCGGGCTGGCGAGAAACACGGCCGTATCGGCCACTTCGGCCGGGTCCGTGTTGCGGCGCAGCGGAGCGCGCTCCGCCATCACGGGCAGCATGGTCGAAGAATTCCTAATGGCGCGGGCCGAAGCGGTCTTGACCATGCCCGCCGAGATCGCGTTTACACGAATCTTCGCGGCTCCGAGGTCGTTCGCGAGGTACCGCACCGACGCTTCAAGCGATGCCTTGGCCACGCCCATCACGTTGTAGTTCGGAATCACTCGCGTGGAACCGACGTAGGTCAGCGTGGTGATCGAACCGCCTTCCTTCATATGCGGCGCCGCTGCCCGCGCCACCGCGACCAGCGAATACGCGCTGACGTCCTGCGCCAGCAGGAAGCCCGCCCGCGAGGTCTCGACAAAAGGACGGCCGAGATCCTCGCGATTGGCGAACGCCAGGCTATGGATGACCGCATCGAGCCTCTTGCCTTCGAGCCCGGCCGAGAGCGCCGCCAGGTCTTCGTCCCGGGTCACATCGCACGGAAGCAGACGATCGACCGCCAGCCCCTCGGCCAGCGATTCGATCCCTTCCTTCTGATGCTCCCCGAGGTAGCTCAGCGTCAGCCGCGCGCCCTCCCTCGAAAACGCCTGTGCGATTGCGTACGCCAGACTCCACTTGTTCGCAATCCCCAGGACCAGAGCCTGCTTTCCTTCGAGCAGTCCCGCCATTCCCAGTTTCCCTCCGTGATTGTAGGTTACTATCGCAGCTTCATCGCCGCGCCGCCGGCCTCTTTGCTGCGCTGGGCGGCGTCCATGAAGGCGAAAATCTCCAGTGTCTCCTCGTTCGAAACGGGGGGCTGCTTCGTCTGGAAGAATTTGATGATCTCGATCAGCAAGGGACGATAACCCGCAACCGCCTTCGGATTGCTCTGCGAGACCGTTTTCGCCCGGAACACTACGGCGCCGTAGCCGCCATAGGGACGCAGCGCGCGTACCGAGCCAATACGCCCGTCGCGCCACTTTCCGACCACCAAATCCGCGCCGCCGCTGGACGTGCGCGAGACTTCGACGACGCCGGTCCCCATCAGGGCGAACAGCATCTCGATGGGGTGGATCGCATACCACGACAGGTCGAGCTTGTGATGCTCCTCGAGCGGTCCCGGCCCCCACGTGGTGACGCCCAGAGTGTCGGGGAACTTCATGGTAGTGGCGATCTCGCCATATCGCAGGCTCGATGAACTGAACCACGGCACGCCCGCATCCTTGGCCAGTTTGGCGATCATGCGCGCGTCCTCGAGCGTCGAGGCCAGCGGCTTGTCGATAAACATCGGCTTGCCGGCGGCGATGACAGCCTTTGCCTGCTCGAGGTGCGTGCGGCCGTCCACGCTTTCGATCAGCACCGCGTCCACCTTGCGGCAAAGCGAGGCGATGTCCGGGGTGAACTCCACTTTCCATTTGGTCTTCAACTCTTCGGCGAACTTGTCCACGCGAGTCGCGCTGGACTCGACGTCCTTGCTTCCTCCCTTGTAGGCGGCCACCACTCGCGCTCCGTCCACGTGATCGGGCAGAGAGGGGTCGTTCAAAATTTTGGTGAAGGCGACGACATGCGAAGTGTCGGTCCCGACAATACCCAGGCGCAGGTCCGCGCCGGCGGCGGTCAGAGAGGCGGCCAACAAAGCGGCAAAGAGTTTCACTCCGGCATTGTACCGGATGTTGCATGATGGATGTCGAGCCTGCCCATGGACCTCTCCACATCGCTGACCTACCTCAAAGGCGTCGGACCGGGCCGGGCGGCGATGTTCGAAGCCAAGGGACTTCACACCGTGGAGGACCTGCTCTCCTACTTCCCCTTCCGCTACGAAGACCGCAGCAACATGAAGACGATCTCGCAGCTCGCGCCCGGCGAGATGGCGACCGTGATCGCCGAAGTCCGCTCGGCCAAGCTGGCGGGCCTGCGGCGCCGCGACCTGGGGCTCTTCGAGGCGGTCTTCACCGACTCCTCCCGCGCCACCATCCTGGGAAAGTGGTTTCACGGAAAATACCTGGCCGGCGTGCTGACTCCGGGGCAGAAAGTGGCTCTGTTCGGGAAGGTGGAGTACGACACCTTCACGGGAGCGCTGAGCATGCTGCACCCGGAGATCGAACTCCTGACCGGCGACGAGGACGAGGGTCCCGCGGCTCTGCACGTGGGGCGAATCACGCCGGTTTATGAAGCGGTCGCCAAGATCAGCACGCGTGTGCTGCGCACTCTGATCCACAACACGCTGGCCACACTTCCGGGCGTGGCCGATCAGATCCCGGCCCGCATCCGGGAGCGTCTGCGGCTGCCGGATCGCTGGACGGCCATTCGCGCCGCGCACTTCCCTCCCCCGGACAGCGACCTGCGCCTGTTGAACAGCTTCCGGTCGCCGGCGCACTTCCGGCTGATCTTCGAGGAGTTCTTCTGGCTGGAGTGCGGCCTGGCGCTCAAGCGGAACAAGGCGCGCACCATGCCCGGCATCGCCTTCGATCTGAACGAGCAGGTGAGGGAGCGCATCAAGGCGATGCTGCCGTTCAAACCCACCGCCGCCCAGAAGCGCGTGCTCGGGGAGATCGCGCACGACATGGCGGCGCCGCGTCCCATGAACCGGCTGCTGCAAGGAGACGTGGGCAGCGGCAAGACGATCGTGGCCGCGGAAGCCGCCGTGATTGCCATCGAGAACGGATATCAGGTAGCGGTGCTCGCGCCCACCGAAATTCTGGCCAACCAGCATTACATTTCCCTGAAGCAGCTTTTCTCCAAGCTGGGCTACGTGGCCGCGCTGATCACCGGCGCCTTCACCAGCCGCGAGAAGACGCAGCTCAAGAAGCTGCTTGCGGAAGGCCTGGCCCACGTCGCGGTGGGGACCCATGCGCTGATCGAGAAAGATCTCGAGTTTCACCGGCTTGGCCTGGCGATCATCGACGAGCAGCATCGCTTCGGCGTGATGCAGCGGTTCGAGCTGGCGCGGAAAGGCGTGCACCCGGACGTCCTGGTGATGACAGCCACGCCGATTCCGCGAACGCTGGCCCTCACGCTTTACGGCGACCTGGATATTTCCGTGATCGACGAGCTGCCTCCAGGCCGCCGGCCGATCGTGACCAAGCACGTCACCGAAGACCAGATCGAGCTGGTCTACAGTTTCGTCAAGCAACAGATCGACGCCGGCCGGCAGGCTTACGTGGTGTATCCCGTGATCGAGGAATCCGAGACGCAGGCCATGAAGGCGGCGGAGAAGATGTACGAGCATCTTTCGCGGGAGGTGTATCCCGGGATCACCGTCGGCCTGCTGCACGGGCGGCTTCGGTCCGAAGAAAAAGAGGCGGTGATGGAGCGCTTCAAGCAGGGCCACACCAAGATTCTGGTTTCGACGACGGTGATCGAAGTCGGAGTCGACGTCCCTAACGCGACGGTGATGCTGATCGAACAGGCGGAGCGGTACGGGCTGGCGCAACTCCACCAGCTTCGCGGGCGGGTGGGACGCGGCGGGGAGCAGAGCTATTGCATCCTGGTCACCGGCCGTCTGGGCGATACGGCCCGGGAGCGGATCCGCACGCTGGTGGATTCGAACGACGGCTTCGCGATCGCCGAGACGGATTTGAAGCTGCGGGGTCCGGGGGAATTTTTCGGCACGAAGCAGAGCGGCTTGCCCGCGCTGCGAATCGCCAGCGTGATTCGGGATCGCGAGATCCTGGAAGCCGCCCGCCGCGAGGCGATGGACTTCGTGAATGATCCTCCGTCGGAGGAAGAGCTACGCGGCGCGGTGGCGTATATACGGGATCACTGGCAGCGCCGTTACGGTCTGGCGCAAGTGGGGTAGCCAAGTGTTTCCGCGGCGCTTCCAGGCTCGCGAAGCGCGTGCAGGCGGGCGCGGCAAGTTTAGGGGTTAGGCGCCGGCCCCCCATCCGCCTGGGGACGGTCCGGCTTCGGCCGCTCCGGAGCGATCGGGTGGAAGCCGTCCGCGGTCACTTCTACCGTGCGCACCTGGCCTATGGCGCCCAGGGGACCCGCGGGCCTGCCGTTAACGGCCAGTTCGACTCCGCCCGCATTGCCGAGTTGCACGCGGACTCTTCCCGTTGTATCGAGACTTCGTGTCTGGCCCGGCTCGAGGACTTTGGCGAAGGTCAGCTTCTCATCCTCGTATACGCCTACCCAAGTTGCCTGGCTCGCTTTCAATTCGATCTTCAAGGACGCCCCTGTGGCTGTCCGAACCGGTGGAGGCTTGGGAACAGGCTTGGACGCGGGAGTTACGGACACAACCGGCGCAGGCTGCGGGGGAGGTTCAGCGGACTTCGCCTGCCGTATGGGATCCGCGGCTTGTACGTGCGCGGCCGAGGTCCTCGGCTCCTGGGTTCCGTAATACAATCCCAGGCCTCCGAGCACGGCCAGCGCCAGCACAGCCGCCGGAATGCGCCAGGCGATCGGCGACGGTTCGGACGGCGGATTCGTCGCCTCCAATGCCGGTGGCAGCTTCTCCATCTGGCGGGTGGCCCGGTCGCAGAATGCGTCGACCGCCACCAGCAGGTTTTGCAAATTCCGCTCCGTATTGGCGGTCGTGCCCCGCAGGCCCTGAATCTCGTCACCGTGCCGGCTGACTTCGGTCTCGAGCCTCGCCACGCGTTCCGCCAGGCCGCCGTGCTCCCGGCGCTCGCGAAACAGAGTTGCGGCGGCGGTGGGATCCAAAGCGGCCGGCATCCGCGACTCCCCGTCTCCACCCTCCGTCCGATCGAGCAGTAGCCGTATCTCCTCGGTAATCCGCAACGCTTCCCGTTTCGAAAGGGACCGCCACTCACCCGGCTCGTTCTCCTGATCGTTCTGATAGAGGCCGAACCCGATGAGCTCGTCTTCCCCGATCCCGTCGGCGATCCTGGCGAATTGGGCGATCGTGGACCGGCGCATCTGCGTGACGCCGTCGAAGGCCGCGTAGAACTGCCGGATCTGCTCGGGCTCAACCGGCCCTACATACTCGGCCGTGAAGTTCAGGGACTTGTTATCGAAGTCGGACCCTACCCAGACGCCGGAATTCGCGGCTATGTGCACATCCTCGCCGAGCATCCGAAAGAACTTCTGGGTCTGGTCGACCACGCTGGCCAGCTTGTGCAGCGGCACCCCGGCGCCACCCCGGTTGAGTTCGACACGTATGCGCAGTCGGGACATGCTTTTCCTATGCGATTGATCGCGCCGGCGGCGCGGAGTTCATCTTCTGCTGCGCGAAGCGCAGGTTGAACCAGCCCGCGAACGTGTCGGGATCGATTTCCACCAGGCGGCGGCAATACTCGATCGCGGCGGGTTGATCGCCATTCCGCATTGCCAGCATGGCCATTCCCTGAAGGGCTACCTTGGATTGCGGATGGATTTTCAGAAGCTGCCGGGAATAATACCCGAGCGATTCAGCGTCCTGTCGAGCTACGCTCAGGGCAATCAGGTTGGCCAGGGGCTCGGCGGCGCCCGGATCGATCTGCAACAGCTCGCGATATACCTCGCCAGCTTCGTCGAGCCGGCCGAGCTGCTGGAGCGATACTGCCTTGCCCAGCAGCGCCGATTCCCTTTCGCCCCCGGCGGACAGGTACTGCTCGAAGCAGGCCAACGCCTGCTCGGCTCCGTCCAGATGCAGCAGGCAGGCTCCCAGGCCGATCAACGCCTGCACGCGTCCGGGGTCGAGTTCGACGGCGCGCCGGAAGGAGCCGGCGGCCGCCTTCCACTGCTCCAGCTTTTCAAGGCATACCGCCAGATCGAAATGGGCGAGCGGATGGCCGGGCTCGGCGGCAATGGCGGCTGTGAAACTACCGGCCGCCTCCTCATAGCGCTTCTGTTCGAACTGAGCCCGTCCGGCAGCCATAGCGGCTTCAGCCGGGGATTGGCCCGGAGATTCCCCCGGGGATCCAGCTGGCGGGCGCAGGAGCTTTTCGATCGGGTCCTCATCGACCCACTGCCACCTCTCGGATTCCTCGCTCATTGCCGCCCTCCCTTCGGAAATGAAATTTGTACCGACGCCACCTGGCCCTGTTCAGTCCTCTCGTTCAGGAATCCGACACCGCCCGTTTTCAGACGCGCGTCTTCCCAATCCTCCACCAACTGATTTTGAACGTAGACCGTAAACCGGGATCCGGTGGCATCAAGCCGGACTTTGAGCCGCGTCCCGGGCGCAGCGGCAATCGGAAGCATTCGCTGGATGTGCGGCCCCTCTACCCCCCGGATGACGGCGAAACGGGTGATTGCCATTCCGGGCGGGATCGATTCCAGCTTACCGACATAGTAATTCTTGGAATCCCCTGCCCGGAACACCCAGCCGAGGCTCTTGCGCTCGATCAGGCCGGAGAATTCCAGCCGGTAATCGGACATCGCGACCGAAGGCCGGTAGATGGAGATCTGCCGTCCCCGCGCCGACCCTGTTGAGTCCGAAGCCCACTCCGTGATCCAGCCGGCGCTGCCCATTTCGGTGGCGGAAGGCGCGGTCTCATCCCGCGTTGCCGAGCGTTCCGTCCAGCGGAGAGCCAGCAGGGCGACGGGGATCATTAGCGCAGCCGCAGCCGGAAACATCCAGCGGCGCGGTCCGCGCTCGGGCTCGGAAACGAAGCTGGGAGTGGAAAGCGGCGCATCCTCCCTGGGAGCCGGCAGCTCGCGGCGATGGGCGGGAGAGAGCGCCGGACGCCTCATCCGCGGGACGACCATCTCCCATTCCTTGGCATCGGAAGCGCGGGCAGGCGCCGGACGGCGCGCCGGGACGGTGGCTGCAGGAGCGGACGGCTCGGCCATACCCAACGTCCGGGTCAGGGAACGCCAGGTCACTTCGAAGCGGAACGGGATCGCCGCGCCCGCAAGGATCTCAGGTCCGGTTCGAAAGGCCTGCATTCCAGGTTCGGCCATGATCAAAACTCCAGCTTAGGAGCCGTTTGTGAAGCTAGGTTATTAGCAGCTCTTGGAGACGGGTACTTAATACTACCTCAATCCCGTAAGTTTACACTGTGCCACAAGGTATAGTATTACGTCAATGGGCTCGCCTAGACACAGGGGGTTAGTCGCCCAAAACAGCATCTAAACCGCCAGTTCTATAACCATAAGTCTAACAAAATAAAACTCCTAGGACCAGACGATTTGTCTTTTTACCTAAGCAGACGGCTTAGTACGGTCTAAGTGTTTTTCCGGTAGTATATTTCCTCGATACAAGGTACAAATAACCTATTCCCGTACTTAAGGAATAGCGGCGCTTCGGCAAAAGCCGGATGGTTGTTATTCAAGAATCAGGAAAGTGAACAGGTGGCCCCCGTCAGGCTGCAACGCCCTGGGGACCCGGAGGAGTTTTGCCTCAAAGCGGAGCACTGGCGAAGACGGATCCAAGCAGCGCAATCAAGCGCCCGCTGGTCTTCCGCAATCCGAAAGAAGATGAACGGATCCTGCGCGCCAGCGAGCAGATGTACCGGGAATTAGTGGAGAACGCCAGCGATCTGATCTTCGTGATCGACCTGCAGGGGAACTTCACTTCGTTCAATAGGGCGGCTCAGCGCATCAGCGGGTACACGCGGGCGGAAGCGCTGGAGATGAACATCGCCCAACTGGTTGCCCCCGAATACCTCGAATCGGCGCGTCGACTGATCCAGAAGGCGTTGCGGGGCGAACCGGCCACCACCTCGGACCTGGAGATCACGAGCAAGGACGGCCGCCGGGTGATGCTCGAAATCAGCCACCGGCTGGTTCTTGAGAACGGCATCCCCAGCGGCACTCACGCCATTGCCCGCGACATCACCGAAAGGCGCAAGCAGGAGATCCTGGAGCGGGACCGTCTGGGGGCGCTCGAAATGATCGCCACGCGCAAGCCGCTCGACCAGATCCTGACCCAACTGGCGCAGATGATCACGCGGCAATATCATGGCATGTCGGCCATGCTGACGCTGGTACGTGACGACCGGCTCTACCCGGCGGCGGCAAGCGGGCTCGCGGAAGAGTTCCTGGCGGCGATGCGTGGGATTCAGGTGGGTCCGAGAGCGGTCTGCGGCGGAGCGGCGGCCTACTGGTCGCAGCCGGTTTTCTCGGGGGACATCGCCACCGACCCACTTTGGGAGGAGCATAGGGAGCTTGCCGCGGCGCATAAGCTGGCCTCCTGCTGGTCCTTCCCCATCCTGGCTGGAAACGGAAAGGTGCTGGGCACGCTCGACGTCCATCAGAACAAGCCCGGACGTCCCGACAAGGCGCAGTTAGCCCTGCTGCAGATGGCCAGCGGATCGGCGGCGATTGCGATCGAGCAGCGGCAGCTTGCCGAGCAACTCGCCTACCAGGCGCATCATGACACTCTGACCGAGCTCCCCAACCGGCTGTTGTTCCAGGAGAGGCTGCGGCAGGCCATCCTGCAGGCGCGGCGCTCCGGTATGCAGGTGGCTCTGTTGTACGTCGATCTGGACCGTTTCAAGCTGGTCAACGATACTCTCGGCCACGCCGGCGGCGACCTGCTGCTGCGGCAGGTTGCGCAGCGGTTGAGGAACTGCCTGCGCGAGGCGGATACCCTGGCGCGCATGAGCGGGGACGAATTCACGGTCATTGCCACCGGCTTGAGAGACCCGCGCCACGCCAGTGTTGTCGCCGAATCGCTGCTCAAGGCTTTGCGGAACCCGTTCGAAGTGGAAAAGCAGGAGCTGTTCGTCAGCGCCAGTGTCGGTATCAGCCTATACCCCCAGGATGGCCTGGACGCCGACACCCTGCAGCGCAACGCCGATTACGCCATGTACCGCGCCAAGAGCGGGGGCAAGAACCGGTTTGAGTTTTTCCTTCCGGAAATGCGCGATTCGCTTTCGCGCCGCCTGGAAGTAGAAACGCATCTGCGGCGCGCGCTCGAACGCCGCGAGTTCTCCGTTCACTACCAGCCGCAATTCGATCTTCAGACCGGCCGGATGGTGGCGCACGAGGCGCTGATCCGCTGGAACAATCCCAAGCTGGGCGCGGTAGGCCCCGACCAGTTCATTCCGGTGGCTGAGGAGAACGGACTGATCGTCCCGATTGGAACCTGGGTGCTGCAGGAAGCCTGCCGTCAGACGGCCGTCTGGCGGCAATCCGGCTATCCCCTTAAAGGGATTGCGGTAAACGTTTCCGCCGTGCAGTTCGGCCGCTCCGA
The DNA here is from genome assembly GCA_035495815.1 of Bryobacteraceae bacterium. Lineage (GTDB taxonomy): Bacteria > Acidobacteriota > Terriglobia > Bryobacterales > Bryobacteraceae > DATJFH01. The sequence goes on from DATJFH010000129.1 coordinate 26,290, forward strand.
TTTCGTCGACACCGTTGCCGAAGTATTGCGATCGACGGGATTGCCGCCGCAGTTTCTGGAACTCGAGCTTACCGAGCGCATCGTGATCCGGGACGTGCGGGAATCGGCGCAAAAGATGAAGCAATTGCGCTCCCTCGGAGTGCAGATCTCGGTGGATGATTTCGGCGCCGGTTACTCTTCTCTCAGCTATTTGCAGCGGCTGCCGATCGACGTACTCAAGCTGGACCGCTCGTTTGTCGAGGAATCCCAGGCCTCCGGCGGCAACCGCTCGCTGGTGCGCGGCATCGTGTCGCTGGCGCACAGCCTGGGCATCCGGGTGACGGCGGAAGGCGTCGAGACCGAGGAGCAGCTCGACCTGGTCCACCAAAGCGGCTGCGACAAAGCGCAGGGTTACCTGCTGGGCCGTCCTTCGCCCGCGGCGAATGTCTTGAGTCCCACCAGCAGTTTTCAGGTGGGCCTCCGATTCACTGTAGAACCCCGGTAGGACTCGTCCTAGTATTGGAACCTCTGAACCGGTACTCTTCCTCCCAATATTCACGCTCCACCCCTTTGAAAAATCGTTAGTTAGAGTTACGATTTGGTTTGGCAGGAACCCCCCTCACAGTCCGCCACGTCAAAAATTTAAAGAGGAGCGGCTGGTTTTGCCGTCGAAGAACGATCCTGGAAATCCCGAATCGCCATCTGACTTGTTTTCAAGCGCCGAGACGAGAGCAATGCTGGAAGAGTTCCGTGAACTGGTACGGGCGGGAATCCTGCGAGTGACTCCCGAAAACGAAGTCATGCCCGTAACGGCGGAAAACGAAGGCACGGAGCCGGAAGCGCCCGTTTCGCGCGAGCAGGACGTGGCGCTGCTCGACAAGCAGCTGATGGAGTGGCTCGAGAAGCGGCGTGCGCAGAGATCGGCGGAGTCGCGAAGCCGCCGGTCATTGCAGGCCCCGGAACCCGGACCCGCGGTATCGGCCAGCATCCGGCAAAAGGTTGTGGAGCGGGTGGCGAACAAGATCCTCGAAACCTGGGAGCGGGCCGACCAGGGGGCGGATCCACACCAGTCGCTGCGAGAGCAGGTGGTGGACCGCCTGGCAGAAGACCTGCTACGGCGCTGGCAGCGCGGCCTCGAATAGTTTCCGGGCAATCGGCGCGGCATCGCGTCCACCTCCGCCCTGTTCCAAAAATACTACTACTGCAATACGGGGAGTCCCGGCCGGTCCATAGCCGGCAAACCAGGCGTGAATTCTTCCACTGCCCGGATCGGACGCCGTGCCCGTCTTGCCTGCGATCTTCACTCCCCGGGGAGCCGCCAGGCGGGCGGTACCATAGGCAGCCGCCGCTTCCAGACCCTCGGACGCAATCGTCCGTTCGTGCAGAGCCATTTTCCGGTACGCCCACAGCAGCCCGAGCGGGGTGACCCGGATGTTTGCTTCGCCCAGGGCCAGCAACTGGCGCTGAGCGGCCGATTGGGGCGGCAGGATCTCGCCCACCGCCTCTGAGGCGGACAGCCCGGTGCGGGCGGTCAATCCGGCGCGGGTGAGCGCCTCCACCAGGTCCGGGCCGCGAAGCCCGGCCGCCAGAGTGGAGAAGTAGAAGTTGCAGGAATACGCCAGCGCGGCGACGGCGTCCAGCGGACCGGCCAGGACAGGATGCGTGCAGTCCATCTCGCGGTCCCCGAGCGTGAGCTTGCGGCCGCACACCAGGACGGCCTGCGCGCGGCCCCGCTCCTGCAGCGCCTGAAGCGTGAAGGGCTTCACAGCCGAGCCGGGGCGCGCCAGCCGCCGCGCGGCGACCTCGGGGTGAACCTGCGCCAGTAGCCGTCCCGAGGCGACTTCCATAACCACCGCGGCCCCGGTATAGCCCCGCATGGCGGCATCCGCCGCGTCCTGCAAGTCCGAAGCGCGGAGCGGCGCAAGAAGCGCGGCGATTCCAAGCAAACTGCGCCAGATCATGAGTTCTCATAATACTGAAGATGCTTCGCCGGGACTTTTCTGCTCACCGCGGCAAGCGGCGCTCTCACAGCCGCGCCGACAGGCCGCTATCCGCCGCGCGCCGGCGTGCCCGGGCTCAAGGCGAAAGACTACAGGACCCCTGCTCGGGAAGGGCGTCTCGGACAGACGAATTTTTGGGGCTGCCGTACAGTCCAGACATGACGCCTGCGGAAGCGGAGGGGATCGAACACCGGCCCGGCTCGATGCGCATCCTCCCCGGGCCGCCTCGGCGCGGTTCCGCGGCAAGTCACGCGCCGAGATGGACTGAACCAGATCGGCAGCCCGCCGCGCCGGCGGCGATCTGATCAGAGACCAGACGGGAATTCGACCCGGGTCAGGACAGCGTGGTGATCGGAAAAGGCGAGTGGATACACGGCGGACTCGCGGGCATCGAGTCCCTGCAGCCAGATCCAGTCGAGATGCATGCGCAGGTAGTCGAAAGTCGTTTTCGAGACCGGGACCGCGCTACGAAATCCGTTTCCAGTCATGAAATCGTTGACCTCGAGCGCTTGAGAGCGGAGCGCCGGAAACGGAATTACGTTGGCTACCCAGTAAAACGGGTTCGAATTGAAATCGCCGCCGACAATTCGAGGTCCCTTGAATTGGGAAGCGGAATGGATCACCGGTTGTAGCTGCTCCAGCCGCTGCGCCGCGTTGACTCGCGTGTCGAGATGCGTATTGACCACCCGCACCGGCCCCCAGGGAGTGTCCATCGTGGCGGCCAGTACGATCCGCGACCGGCTGCGGAAGCGCAGGTCGTACCGCTTCAAAGCCTTGGTTTCGACGTCGTGAAGAGGAAACCGCGAGACGATGGCCAATCCCTGATCGGTGACCCCGGTCTCGGCCGGGGAGTAAACGGCGTGCATCCCGAGAGAGGATGCGAGCTGCTCGGCGGAACACTTTCCCTGCCCCGGCGCCTGTTTCACCTCCTGGAGCAGCAACAGGTCGGCTTGCCCGGCGGGCGTTTCGCGAAGCTCTCTTACGATCCGGTCCGTGGCGGTCTCCTTGGCCATGTTCAAGGTCACCACGGAAATTCCGTGGTTCGACGCGGGCTTGAAAACGGGAAGCGAGGCAGCCGGGTGGATTAAAGAGGGAACAAGGCAAAAAGCAACAAGGGGAAAGATCCTCAATTTTGCTGAGAACACAGGGATACCCACTTGATTCGATGCAGCTCCATAGACAGGAGTTGCTGATTTTGCATTAAAAATGCTTAGTCGAATCCGTGCCGACGCTGGTCGAGAAGCTGGTCCCGCCGCCGAAGGACCAGTACCATGAAGCGCGACGGCATGCGACAGCGTATAAGACGCTGGCCGTTCTGGCGCTTGTTTCCCTGGCATTGCAAACCAGCCTGCTGCTCATCGCACTGTTCGGGAAGCCTTTGTCCTACGAGATCCACGATGCAGGTTCCGAAAGTCTGCAATCGGCGGAACTGGCGCGCATTCTTGCCGTCCAGACCGGCGGCATGTACGGGAACAACCGGGTAGACGTGCTGACGAACGGGGAGGCGTTCTACGAATCGGAGCTGACGGACGTGGCCGCCGCGAAACGGTTTGTTCACATCGAATGCTACATCTTTCAGAAAGGCCGTCTGACGGACCGGATGCTGCGGGCTTTGGAGGAGCGGGCGCGGGCAGGCGTCGAGGTTCGCATGGTAGTCGACGCCGTGGGCAGCACATCGTTTCCGGACAGCCGGTTCGATCCGCTGCGGCGCGCGGGCGGGCGCGTCCACTGGTATCATCCGCTGCGCTGGTATAACTGGCCGCTGGCCAACAACCGGACGCATCGGGAAATCGTCGTGGTAGACGGCACGATCGGGTACGCCGGCGGCGCCGGATTTGCCGACCAGTGGATCTACGGCAGCAAAGACGAGCCGCGGTGGCGCGATACGATGGTGCGCCTCGAAGGCGAGGCGGCCAGCGTCCTCAACGCCACTTTCGCCGAGAACTGGCTCGAAACGTCGGGTGAACTGCTGGCAAGCCCGAAGTACTTCCCGTTTCACTCCGGCGGCGGCAAAACCCAGGCGCTGGTACTCACCAGTTCTCCAACTTCCGGGCGGTCGACCGAAGCGCACATGCTGTTTCAGATCCTGGCCGCGAAGGCGGCGAGCCGAATCCATATCACCACTCCCTACTTCCTGCCGGACGAAAGCCTGCGGAACGAGCTCGTGAAAGCCATGCGGGAGCGGAAGGTGGAGGTAACGATTCTCGCGCCGGGAGGCAAGAGCGATCACCTGTTGACGCGCGGATCAAGCCGGAGTCTTTACGGCGACCTGCTTCGCGGGGGCGCGCGCATCTTCGAGTATCAGCCGACGATGATGCATGCCAAGATCATGCTGGTCGACGGCTATTGGGCCGTCGCAGGGTCCACCAACCTGGACTTGCGGTCATTCGGCCTCAACGACGAAGTCAACGTCGCCATTCCGGATCCGGAAGTGGTCAGACGCCTGGAAGCCGATTTCTTGCGCGACCTGGCGGTCAGCCGGGAGGTCAGCTATGAGGAGTGGAAAAGCCGTCCGGTCTGGGAGCGCATCGTGGAGCGGTTCGGCTGGCTGATCATGAACCAACAGTAAGGCGCCCGCGGCGACCCCACGGGTAAAATAAGTCATGGGCTTCCGACTTGCCGTGAACTACTCCCCGCGCGGCGACCAGGCCGCCGCCATCGAGGAGTTGCTGCGGGGCGTCAAGGACGGCGAGGGGCACCAGGTACTGCTGGGGGTCACCGGATCGGGCAAGACCTTCACCATGGCGAAGGTAATCGAGGCCCTGGGCCGGCCGGCGCTGGTGCTGGCTCACAACAAGACTCTGGCCGCGCAGCTGTACGGCGAGTTCAAGTCCTTCTTCCCCTCGAACGCGGTGGAGTACTTCGTCAGCTACTACGATTACTACCAGCCGGAAGCCTACATCGCCTCGAGCGATGTATACATCGAGAAGGAAGCGACCATCAACGACGAACTGGACAAGCTTCGTCTCTCCGCGACGCGGTCGCTGTTCGAAAGGCGCGACTGCGTCATCGTGGCCAGCGTGAGCTGTATCTATGGTCTGGGATCGCCAGAAGCCTATTACGGCATGCTGTTCATGCTTGAAAAAGGGCAGAAGATTTCTCGCAAGGACATCCTCAGCCGGCTGGTGGACATTCTTTACGACCGCAACGATCACGATTTCAAGCGCGGCACGTTTCGGGTGCGGGGCGACGTGATCGAGATCCATCCCACCTACGACGACCTGGCCTACCGGATCGAGCTGTGGGGCGACGAGGTGGAGAACCTCTCGCAAATCGATCCGCTTACAGGGCAGGTCAAGCAAACGTATCTGCGCCTGCCGATCTATCCCAAGACGCACTACGTGATGACGCAGGAGATGCGCGAGCGCGCCATGGCCAGCATCCGCAATGAACTGGAGTGGTGGCGTCCGCAACTGGAAAAGGAAGGCAAGCTGATCGAAGCGCAGCGCCTGCATCAGCGCACGATGTTCGACCTGGAAATGATGAAGGAGATCGGCTACTGCCACGGGATCGAAAATTACTCACGTCACTTTTCCGGCCGGCTCCCCGGCGAAGCTCCGCCCACGCTGCTCGATTACCTGCCCACCGATTCCATCCTGCTGCTCGACGAGAGCCATCAGACCGTGCCGCAGCTTCGCGCGATGTATAACGGCGACCGGTCGCGCAAGGAGGTACTGGTGGCGCACGGATTCCGCATGCCCAGCGCGCTCGATAACCGGCCGCTGACGTTCGAGGAGTTCGAGCATCGCGTGAACCAGGTGATATACGTGTCAGCCACGCCGGGGCCGTACGAGCTGACGAAGTCGGGCGGCGTAGTAGTGGAACAGATCATACGGCCTACCGGCCTGCTCGATCCGGAGGTCGAAATCCGGCCGGTGAAAGGGCAGGTGGACGATCTGCTGGGCGAGATCCGGAAGCGGGTGGAGGCGAACCAGCGGGTGCTGGTGACCACTTTGACCAAGCGCATGGCGGAGGATCTGGCCGAATACTATTCCGAGGTGGGCGTCCGGTGCCGGTACCTGCATTCGGAGGTATCCACGCTCGACCGCGTCAAGATCCTGCGGGATCTGCGGCGGGGCGAATTCGACGTGCTCATCGGAATCAACCTTCTTCGTGAAGGGCTCGATCTGCCCGAGGTATCGCTGGTGGCCATTCTGGACGCCGACAAAGAGGGCTTCCTACGTTCCAGCGGTTCCCTGATCCAGACCATGGGCCGGGCGGCGCGGCACGTGGAAGGCCGGGCCGTGCTTTACGCCGACGTAATGACCGACAGCATGCGCCGGGCTATCGACGAAACCGTCCGCCGGCGGCAGGTCCAGATCCAGTACAACGACGCCAACGGGATCACCCCCCAATCCATCATCAAGCCCATTGACCTGAGCCTGATCGCGATCGCCGAGGCAGATTACATCACCATCCCGCTCGAAGCCGAGGAGGAGACGGCCGGGATGACGGTCGAGCAGCGTACCCAGTACATCGGAGAACTCGAGCAGCGGATGAGGGAAGCCGCACGGAAGTTCGAGTTCGAGCAGGCGGCTAAAATCCGGGATAGAATCAAAGCTCTAAAAACCGGGGAAGCCGCTGGGATGGGTGTCCCGGCCTGATCGACACAAAATGACTTTTGCCGTCGCCGGCGGAGGGCGAATCAGCAGCTCCTTCGTAACCCGGCTACCCAATCTGGCCACCGAGCTGGGACCCATAGCCGCCCAGTCTTACCGGCTGGCCAGCCGCATCGCCAACACCATCGGCGCCGGCCATCCGGTGCGCCGGTATGCGGATCTCCATGCGTCCAAACTGATCCTGATCTGCGCGCCGGCGAAGAGCGTGGGCGACATTGTTACGGCCCTGGCGCAGGCCCTCGATTGCCGCGGCAAGGTGATTCTGTACTGCGAGGGCGGAGCGGACAGCCGCCAGCTTGCGGCGGTCAGATCGAAGGGCGCCGCCGTCGGTTCGATGGATATGCTTCCGGGCTTCGAGGGACGGCGCTTCGTGGCGGAAGGGGACCCCGCGGCGGTCCGCGAAGCCAAGCGGCTGGTGGGGTGCTTCGGGGGCCGCGTGGAGGAGATCAGTTCCGCACGGCTGGGCATTTACGCGGCCGGCCTGGCGTTCGGCAGCGGACTGTTTACCCCTCTAATGGAGGCGTCTGTCTTGTGCCTGCAGGAGTCCGGAATGCAGAAGGCCAGCGCGATGAAAGTAGTCGAGGCGCTGTTTCAGAACTCGCTGCGAGCCTATATGTATGCGGGAAAGCGCAGTTGGAGCGGCGTCCTGGCCAATGGCGACCGCGCCGCCGCGCGCCGGGAGATCGAGGCGCTGGCGGGCTCCAATCCGGTCCTGGCGCGGTATTATCGCGAGGCCGCCATACTCGCGCTGCAGCTGTTTGGAAAGGGAGCGGGCAGTGATTCGATCTAACGTGACCCTGGGGGTGGCCGCAGCCGCCCTGCTGGTCAGCCTGTACTCCGCGGCAAAACGCTCCTCACGCCCGGTCGAGGCCGCTGCACCGGCCCGGAGCGCCGGCTTCAAGATCACGTTCGGAGTGAAGCAAAAGCTGCACGGCCGTTCGTGGGCGGGAGTGCTGCAGGACCCGGCGCAGGTTCGTTCCATGCGCGGCTGGCACCTGGACACGGGGGACACGATCACTCCGCCCACCAAGTGGAACATCGCGCTCCGCTCGGTCGGCCCGGACACGCCGGCCAAAGGCGTGGTTCTCGAAGTCGTCAGCCCGCCCGATCACCCGGTGACCGTCTATACACGGGAGGGCAACTATTCTTTCATCCCGTCGCAGATCCCCTACGGAACCGTGTACGAGATTCCCGAAACCAATGGCGACGCTACCGTGGAGCGCGTGCCGCTGGCCCGCACGGTTTCCGGACCGGAGTTCGAAGACGACGATCCGGCCATTCTGAAAACCCGCGGCGGCGATTATTGGATGGCCTGGGTAGCCTATAAAACCATCGCGCGCAGGGATCCCTATATCGATGGCGGCGACCAGATCCTGACTGCACGCAGCGCGGACGGAGAATCCTGGGGCAAGCCGGCGCCGCTGACCCCGCCGGGCGATCATTTCCGCGCCGCCATCGCCGAAGACGGACGCGGCCGCATCTGGTGCGTCTACGGCGCGCAGAAGAAGATGGAGACCGGCGGCTTCGATCTGTACGCGCGCGTTTACGACGGCCGGACCTGGTCCGCCGAGCAGGCGCTGACGAGCGATCCGCGCCCCGATATTTTTCATCGGCTGATATCGGACGGAAAGGGAAACCTGTACCTGGTTTGGATGGGATTCCGTCCCGGACCCGGCGGCGGTCCGGCGCAAAGCGACATCCTGATGCGGGTCTGGAACGGAGAGCAGTGGGGCGAGGAGATCAACGTCAGCCAGTCGGCGGAGAACGACTGGGAGCCCGCGTTGGCCGCCGACAGTTCCGGCCGTGTCTGGATCGCCTGGGACAGCTACCGGGCTTCGAAGGGGCCGGCCAGCTACGATCTGCTCCTGCGCAGTTACGCGGGCGGCTCGCTTGGGCCCGTGCGCGCCGTATCCGAGACGCCGTTGGCCGAAATGCGCGCCGACGTAGCCGTGGACGCCTCGGATCGCGTTTGGATCGCCTGGGAAGAAGGCGGCGTCAACTGGGGAAAGGACACCGGATACGAGAATCCCAAGCATCGTATTCACCTGCGGCCCGGCGGCTCGGAGATCTATGGCCCGGCGAATTCCCGCAGCTACAACTACCGGCGGCCCCGGGTGGCGGTTCTCGAAGGGGACGCGTTGAAACAGCCGGCGGCCGACTTGTCGGCAGCGTATCCGCCGGGACTGCAGGCCAACCTGTTCCAGAACCCGCGGCTGGGAGTGGACGGAGCGGGCCGTATCTGGGTGTTCCTGCGGAATCAACTGGTGGCGCGCGGAAGGAATGCCGGACACCTGTTCGATTTCTACGCGACCACACTGCGGGGCGCAGGGGAAGCCCAAAAATGGATGCGCGCTATGCTGCTTCCCGCCAGCACGGGACGGCAGGATACGGTACTGGCCAGCACGCCTGGAAAGGCGGGCGGCATCGTCGTGGCCGCGGTCGGAGACGGCCGGCGCCTGCCGGTGCCGCTCCCGGTCAATCACGATGTGGCGGCGCTCACGCTCGACGCCGGCACAGGCGAAGTGACGCCGCGTTTGAAGCCATTCGCCCCAAGCCCGGCCGGCCCGTTCGCGGCTACGCATCCGGACGAAGCCGCCCAGGTGTCGCGCATCCGCAACCATCGCCTGCGTCTCGGCGGCGCGAGCTACAAGATCGTGCGCGGCGACTTGCACCGCCACACGGAGATCTCGATGGACGGCGCGGTCGACGGCAGCCTGTGGGACCTTTATCGCTACTCGATCGACGCGGCCGCCTTCGACTACGTCGCGGTGACCGATCACAATTACGGCGCCTGGCTCGATACCGACGAGCCGGAGTCGAAGAACACCGACGACATCTTCCAGTGGTGGCGGACCCAGAAATCGGCCGACATGTTCTACGTGCCCGGCCGCTTCACGCCGCTGTACGGGTATGAGAGGTCGATCAATTTCCCGCTGGGCCACCGCAACATCCTCCACCCGCGCCGCGGAGTGTTCAGCCTGCGCGTGCCGAAACTTTACATCGCCGAGCGCGCGGAACTGGAGGAGCGGGACGCCCGCAATCTTTGGGCTTATCTCCGGACGACCGGCGGAGTCGGGCTGCCGCACACGTCCGGCACGAGCATGGGGACCGACTGGCGCCTGCGCGACGACGCGCTCGAGCCGGTGACCGAGATTTACCAGGGCGACCGCAACTCCTACGAGGAGGAAGGCGGACCGCGGGCCGCGCTGACCTCCAGCTTCGGACCCGGATCGTCAGGCCGGCCCCCTTACCAGAAGGGACTCATCTGGAACGCGCTGGGAGCGGGCTACCGCATGGGCTTCATCGCTTCGAGCGACCACTCGTCCACGCATATCTCGTACGCCAACATTCTGACGCCGGACCGTGCGACGACGCGCGCCGACATCCAGCAGGCAATCCGGCAGCGGCACACTTATGCCTCGACCGATAATATCGTGGTGGATTTTCACGCGGGCGAGGTGCAGCAAGGGGGTGCGATGCAGGCGTCCGGGAGTCCCACGTTCGAGGTAAGCGTTCAGGGCACAGCCCCGATCTTGCGGATCGAAGTGATCAAGAATAATCGGATCGTTTACACTCGCCCGGGCGGCCCGAGTGAGTTGGCGTTTACGTTTCGCGACGGTTCCGAGTCGGGAGGAGATTTCAACGACACGAGCATGGGCGAGACATCCCAGATCAAGAACTGGCGGAAGCCGGAGACGGGAATCCGGCCGCGCCCGGCCGCGCCCGAAACCTACTATTACATTCGCGTCATCCAAAGCTTCAGCGCGGAGCAGCCTGACGCTGAGGGCGAAGTGGCCTGGTCGTCACCGATATTCGTCAGGCGCTAGGCGCTGAAGAAGCTCGGAGTGCGAGCCACTGATGGCCGCGCTCCGGCAAGCTGTCGCCGCACGCTCAGAAACGGAATTTCAGGCCGAACTGCATCCGGCGCATCGGATTCCGCAGGCTGCGGATTTCTCCATCGCGGGCGCCGTTCGGCGTAATCTGAGTGGCGCTCGAAAACTGACGTTATTCGGATTGTTTCCGAATCCAACCGCGCGCTCAGTCCGAGCCAGCTCCCGGCGGATCATGTCCATGCAGACCCGCGTATATCAGAGTGACCAATCGTCGCGTTTGCTCCTCCGCTGGAATCGGCCCTGCTGTCCCAAAACCCTGCTCAGAGCCCACCAGCGAGAGCGCTAAAC
>DATJFH010000130.1:0-10565 GCA_035495815.1 Bryobacteraceae bacterium
CCGTCTGGCGGCAAAATGTGAACACCCGGCGCCGCTGGGATTCGGAAGGGATCCCCATTCCGGTCGAAGGGAAAGGCCTCTACCTCGTCGAAGCGGCGCATCAGGACCTGCGCGCCTACACCGTGGTGGTCGTCACCGATATCGCCATCCTCACCAAGACCGCGCCCGGGCGGGTCCTCTCGTTCGTCACCGACCGCGCCACCCGCGCGCCGGTCGCCGATTGCCCCCTGCTGGTCTGGACCGGCCGGAAGGAAGCCGCCCGCGTCCGCACGGACTCCTCCGGACTGGCCGACGTCCGGCTCGCCGACGTGAGCCCGGATTCGACCATGGTCCTGGCGCGGCGCGGCGACGACTTCGCCATCGATTCGTTCGGCAACTGGAATCTGTCGAGCGAGCCGGACCGGTATCTGACCGGCCTGGTCTACACCGACCGCCCCGTCTACCGTCCGGGCCACACCGTGCACTGGAAGGCGATCGTGCGCAGCCAGTCCGGAGCGGGCTACCATTTGCCTGCCGTCCGGCAGGTTTCGGTCGAGATTCTGGATCCGGAAGGAAAACCGGCGCAGCGCCGGGACGCGACACTCTCCGCGAACGGCACGGTGCAGGGCGATATGCCGGTGCCCGCCGCCGCCGCGCTCGGCTACTACTCCATTCAGGTGCACGCCGGGGAGGCGGAGGTCAACGGCGGATTCCACCTCGAGGAGTACAAGAAACCCGAATACGAAGTCCGCGTCACGCCCGAAACCCGGCGCGTCCTGCAGGGTTCCCCCGTCAAGGCGCTGATCTCCGCGCGCTACTTCTTCGGAGAGCCGGTGGCGCGCGCCAAAGTCACCTACGCCGTCCACAAATTCCGCTATTGGTATCCGCTCTACGCGCAGGAAGACCAGGACGACGACAACAACACCGGCGACGACTACTACGGCCAGGGCGAGCAGGTCCTCGAAGAATCCGGACAACTGGACGCGGACGGCAAGCTGACGGTTTCCATCCCCACCGAGGTTTCCGCGCAGCGGTGGGATATGCGCTACCGCATCGAGGCGCGGGTCACCGACGCCGGCAATCGCGAGATCGCCGGCGCTGCCACCGTGCTGGCCACTCACGGCAGCTTCCTGGTCAACGTGCAGCCCGACCGGTATGTGTACGAGCCCGGAAGTACGGCTGCCTTCACGGTCGAAGCGCGCGATTACGACGGCGCGCTGATCCAGACCGAGGTCCATGGCGAATTGATCGAGCACGTCTGGCGCAAGCCCGACGGCCCTCCCATCCAGCAGACCGACGCCCGCACGGACGCTGGCGGCCGGGCCAGGATTTCGTTCACGGTCGGCAAGGGCGGCTCTTATGCCGTGCGCGTTTGGGCGAACACGCCGCAGGGCCGCCAGGTGGAATCGCGCTGCTATATCTGGGTGACCGGGTCGGCCGGAGGCTGGTACACGGGGGGCGGCGAGCGGCTCCAGATCGTTCCCGACAAGCGGACGTACCGCCCGGGCGACATCGCCAAGGTGTTGATCGTGACCGGCGTGCCGGACGCCCATGTGCTGGTCACCGCCGAAGGCCGCGATCTCTACACCAGGCAGGTGATCAAGGCCTCGCAGCCGACCCTGCGCGTGGAGGTCCCGGTGAAAGCAGAGTATGCGCCGAACTTCTTCCTGAATGCGGCGTTTCTGCTGAACGGCAAGCTGTACCAGGGGTCGAAGAGCATCTCCGTGCCGGCCGTGGAGCAGCAGTTGAAGGTCGAGGTCACCCCTTCCCGCGCCGAGTTCAAGCCCGGCGAGCCGGCGCTCTACACCATTACGGCTCGCGACTGGGCGGACAAGCCCGTCTCGGCCGAATTCAGCATCGGCGTGGTGGACGAGGCCATCTATTCGGTGCGGCCCGAAACTACGCCCGACATCTTCAAGTTCTTCTTCGGACGCATGTACAACCGCGTCTCCACCAGTTCCTCGCTCAGTTATTATTTCCAGGGCGAATCCGGCAAGCGGCGGATGCAGCTCGCCAACTTCCGCAGCCGCCGCAACCTGGCGCAGTTGAAGCCCGAAGCCCTGGTCCAGCCGAAAGTGCGCAAGGCCTTCCCCGATACCGCGCTGTGGCTCGCCAGCCTCACCACGGATGCGGCCGGCCGCGCCGTCGCCAAACTCGATTTCCCCGATTCGCTGACCACCTGGCGCGCCACCGTACGCGGCGTTACCCGCGACACCAAGGTCGGGGCGGCGGTGAACAAGGTGATCGTCCGCAAGAACCTGATGGTCCGCCTGGTCACGCCGCGGTTCTTCACCGCCGGCGACGAGGTCACCATTTCGGTGCTGGCGCACAACTATCTCAAGACGGAGAAGACGGCGCGCCTGTCGCTCGAGGCCAAAGGCCTGGAGATCATCGACGGCGCGGCCCGCGACCTGAAGATCCCGGTCAACGGCGACGTGAAGGCTGACTGGCGCGTCCGCGCCACCGTCTCCGGTGAAGCGATGCTGCTCGGCAAAGCGCTCACCAATGAGGAGTCGGACGCAATGGAGCTGTCGATGCCGGTGATTCCCTATGGCGTGAAGCTCTCGAACGCGCAGGCCGGCACGCTCTCCGGCGCGTCCGGCGGCCAGGACGTGACCGTGACGTTCCCCGAGGCGAGCGTGCCTTCGTCGCGCAGCCTGCAGATCAACGTGACGCCGTCGGTGGCCGGCGCCATTTTCGGCGCGCTCGAATACCTGACCACTTTCCCGTACGGCTGCACCGAGCAGACTATGTCCAGCTTCCTCCCCAACGTGATTGTTTCGCAGGCGCTCAAGGAGCTGCAGCTCAAGAGCAAGGTGGATCCGGCCGTGCTCGGGAAGAAGGTAAAAGCCGGGCTCGACCGGCTCTACGATTTCCAGCACGAGGACGGCGGCTGGGGCTGGTGGCAAACCGACGAGAGCCATCCCTTCATGACCGCCTACGTCGCCGCCGGACTGACGCAGGCGAGGACGGCCGGCTACGAGGTCCGGCCCGAGGCTCTGCAGAAGGCCGCCGAATGGCTTCGCAAGCGCCTGGAATCCGGCAGGGACATCGCGCCCGATTCGCGCGCCTACGGCGTCTATTCGCTCGTCCAGAGCGGCTACAGGCAGAAGCCGGTTCTGGACGCCGCCTGGGAGCTGCGCCCGAAGATGAGCGCTTACGGAATCGCGCTGATGGGCCTGGCGCTCGACGAGGCGTCCGACCCGCGCGCCGCCGAGGCCGCCGCCATGCTCGAATCCCGGGCGGTTTCCGACGATCGCGAAGCCAGCTGGCCGGTCCAGCAGGACGCCATGCTCGATTTCAGCGGCGACGCCACGCCCGAAGCCACCGCCTATTCGCTCAAGCTGCTCACCCGCCTGCGGCCCTCCAGCCCGCTGCTGCCGAAGGCCGCCCTGTGGCTGGTGAATCATCGCGACCAGGGCTATTACTGGAACTCCACCAAGCAGACCGCCATGGTGATTTTCGGGTTGACGCCGTATCTGAAGGCGAGCGGCGAGCTGCGCCCGGACTTCGGCGTGACCGTTACGGTGAACGGCAGGCAGGTCTCCAGCGCCAAGTTTACGGCCGCGGACGGAGTCTCGCCCGTCTCCCATGTCATCCGGCTGCCGGCGGGCGAGCTGGCGGGCGGCGCGAACAGGATCCGCATCGCCAGGAACGGCGAGGGCCGCCTCTACTGGTCGGCGCGCGGGGAATATTATTCGGCCGGCGACAACCTGGCGCCTACCGGCTCGGTCTCGCTCAACCTCTCGCGCGAGTACTTCAAGATGGTCCCGTCGAAAGAGGGGGCGGAGATCGTCTACCAGCTCGAGCCCCTGCAGGGTCCCGTGCAGGTGGGTGACCTGGTGGCCGCCAAGCTGACCTTGACGGGCGGGGCCTGGCGCTACCTTCTGGTGGAGGATCCGATCCCCGCCGGTGCGGAGTTCATCGAGAAGGACGAGCTTTACAAGATCCGCAACCAGCCGCCCTGGTGGCAGCGGTACTTCTCCCGCCGCGAATATCATGACGATCACGCCGCTATTTTCCAGGAGTATTTCGACGGGAAGCAGCGGCAGCATTTCTACGTCATGAAGATCGTCAACCCGGGCAGGTTCAGGATCAGCCCGGCAAGGGTGCAGCCGATGTATCAGCCGCAGTATCTTTCGACGACGGACAGCAGGCTCCTGGAGGTCCAGTGAGTCCGGAGTCGCGGGCGTTGTCGGTGTTCTGGAATCACAAGCGGTTCTGGACGCTGCAGATTGTGGGCATCGCGATGTGGCTGGCGCTGGCCATCGCCTGGTTCTGGCTGCCCGATTCGCGGGCCTGGGGCGTGGCGCTGTCCCTGCTGCATGGAATCGTGGTGATCGCCGGCGGGCTGTGGCTGATCGGGACTGCGCTGCTGTTCTATCGCCGCGCGCACGGGGGTGAAGAGGCGCAGCTGGGCGCCCTCGGCCGGGAGAGCCTGCGGCGCATCCCGGGCCTCTTCGTGTGGTCGGCGGCGCTGGCCGGGGCGGTCTGGGTTTCGCTGCGGCCGAAGGCGCCGGGTTGGATCTGGATGCTGCCGCTGATCCTGCTTCTGCCGCTGGCCGGGCAAGTGTCCGCCGAGGGCGCGCGCGGCTTCTTCCGGATGCCCTGGCGGCTGCGCTATTTTCCGCTCGCGAGCGTGCTGATCGCGGCCGGCGCGTGCCTGCCCTTGAAGCTGATCGCATGGCATCCGCGGCCCGCCGGACTCACCCTCCAGACGGTCAGTTTGACGGCGCGTTTCGCGTTGGCCTATCTCCTGGCGGTCAGCGCCTGGCTGGCGCTGGCTTCCCTGCTCGGGCGCCTCGGCCAGGACAGACCGCCCGGGGCGGACCGGCCGCTTAGCGCCGGCCGAGAATGAGGCGGCCGGAGACAAAGAAGCCCAGGGCCAGCTTCACCAGCTCCACTCCGGAATAGGCGCCGTGCAGCTTCCAGAAGTGGTCCCGTTCCGGCGAGGGCGCGGCCTGGGGCACGAAGTCGATCAGGCGGCCGAGCCGCACGATCTCCGGCGTCAGGTAGAAGCTCTCCGCCAGCAGCAGGGCGGTCATGATTCCCGCGAAGATCAGCGCCAGCCGGCCGCCGCCGGTGAGCGCCGCAAGCGTGGCCAGGGCGAGCGCCAGCTGAATCTTCTCCCAGGTCTCGAAGTAGAAGCGATTCTGCTCGGAAACCTGGTAGCGCAGAAATGTTCTGGCCTCGCCGGGCCCCAGCTTCGCCACCTGGAGGGAGGCGCTGGCGGGCGCGGCCAGCAGACGGTCCACCGAGCGGAAATTCTGCGTCGCTACCAGAATCATGAAGAGGCTTCCGGCAATCCACGCGCCGAGCAGCCAGCAGGCCAGGAATCGAGTATTCATCACCCAAGGAGATTTTACCGCACGGTTCCGGTAAACCGGCGGAACGGGCTTTATTCACCTGTGAATGCGGGCATGGCGTCCCAATTGCACTTGCCTCGTCACGGTGGTCTCAAAAGAGACTATCGAAAGGAAAAAATCGATGCTCTGGACCATTTTCGTCATACTGCTCGTCCTTTGGCTTCTGGGGATGGTCAGTTCCTATACCTTGGGCGGGTTTATCCATATTCTTCTTCTCGTGGCGATTGTCGTTCTTCTGATCAACGTGATCAGCGGCCGGCGCGCAGTATAAATACAATGAGTGAATGCGATGGCGTAAGCCGCTTTTACTGCTGAGCATTCTGGCGTGCGACAGCGCGGCCCAGGTGATCGATTTCCCCTGCGTGCCGCGCTTCCGCGCAGACAAGAGCTACATCCAGACATCGGAAGGCAGCGGCGGACAGATCCTGATGCTCGACACGACCGAGATCGCCAGCCCGGCGATCACACGGGTCTATGCGAGCGGCGCCGATCAGACCATCCTGCGGGCGGCGGGAACCCTGGGCGCCGGCTTTCAGGAATTCACGGCCCCGGTGGATTCGGGGGCGCGGCTGGCGCAGTTCAAGATCTTCGCCGAATGCGTGAAATCGATCGTGGTGACGGCGCCGTCGGGGGAAGCGGTGGAGGGAACCCGGCTGACCATGGGCCGCATCGTCACCGTGGAGAAGCCGGAGACCGGCGTCTGGCGGGTGAAGCTCGCCGGGACCGGCTACTTCTCCGCGGTGGCCGAAGTGAAAGGCGGCGTCAGCCTGGCTCCGCTTCAGTTGGAGGGCGGGATCTTTACCGCCTTTCTTTCGGGAGCGGAGACAGCCGAGTTCCGGCTGCTGTCCCGCAGCGGCGCGTTGCTGGGAACGATTCCGGTGGAGCGGAACGAGACGCGGTATACCGGCGCGCTCACGGCTCCGGCCGAGGCTTATCACATCGCCGTGGAAGGGACGGACAAAGCCGGCGCGGCGTTCCGGCGCCTGCATGCTCCGCTGCTGGCGGGCGGGCCGGCAAAATAAGAACTCCCCGCGCGCCCGGCCCAGAGGAAGCCGGATCAAACGCGCGCGGGGAGAAACTCCCAAGGAGGAGTTTACCGTGTTGTCCTATTGAGATAGACTGGCCGGCGCGCGCGCGGGTTGCGAGAGTGAACTCAATTTAATGATGCGGGGGAAGGATCGGATCTCTTCCCCTGCCAGAATCTTCCGCAAGGCGTCCTGGCCTTCGCGGTAAAGCCGGCCGGTGTCGATTTCCTGGAATTGCGGCAGGTAGCCGGCCAGCTTGCGGATACCCTTTTCCAACTGGAGGCGCGCTCCCAGAGGGTTGCCCTGCCGGTGATGGTAGAAGCCGACCGCGTAATGGATCAGCGCCTGCAGGAAGAAGCGTTCTTCGCCGCGGCTGGCGCGCCACACGTCTTCGAGGACTTCGTGGCACTCGTAGAACTCTCCGGCGTTGAACAGGTCTAAGCCGCGCCAGCGTGCTGTTTCCGGTACCATTCGAGCGTCAGCCGCAATCCTTCTTCGAACGAATAGCGAGGCGCGTGGCCCAGTTCGGCGACCGCCAGGGTGGTGTCGGCCTGGGAATCGCGGACATCGCCGTGGCGGGGCGGCCCGTAGACCGGGTCGATACGGACGCCTTCGATCTTCTGCAGCGTTTGCCAGGCCTGGTTGAGAGTGACCCGGCCGCCGTTGCCTCCGTTGTACATCCTGCCGGCGACGCCCTGGGCTTTGGCTGCTTTGAGATTCAGGTCGACCACGTCCTCGACGAAGGTGAAGTCGCGGGACTGCTCGCCATCGCCGAAAATGGTGGGGGCGCGCCGCTCGAGCAGGCATTTCATGAACACGGAGAGGACGCCGGAATACGGGCTCGAAGGGTCCTGCCGCGGTCCGAAGACGTTGAAGTACCGCAGCGCAACCGTCTCCAGGCCGAAGCACAGCGAGAAGACGCCGGCATAATATTCGCCCACCAGTTTCTGCAGCGCGTAAGGCGAGCGCGGCCTGGGGATCATGCTTTCGACCTTGGGGAGGACCGCGGTGTCGCCGTAGGCGGACGAGGAGGCGGCGTAGACGACGCGCTTGACCCCGCCGTCGGCGCAGGCGCGGAAGACCTGGAAGGTACCGTCGATGTTGACTTCGTGGGAGGGCACGGGGTCGTCGATGGAGCGCGGCACGGACGGGATGGCGGCCTCGTGGAAGACGACGTCGGCGCCCCGGACCAGCGGCGCGACCTGGTCATAACAGCGGATGTCGACGCGCTGCAGGTCGACCGACGCGCGCACCTCGTCCAGATTCGATTCCCGGCCGCTCAACAGGTTGTCGATGACAACGACTTTGCCGGCGCCCTGCCGTAACAGGCCCCGCACCAGTGCGGAGCCGATGAACCCGGCGCCGCCCGTAACCACGTATTTGCTCATGATGAAAGCTCGGAGATTCGCGCTTCGAGATAGCGAAGCGAATCATTGGCGATTTTCTCGGCGCCCGGCTTGAAATCGAACGCTTCGAGCGACACCCAGCCTTGGTAATCGAGCCGCCGCAGCGTGGAAAGTAAGGGGCGGAAATCGTAATCGCCGGTTCCGCAGTAGCCGCCGTCCATCTCGTTGACGTGGACGTGGCGGATGAGGTCGAAGTACTTCTCGACCAGGCTGGCGTGAGGCTCCACTTCGTCGACCGCGTTGTGGGTATCGAACATGGTGCGCACTCCCGGACTGTCGATTTCGCGGACGATACCGGCGGCCTCATCGAGCGTCAACACGACGTCGCACTGGGCGCGGGGCAGGGCTTCGACCAGGATGGTGACGCCGCGGTCCCGGGCGTGCTGGGCCACCGAAGCCAAACCGTCCACGTAGCGGCGGGTGGCGTCGGCGGGAGTGGAGCCGCCGGTGGAAGCCCGCTGGGCGGGCGAGCCGAAGACCATCACGCCGTCCGGTCCGAGGTCCGCGCAGAGATCGATCAGATGGCGGATGTGAGTCCAGCTCTTCTGCCGTAGCGCGGCGTCCGGCGTGGTGACGTGGAGACCTTTGGGGCTGACCATGAGCCAGTGCAAGCCGACGAACCTCAAGCCGGAAGATGCCATGATATCGCTATATTCGCGCCGGCGGCCGGGCGTTACCGAAGCCGGATCTTCAGCCAGCGTGAACGGCGCGATCTCGATCCCCTCGTAGCCGGCCTGGCGAATGGACTTGCAGGCCGCGGCAAAGTCCCATTTCTCGTACGCCTCATTACACATGGCCTGGCGAAAACGGAATGTCATTCAGATCTCATCTTATTACATGCGCAATCTTGGCTGTTCCGGAAGAAGGATCGGCCAGGCTGCGCGGAAAATCGGCGAACGGGCGGCGCTCGACCATGGCATTCAGGAAATTCGGATCGGCGCGTCCTAAATCTTCGATCGCCAGCGCGAACGAATCGCGGCCGGCGTTGACGCTGCCGAAGACGACGCGGTTTCCCACCACCAGGTCGCGGAAGGAGACGTGGCCTTGGCCTTCGCCTGCGCCGAGCAGGGCGCAGACTCCGAGCGGAGCGAGCGCGCGGATGGCGTTGAAGGCCGCCTGCGCGGAGCCGGTGGCTTCGACGACGATGTCGGCTGGGGGCAGGCTTTGGCGCGGCCCGAGGTAAGCGGCGCCGGCGGCGCGGACCAGCCTGGCGCGGGGGTGGCCGGGTGGTTCGAGCGATTGCAGGTGCACTTCGAGTCCGCGGAGCCGCAGGGCGAGGGCGGCCAGCAGGCCGATGGGGCCTGCCCCGAGGACAAGGGCGGCGCCGGCCGGCTCCTGACGGAAGGCGACGGCCATCGACACCGCTTTTTCGACCACGCTCAGAGGCTCGGCCAGAACGGCGAACGAAGCCAATTCCGGCGGAACGGCGACCAGGTCGCGTTCGGAATCGACCGCCAGCTCGCAGAAATAGCCGTGCAGTCCATAGATGCCGCGTTCGCCGTATTGGCCGGTAGTGCAGAGGTCGAAACGGCCTCGCGCGCAGGAGGGACAGACGGCCGGACACCGGCGGCGGATCATGGGAACCACGCAATCACCGGGCTGGAAGGACCGGACGGCGGAGCCGGTGGCGCGTACCCGTCCGAAAGCCTCGTGCCCGATGACCAAACGGGATTCGCCTTCCGGCGGGTGGCCGAGGTGGAACAAAGCCAGTTCGCGGTCCGTGCCGCACACCCCGACCTCCTCCACTTGAAAGAGCACCTCATCCTGGCGGAGAATCCGGGGCGCCGGCGCGTCCCATTCGATCAGCCGCCGCTCGTTGAAATCGAGGGCGACGGCGCGCATGCTGCTCATCCGGCGGTGGGCAGCTCGCTGAGCTGCTCCATCTGACGCATTCCGGAAGGGCCGCCGGACTTGCGGGCCACCAGCACGAGCGACAGCCCGGACCAGGGCAGCAGTCCGTCGATACGGCGCCATATCCATACCGTCTTGTCGAAGATCTTCAGGGTGACCTTGTTGATGCGGCCGCTGCCGAGCAGCTTGCTGTAGATCCACCAGGGCGCGGTTCCGATCTTGTTCAGGCTGTATGCCTTCTGCACCGCGAAGCCGGAAGCCTCGAGGAGCTTGCCCAGGGGCTCCCGCTCGAAGCGCCGGCGATGGCCCATGGCGCGGTCCAGCTCGCCGAACAGGGACGGATGCTGCGGCGCCAGCACGACCAGGGTTCCACCCTCGTTGAGACTCCCGCGAATGGATTCGATGGCGCCGCGCAGATCCTCGACATACTCCAGCACATTCACGCAGAGCACGGTGTCGAACGGGCCGCCGGCGGCCTCGAAATCGGCGGGTATCTCGGGATCGATATGGCAGACCTTGACGTTGGGCGTCCGCAGGAAGCGGTTGCGCAGCGCGTGGAGATGGAGCGGATCCTTTTCGGCGGCGACGTACAGCAGGCGGCGGCTCATGAGGCGGCCGGAGAGGTTGCCGATGCCGGCGCCGAGCTCGAGCACGGAGTCGCCCAGGTAGGGCCGCAGCAGGCGCGCCAGCCAGCTCACGTACTGCGGGGTGCCGTTCAGGTTATTGAGAACGCCGCGGCCGTAGGGGGAGGAGTAGAGATCGTCCACCAGCCAGAAGCGGACCACCACCAGCAGAGCCTTGATGCCGTCCTTCCAGCCGATCTTCTTGCCCTCTTCGTAAGTGCGGCCGTGATAGCTGATGGGGACTTCGTAGATGCGCAGCTTCCGCTTGGCGGACTTCATGACGATTTCCGGCTCGAAGCCGAAACGGTCCGAGCG
>DATJFH010000131.1:0-6374 GCA_035495815.1 Bryobacteraceae bacterium
AACGAGTTCCCCAACGGCAGCAAGTGGCCCGAAGCAGTGAAAGCGGCATTCGTCCAATATATGAACGCCGGCGGCGGATATGTCTCCTACCACGCCGCCGATAACGCCTTCCCCGATTGGCCCGAGTACAACCTGATGATCGGCATCGGCGGCTGGCTCGGCCGAAATGAAAAGTCCGGCCAGTATTGGTATTTCAAGGACGGCAAGCTCGTCTCCGACGACACGCCCGGCCCCGCCGGCAATCACGGCGACCGCACGCCGTTCCTGATCGTGACCCGCAACACGACGCACCCCGTCACCAGGGGTCTTCCCGAAAAATGGATGCACGCCGCCGACGAGCTGTATTCCAAAATGCGCGGTCCCGGAAAGAACATGACCGTGCTCGCGACCGCGTATTCCGATCCCGCCAATCGTGGCACCGGCCACGACGAGCCGATGCTGATGGCGCTCACCTACGGCAAGGGCCGCATCTTCCACACCACGCTCGGCCACGATCCCGCCGCGATGGCATGCGTCGGCTTCGCCACGACTCTGGCTCGCGGCGCCGAGTGGGCCGCCACCGGCAAAGTGACCCAGAAAGTTCCGTCGGATTTCCCCACCGCGGAAAAGGCCCACCAGCCGCAACCGTGAAGAAGCGGTGGCCGCTGCCTTTCATCGCCCTACAGCGCTAATACAATGCCCACCATCCCCGCTGCTCAACTCACCGCCTTCTGCCAGGCTATCCTCGAAGCCGCTGCCGTTCCCGAACACAAAGCCGCCATCACCGCCGCCAGCCTGGTCGCGTCCAATCTCCGCGGCGTCGATTCCCACGGCATCCAGCTCCTGCCCTTCTATGTCGAACAGCTTCTCGCCGGCGAAGTCGATGGCAAAGCCGAGGGTGCCGTCATCGGCGAGAGCGGCTGCTGTCTGCACTTCGATGGGCAAGCCGCCCTCGGCCAGTGGGTGGCGCACGTCTGCTGCGAGCACGCCGTTCGCCTGGCGCGCGAGCACGGCATGGGGCTTGTAGTCGCCCGCGAGTCGAACCATTTCGGCGCCGCCGCCTGGTGGGCGCAAAAGATGCGCGACGCCGGCCACATCGGCATCGTGATGTGCAACGCGTCGCCGATCGTCCCGCCGTGGCAGGGCAGGGAAGGCCGCACCGGAACCAACCCGATCTGCATGGCCGTTCCCGGCCCGTGGCTTCTCGACATGGCTACCACCACCGTCGCCGCCAACCGCATCTTCAAAGCGCATATCAACGGCGAGCCGGAGATTCCCCCCGGCTGGGCCTTCGACGCCGAGGGCCGCCCCACCACCAGCACCGAAGCCGCCTATCGCGGGATGCTGATGCCGCTCGGCGGCTACAAAGGCAGCGGTCTCGCGATGATGGTCGAGATCCTCTGCTCCGTCCTCAGCGGCGGCGCGATGGCCACCGAGATCGGCGGCATCCGCTTCCGCGGCAGCAAAGTCCGCAATAGCCAGACCTTCCTCGCCATCGACATCGCCCGCTTCATGCCGGTCGAAGAATTCACCGCCCGCCTCGAGAAGCTGGTGCAGATCATCAAGTCGACCCCGCCCGCGCCCGGCTACGACGAAGTCCTCGTCGCCGGCGACCCCGAGTGGCGCACCGAAGCCGAGCGTCGCGAGAAAGGCATCCCGATCGCCGCCGGCAATTGGTCCGCCCTGGTGAAAGCCGCAGAAAAGGTCGGAGTCAACCCGCCCGACGTGACAACAGTCCCGTAAGCACGCGGTTGTGCCGATGCAGCGGATTCGACCGTCAGTACAGTCCGCTGCTAGGATTTTTCAGAACGTGATGCGCGACGAGAGCTCGACGTTGCGGCCGCCGCCTTTGCCGGTGATCTGGCCGAAGAACGGGCTCGAAAGCGAAGTCACCGGGTCGTTGCGCAGCGGATGGTTTATGAAATTCGTGAACACGCCGCGAATTTCCCAGTTCACCTTTTCGCGGAAGTTGTGCGTCTTCACCACGGCCAGGTCGTGGCCGTGACGCATCGGTCCGCGCACGTTGGGGAGCAGCGGACCGACCGTGCCCAGCCGGGTGACCACATTCCGGCCGCCGGGCGAAACCGGCGGATCCGTGAAGGCGGCGCGGTTCAGATAAACATCGCCGCCGACAAATCCGCGGAAGGCGACTTGTGCATCGGAATTGAGGATGACCGGCACGCCCAGAATCTGGTCGGGCCGTGCCACCGTGATCGGGTTGGTCGCGGCGTTTACGCCGATGCCAATCGGGTTTCCGGAGCGGGCGAAATGGTTGCCGGTGAGGCTCCATCCGCCAACGATCTTTCCGCCGATGCCGCCGATCCGCAGTGCCTTGTTGGGGCCGAACGGCAACTCGTAAATCCAGGTCACCTTGAGATACTGCGGATAGTTGAACGAGCTGATCACGCGGTCGATGCGGCGATTATAAACGTCCGCGATACTCTCGGAGTCCAGAGCATTGTCGCCCGCCATGTTGATGGCTTTCGAGAATGCGTATGCCACCAGGATCGAGAGGCCCTTGTGTAAATGGCGCGTCGCCTGGATCTGGAGGGCGTTGTAGAGCGATGTTCCCAGGGTCGGGAATGTTTGGCTGATGCCCGTGAATTGTGGATACGGGCGCAGCGCCTGGAGGACCGTGCCGGTGAAGCCGGGGAAGGGCTGAGGCACGCCGGAGGCCGGCGTCCACGGATCCTGTAGTGAATTGCCGCGGCTCAGCTCGGTGAGCGGAACCTGGTTCATCGAATCGAATCCATATGCTTCCAGTCGCGTCCCCTTGTTGCCGATGTAATTGACTTCCACGACGGTGCGGGCCGGGAGCTGATACTGGAAACCGAAGGTCCAGTTCTGGACATAAGGAAGCCGGCTCGAATTCCTGGCGGTGTACGAGATGCCCTGGCCGTTCGACTGCGACGCATCCTTGTTCGGCAGAGAGAGAGTGAGATCGGGATAGCGGTCGTGCAGGTAAATGACCGGTTCCTCCGCGAACCGGAGCGCCGTGTTGCCCGAATTTCGCGAGATGGTTCCGTTGAAGCCGGTGGTTCCGCCGAATCCGAATCCATTGCTGATGGGCGGTGTGTTGTTGATGCCGTATCCGCCGCGCATCACGAGCCTGTTCGAAATCTGGTAGGCAAATCCGAACTTGGGCGAGAACTGCTTGTAGTTCGAGTCCATGAAGCCCTGGCGCCCGAGATCGTCGACAAATGCCAACGCGCCGAGCCGGCCGCCCGCGGCGGGATTGGGCTTGCCGAAATCCAGACCGGACATTCGTCCCGCAACCTCGAACAGGCCGCCGATGATCTCCCAACGCATTCCGAAATTGAGCGTGAGGCGCCGATTCACCTTCCAATCGTCGGCGAGGTACATCGCCGTCGATCTCCACCGGTGCCCGGTCGTCACCAGTACGACGCTGCGGCTGGTGCTGGATGCGGCGCCGAGCAGGAAGCTCGCGAATGCGTTGCCGGTCTGGGTGGTGAAGCCCGGCTGCGCGGTGGTATTCGGCGAGAACGCGAACGTGCCTGACGTCGAAAAGCTCTTGTTGTTGTAGTAGTAACGCCGCTGCTCAATACCAACCTTGATGTTGTGGGCGCCGTGGACGATCGTCAGGTCATCCTGGCCGATCGTGCTGCCGTTGTAGTTGATATTCGAGTTCCCCGATCCCAGGCGGCCACCCGCCCCGATGTTGCCCGACTGCTCGGGCCGGCCGGAGAAGGTCAGCGTCGGGAAATGCGTTCCCGGAACGTTCTGCATGCCGATCTTCTGCGGCCAATCCTGCATGAAGTAGGCGCTGACGTTCGAATTGCCGAAGCGGTTGTAGCCGAGCGCCGCGTGATTCAGGATGGTTGGCGTGACGGTCCAGTCATACGCCAGCCGTACCAGGGTGCCTGGCGTGTTCTGGTTCTGATAAACATCGGTCGGCGTACCGGGCGGAAGGCCCCAGCGCCCGCCGGGCGAGTTCGTGCGCGAGCGGAAATTGCGATTGAAGGTAGAGGAAAGCCGGTGACGCGTTGTGAAGTTATGGTCGGCCTTCAGGGTGAGCATTGTCTCCTGGAAGGTCGGGCTGCTCGATCCCAGCGTGGGAATGTTGTTCACCAGTGTGTCGAACAGAGGATCCGTGATGGGCGCGAGGTCCAGGATCTTGGTGGACACGGGATCCCATTTCGACTTGGGAACGAGATTGCCGGGGAATGGATCGCGTACCCAGACATTGCCCACCTGGCGCGCGGTCGATGGATCGTAAAGCTGGCCGTAGACGACGGGCCGGCCGGCCGCGTCGGTGCCTATGGTGGTTCCCGATTGCGCGACGCCGGTGAAAGCAGGATTGAACAGCCGCGAGAAATCGCCCTGCTTGAAGGCGGGAATCGGCAGAGTGCCGAACGACGTCGACGAGAAGTTGCGGACGCGCGTGCGTTCCAGGTTATGGAAGAAGAACGTCTTGTTCTTGCCGTTGTAGACCTTCGGCAGAATCACCGGCCCGCCCACCGAATAACCGAAATTGTTGGTCTTGTTCGGCTGCCGCTTGATGCCGGCAGCGTTGTTGCTCCAGCCATTGGCGCGAAACGCTTCGTTCTGCACGTACCAATAGCCGCTGCCGTGCAGGCCGTTGGTGCCGCTCTTGGTGGCGAAGTTCGCCACCGCGGTCTGCCCGCCGCCGTACTGCGCGCCGACCATTCCGGTCTGAAGCTTGAACTCGCTGATGGCTTCCGCCGACGGGCTGAACTCATTATTCGAGCCGCCCTGAAGGTCCATGCGCCCTAGCGCGATGCCGTCGATCAGAATCTCGTGCGAATAGCCCTGGCCGCCGTTAATCGACCCGAGGAAGGTGTCGCCCACCGTGCCCGGCAGAGAAGTGAAGATGAACTGCTGGATCTGGCGGCGGCCATCTCCGACGGTGATCGGCCAGGTATCGAATTCTTTTTTCGATACGTAGCTGCCGATCTCGGCGGTCCCGGTCTCGAGTAGCGGCGCTTCAGCGGATACCGTCACCTGGTCGGTCGAGGCGCCGACTTCCAGTTTGAAATCGACGGTGAGTGTCTGTGCCACCGCAAGGATGATATTTTCGCGAACTGCAAGCTTGAAACCCGGAGCACTGACAGTGAGTTTGTATGTGCCGGGCTGCAGATAAGGCAGGCGATAGACGCCGGCATCCGTCGTGATCTCGTCGATCTCCACGCCGGTGGCGATATTCACAGCTTTGACCGTGGCTCCGACCACCACCGACCCCGACGGATCGATGACGGTGCCGTTCAGAGTGCCGCGCTCGCCTTGCGCGAACACCCCGATCGCGAATCCGAACACTGCCAACAGAAGTTTTTTCGGCATGAGATCACCCTCCTCTGAAACTGGATACACCCAAGACTTATGGCAGAAACTACACCTTGGGTAGGACGAAGTCAATGGGTGCGGGCCAGGTATTTACAAGAATCGACACAGTCCGGCTGAATTCCTGGAGGCGTGCCGGACCGCGGCGTATCAACCCTTACCGTTAACTCCGAGTTTTTCCCGCTTTACCACGCCCGCGCCTTCCCGGATCGAGATGAGCTGATCGGCTTCGACGTGTTCCACGTTTTCGCTGTTGCCGTTCGGCCAGCGGATGACGAGATCCGCGGAGGTGGCGGCGCCGAGACCGAAATGGAGGCGCGAATCGTTGGCGGAGTAGAAGCTCGCCTGGCTCAACACCTCCTGCGATTGGGTCTTGCCTCCGTAGCGGACGGTAACGCGGGCTACCACGGCCCCGCGGTTGGATTTCACCCCGATCAGCTTCACTTTGAGCCAGTGCGCGCTTCCGGTCAGATCGTTCCTCAGCAGAGAGGGCGGCTCGTCGAGGTTGACGATGAGGATGTCGAGATCGCCGTCGTTATCGAAGTCGCCGAAGGCGCAGCCCCGGCTGCAATGCGGCGCGGCGATTCCCGGTCCGAGATTATCGGTGAGTTCCTCGAATCTTCCGTTGCCGAGATTGCGGAAGACGATGCGCGGAGTCTTCATCGGGTAATCCGGAAGCCTCGCCGCCACTTCCGGATAGACGCCGCCGGTGGCCACGAACAGATCGGGGTTGCCGTCGTTATCCAGGTCGACGATGCCGGCGCCCCAGCCGATGAACCGCGTCTCGACACCCAGCCCGGCCGCGACCGTCACATCGTCGAAGGCCCCGTCGCCCGCGTAGCGGTAGAGCGCGCTGGTGTCGTCGGCGAAGTGCGTCTTGAGCAGGTCGAGCTGGCCGTCGAGATTGAAGTCGCCGACCCCGATCCCCATGCCGGCCTGCTCTTTGCCGTCCTCATTGAGGGCGACCCCGGCTTCCAGGCCGATATCGGTGAACGTGCCGTCGTGGTTATTGCGCAGCAGAAAACTGGGCGTGGAGTCGCAGGCGACGTAAATATCGGGCCAGCCGTCGTTGTTGA
>DATJFH010000132.1:0-44252 GCA_035495815.1 Bryobacteraceae bacterium
GAGACCGGCGAGCCCATGGGCGTTCAGGACCAGGCCTGGTCCGCCGGCATGTACCTGTTCGCAGCCGAATGCGTCCGGACCGGACGGGCAGACCTCATGGAATGACAGCCGGCGCAGGCAAATCAAGGCGACGCCGATGTCGCGGCTACGGTTGAAGCTGAAGTGGAGGTTGCGCCCGCCGTACGGGGCGCCGCCGGACGGCGCCGCGCCGATATCGTCACCAGCTCTTTGACGAAGATCGCATGCCGCTCGCCTTGGACGGCGCCGCCTTCCGCCAGGCCCGCCGCCAGGAGCGGAAATCCAGCCCACTTCCGCGGCTGGCGTCCCACGGCTCTGGCGATCGCGGAGTATAACGATTTGGCCAGCTCCTCCGGCACGATCGCCGGATCGCGGCTCAACTCCGAAAGCGCTTGTCGCATCAGGCCGTCTAGAAGTCCTAGGACAACTTGCGGGTCGGACGTATCTTCCAGCAGCCGTAGCGACGTTTTCCGGATCGCTTCGCGCTCCTCGGCCGAGCGTGGCTGCGCCGCTTCGAGCCAGTTGGCAAGCGCGGTTTCGAAATCCGGATGTCCGTCGCACCGCTCGAGAGCGGACTGAATTCCAGCCGGAGTTTTCAGAAGCGCGGCAAAATCAAAAGGCTGCGGAGACTGGGCCTCTGCCCACCCAAGACAAAGAAGGCCCGCTGCCAGACAAGACCACGTGTGGTGGCGGGGACTCTTGAGCATGCCGGTCAGAATAGCAATAGGTAAAGATGCTCAACCGGCTGGGGTAGTTACACTATATTTCAATTCAGGAGAGGGGTATCCGGTTTTTCAACCGGTAGAACCTTTGTGACTCAAATTAAGCCGACCGAGCCACAACATCTGGTAGTAGATTATGCACTGCCTCTTGATAGTGTGCCAAGACTACTTTACTTTTGATAGAATCGCGTTTAGTATGGTCACATCCCCCGAGCAGACGAGGTAACGGTTTGCTGAAACTTAAACGCGTCGAGATTCAAGGGTTCAAGTCCTTCTGCGACAGGACCGAGTTGCGCTTCAATGGCGGCGGCATCGCGGCGGTAGTAGGACCGAACGGTTGCGGCAAGTCCAATCTCAGCGATGCCATCAGCTGGGTGCTGGGCGAGCAGTCCGCGAAGAGTCTCCGCGGCGCCCGGATGGAGGACGTGATTTTCGCCGGGACACGGGACCGGAAACCCGTGGGAATGGCTGCGGTTACGATGACGCTGGTGGACCCGGGCGCGGAGGCGGGTGTTTACCGCGACGTGCCCGCGGATACCGCCAACTCCGACACCACCGCCCCGGGCAAGCCGTCTGAAGTGACCATCACGCGGCGCCTCTTCCGGTCCGGCGAGAGCGAATACCTGATCGACGGCCGTCAGGCCCGGCTGCGGGACATACAGGACATTTTCATGGGCACCGGCCTGGGGCCGGAGAGTTACGCGATCATCGAGCAGGGCCGCATCGGGCAGATCCTGAGCTCCAAGCCTTACGACCGCCGGGCGGTGATCGAGGAAGCGGCCGGCATTACCAAGTACAAGACCCGCAAACGGCTGGCGGAAGCCAAGCTGGAAGGCGCCAAACAGAACCTGACGCGGGTCTTCGACATTCTGGAGGAAGTGACCCGGCAGCTCAATTCGCTGAAGCGGCAGGCCGCCAAGGCGAAGCGGTACGGCGAATTGAAAGAGGAAATGGACTCGCGGCTGCGGGTGGTGCTGGCGGGCCGCTTCCACACCCTGGAGCGGGAAGCCGCCAAAGCGGCCCTGGACTTGAACGCGGCCACCGCCGAACTGCGGGCGCTGTCCGAATCGGTTGCCTCGAGCGAGCAGGAGCATGCCCGCATGCAGGCCGCCTGCTACGAAACCGAAGCGCGGCTGACGGAGGCGCGCAAGCGGCTGGCGGAGCTGAACGTCGAAGTCGAGCGCACGCGCGGCCGGCTGGAATATCAGGCCAAGCAGAGCGCCGCAATCGAGCAGCGCATCGGTCAGGGAGAGACGGAAACGCAGCAGCTCGAAGCGCAGCTGACGCAGCTCGAGGCCGAGCTCGGGCAGCACAAGCTGACGGTGGCCGAGCTCGATGCGCTGACCATTTCGGCGCGGCAGCGGAGCATCGAAAAGAACGAGACGCGGGAGGTTCTGCAGGGCCGGCTGCGGGAGCGCGAGAAGAGCCTGGAAGCGGGGCGGGTGGCCGTGCTGCGCCTGCTGGGCGAGGCCTCCACGCTGAAGAATCAGCTGGCTCAGATCGACGAATACCTGGCCGGCATCGATCGCGAAACCGCGCGGGTGACGCGGGAGGAGCAGCAGGCGGCGGCGGACCTCGAGCGGCTCTCGGCGTCCAAGGAGGATGTCTCCGCGGCGCTGGCGAAACGGCAGCTGGAGCTCGAATCGATCCAGGAGCGGCGGCGGCGGGCGGACGAGGAGCTGGGCATCCGGAAGCGCAGCGCGGCCGACGCCCGTCAGGTGCTGGAGGGCCTGCGCACCGAAGCCGGACGGCTCAAGGCGCGCCGCGATTCGCTCGAGGAAATCCTGTCGCACCGCGCCTATACGACCGATTCGGTGAAGCGGTTGTTCGAATCGATCCAGAAGCACGACCGGCCCGATTTCAAGCCGCTCGGAGTGTTGGCGGATTTCGTGGAAGTCGATCCGGCCTACGAGAAAGCGGCGGAAGAGTTCCTGCACGACGAGCTGGAATACGTGGTTGCCCGCAACTGGGAGGAAGCCGAGCGCGGCATCGACCTGATGCGCGCCGACATTGAAGGACGCGCTACCTTCCTGGTGCATCCGGGCGGGGGATCGCCGGACGCGGTTGCCGCGGTGGCGGCCGAAGCTCCGGCGCCGGCGATCGGTCCGGAAACCGGAATCGTGGCCCGGCTGAGCGACTGTCTGCGCCTGGTCAACGGACTGCGGGACCGGGCCCAGGATCTGCTGCCCCGGCTGGGACGCTGCTTCATTGCCGAAGACCGGGCGGCGGCGCAGCGGCTGGCCAGCCACTATCCGCATCTCTACTTCCTGCTGCCGGACGGCATCTGCTATCACGGCTACGCGCTGAGCGGCGGCAAGAAGCGCGGCAGCGGTCCGCTGGCGTTGAAGCGCGAGCTGCGGGAGCTGGTAGTGACGTCGCAAGCCAAGCAGCGGGAGCTCGACGAGCGGACGCGCCTGCTGGAGAATCTGAATCACGAGATCGGGCTGCTCGAAGAGGAGCTGGAACAACTGCGCTCGTCGCAGCAGACGCAGGAGAAGGACGCGCTGGCGCTCGACCACGAGCGGCGGAAGCTGGCCGAAGAGCTGGCGCGCGCCAATTCCCGCCTCTCGGTGGCGCGGCTGGAACTGGGCCGGCTGTCGCAGGAGACGGACCGCACGCTCGAACAGAAGGTGCGCAGCGCGCGGGGGGTGGAGGAGAAAGAGAAGGCGCGGCAGGAGCAGGAGGAGGCTCTCGAGGCGGCCCGGCAGAATCTGGAAGACCTGGAAGCGGAGTTCACGCGGGCGCAGGAAGAGCACGCGGTATTGCGGGTGGAGCTGGCGGCGCTCGAGGAGCGGCATCGCTCCGAGAGGACCGCCATGTCGCGCCTGGAATCGCAGTGGAAGGACCGCTCGGCGCGGCGGGAGGAGATCGGGCGGGAGGTGGAGCGTCTGGGGATCGAGCGTTCGCGCCTGCTGGCGGACAACATCGCGCTGGACGCCAGATCGGCGGAGCTGGCCGAACAGGTCCTGTCGGTGGACGCCCAGGTGAACCGGCTGGCGGCGGAAGAGACCGGAATGCGCGCCTCGCTGGCGTCCGGAGAAGAGAGCCTGCGGGCGCTGCGCGGGCAGGTGGACGAAGCGCGGGAGCGGCGCTCGCAAATCGAAGTGGAGCTGGTGAAGCGGCAGGCGGAGCTGAAGTTCCTCGACGAGACCAGCCGCAAGGAGCTGAACCTGCCGATCGAGGAGCTGGCGCGCGCCGCCGGCGATTCCCCCGAAGCGGCGACCCTGGACGAAGCCGGGCTGGCTGACGCCGAGCGCCAATACCAGGAGATCAAAGCCAAGATCGAGGCCATGGGCCCGGTGAATCCGCAGGCGCTCGAGGAGTTCCACGAAGCGCAGCAGCGCTACGACTTCCTGAACGCGCAGCGGCAGGACCTGCTCGATTCGATCCGCGACACGGAGAAGGCGATTCACGAGATCGACACGGTCTCGCGGCAGAAGTTCGCCGAGGCGTTCGAAGCGATCAACGCCAATTTCCGGCAGTCGTTCCAGACGCTGTTCGGCGGCGGCATCGGCGAGATGCGCCTGACGGACGACGTCAATCAGGCCGATTCGGGCATCGACATCGTGGCCTCGCCGCCGGGCAAGAAGCTGCAGAACGTCCTGCTGCTGTCGGGCGGCGAGAAGGCGCTGACGGCGCTGTCGCTGCTGATGGCGATCTTCCGCTATCAGCCCAGCCCGTTCTGCATTCTGGACGAGGTGGACGCGCCGCTGGACGAGCCGAACATCGAGCGGCTGACGCGGCTGCTGAAGGAGATGTCGCTCGAGACGCAGTTCATCCTGATCACGCATTCGAAGAAGACGATGGAAGCGGCCCAGGCCATGTACGGCGTGACCATGCAGGAGCCGGGCGTCTCGAAGCTGGTATCGGTGAAGTTCTCGCCCATGATGCCGCCGCCGGTGGATCGGCCGAAAGCGCAGCTGGCAAGGTAGGGCTGCGTATTTCGCCGGGGTTCAGTCCCCGCTAAAACTGTACGCGCATCGCCAGCTGGATAAACCGCGGCAGATTGGACTGCGCCACCGCTCCGGCGACGCGCCCGAACTGGCCGTTGTTGACGTCCATGATCGGCCCGTTGAAGAACTGCGGCGTATTGGTGGCGTTCAGGAAATCCACCCGGAACTGCCACATCACGCGCTCGGTGATGCGGGTGTTCTTCAGAATGGTCGCGTCCAGGTTGAATATCTGCGGACGGCGGAACCAGGTGACGCGGTTGGTCCAGGTCTGGAGCTGGAACGGCTGGCGCACTGTCCAGGCCGGAGTTTCGCCTTGCAGGCAGCCGCGGGTCGTGCCGTTGAGAAGCTGGGTGCAGGTGTTGAACCAGCGGTCGAGGCTGTTGTCGTCGAGCTTGGGGTTGACTCCGGTGGGCACGGTGTTCGCACCCAGCTCGATCGGCCAGCCCTGCTGGATGCGCGCGATGCCGCTGATCTGCCATCCGCTGATCAGCTGTTTCAGCCCCGTGGGAGCGGTGGCGGCGAACCTCTTTCCCTGTCCGAACGGCAGCTCGTACACGCCGTTGAGCTGGAGGTTGTTCGGAATGTCCCATTGCGCGGGCAGGCGCATGAGCTGGGTATCCTGCGGGTTGGCGAAGCTCTTGCGCTCGAAGGTGCGGGAATAGGTGTAGGCGACGCTGAAGTTCAAGCCGCTGCTGAGCCGTTTGTACACCATGAACTGCAGCCCGTCGTAGCGCGACTCGCCGATGGATTCGAACTGCTCGTTCAGGCTCAGGAACTGGATGAACGGCCGCAGCAATTGCTGCTGCTGGACAGTGGCGCCGTTGAGCGCCGTTCCGGGAATGCGGCCGGCCAGCGGATTGGTTACGTTGCGCGTCAGCTCGGAGGCTCCGAGAGAAAGAGCCGGGAGCGGGATCTCGTTGATCTGGTGGTTCACCTGGAGCCGGTGCGAGCGGCTTCCGACGTAGGCCAGCGAAACCAGCATCTGGCCGGGAAGCTCCCGCTGCACTTCGAAGGAAAACTGGTGCGTGCGCGGAATGTTCCGGGTGGGATCGTTGAAGCTGAAGCTCTGGCCGAGGAAGGTGGCGAGGCCTTGCGCGGCGCCGACCGGCGTCAGAATCCCGGCGGGAAACGGATTGGTCAGCGTATTCTCGGGAATGCCGGTGCGGATGGTGGTCACCATGTCGGTGCGCTGGCTGAACCCGGGCGCGCTGCCCGGATCGTCGAAAGACTGGCCGTGGATCAGGCCGTAGCCCCCGCGCAGGACGGTCTTGCTGTTGAGCGAGTAGGCAAAGCCGATGCGCGGCCCGAAGTTGTCCCAGCTCTTGTCGTAAATACCCCGGTCGACGCCGTTCACGCCGGCGAACAGCAGGCCGCCTTTAAGGGTTACGCCGGGAACGTTCAAGGGGCTGGTGGCGTTGCGGTCGAAGCCGCGGTTCAGCGCGTTGAACCGGTCCGTCATGGGGCCCATGTAATCCCAGCGCAGGCCTAGGTTGAGCTTCAGGCGCTGGGTGACGCGGATATCGTCCTGAACGAACACCGAGAAGAGGCGCTGCTGCAGGGCGGGCCAGGAGTTGACGTCGATGAATCCGCTGGCGGGCGTGGCCAGCAGGAAGGACGCGATGGAATTGCCGGAGGAGGGATCGATGCGGATCGGGTCGCCTCCGGTGAAGCCGGAGTCGAAGGTGAAGCTGCCGGCCGAAAAGCCCGGGACGCGGCGGTAGGCGCGCTGCAGCCGGAACTCGGCGCCGGTCTTGATGCTATGACGTCCCCGGATATGGGCCACCGAGCCCTGGAACGAGTTGGTCTGCGCAATCGGATCGTTGACGATGGGATTGGCGCCGGCGCCCTCGTAATTGGTCCACAGGAAGCGGGGGAAGTAGCGGGCCGCCTGCGAAACATATTGCGGCGAAAATCCGAGAGCTGAGATATCGTAGTTGGCGCCGATCGAGCTGCCGCTCTGGCCGAGAAACCTCGCGAGGCCGGCGCGGAAATCGAGCACGGTGGACGCGCTCAGAGTCTTGGTGAGCTGGATGGTCGCGGAGTGGTTCTCGCGCTTGAAAGGCGTATTCGTGCTGGTGTCGGCGACATTGATCACGGAGTTGGTGGAGTACTTGAAGCCCCGCTCCTCGGCCAGGGCGTTGCGCGAATAGCGCACGAACATGCGCGTGCTGTCGGAGAGGTTGTAATCGACGCGCGCGGTTTCCTGCGGGAAGAAGTCGGTGAATTTGCGAGTCGCCCCGGTGGAGGCGAGGTTGCCCAGCTGCGTGATGGAATTGCCCGGCACGTTGCCGAGGGGGATCAGCGCCAGCACGTTGCGAGCGATGGGATTGATGCGGCCGGCGGGAATCTGGTTGCCCGGGAAGGGGTCGCGGACCAGCCTTCCGCCGCTGTCGCGCGTGGAGAACGGGTCGTAGATGGTCTGCTCGAGCAGCCGGCCGGTCGGGTCGCGGCTGTAATAGGTCTGGGAAAAATCGCCCTGCTTCTGGGCGGCCGTGGGAACCGAGGAAACGAACGGGTCGGGAATCACCTGGTCGATCTTCTCGAAGCTGAAGGCGCCGAACAGCTTGTTCTTGCGCAGCGGGCCGCTGATGTCGCCGCCGTAGGTGTTGATATGGGAGGACGACCGGGCGATCCCGTTGCGGTTGGCGTCGAACGTGTTGGCGTTGAGATGCGTATTTTGCAGGAATTCGAAAACGGCGCCGTGCCATTGATTGCTGCCGGACTTGGTAACGATATTCACCACGCCGCCCGTAGTCCAGCCGTTCTGGGCGTCGTACATGGTGGTCTGCACCTTCACTTCTCCGGTGGCTTCGACCTGCGGCACGTAGGCCACCTGGCCCGCGCGGGCGAGATTGGAAACGCCGTCGATCAGCACTTCGTTCCCGGAGGGCTGGCCGCCGCTGATGGCGATGGCCGACGAGCCGGCGATGTCGAAGGGCCGCAGCCGCTGGGCAGCCGCCGTGACGGTCACGCCGGGCGCCGACCACGCGTTGGCGAACACGTTGCGTCCCTGCAGCGGCGTGTTCAGGATGCGATTGTTCTCGATGGCGAGGCCGCGGTCGGCGGTCTCCGTCTCCACCACGGCGGCGTCGGCCATCACGGTCACGCTCTGGGTAACTTCGCCGAGCTGCAGGGTGAAATCGATGGCTGCTCGTCCGGCCACCTGCAGACGGATGCCTTCGCGAAGAGCCCGCCGGAAGCCCGCCTTCTCCACCGCGACCGTGTATTCGCCGGGGTTGAGGAACGGCGCCTGGTAGCTGCCGTCGTCACCGGTTAGGGTGTTCTGCACCGAACCGGTGGCCAGACCCTTCACTTCCACCTTTGCGCCGGAAACGGGCGAACCGGATGCGTCGGCGACGCGGCCGGTAATCGTGGCCCGAAACTCCTGCGACAGGAGAGGCAGGGCCGTCAGAATAAGAGACGAGACTAGAAGAGTTCGCATGATCGACATCCTTCGAGGACCGCAAGAGCTTGTGTCTCGCAGTATACACCCGCGGCCGCACCGGGGGGTGGACGCGCGGGGCGGCCATCCAGCTTGCGACGCCGCCTGTTCGCGCGCGCCGCTTCGGCAAGCGAAGGAAGCTACGCGCCAGGCTGGGCCATAACGGAAGCTATTTTTTGGATCAGGGCGGCGGCGGAATAAGGCTTCTGCAGGAATCCGTTGAGGCCCTTGCCGGCAAAGCGATGGATAGCCTCGACCTCGTTATACCCGCTCGAGAGGATTACTCTGATATCCGGCTTGACCGCTTTGAGACGGCGGAAGGTTTCTTCTCCGTTCATCACCGGCATAGTCATGTCGAGAAGCACCACGGCCACTTTTTCGGCCAGGACTTTAAACAATTCGACACCTTCCTTGCCGTCTTCGGCCAGCACCACGGTGTATCCGTAACGCTCCAGCATGGATTTCGCGGTGCGGCGGATGACATCTTCGTCATCGATCACGAGGACGAGCTCCGAACGCGCCACGACCGGGGTCGCGGCAGGCGGACGCGCCGCCACGGTTTCGCCGGAGGCCGGAAACAGGACTTTGAACGTGGTCCCACGGCCGGGTTGGCTGTAGACCCGCATGATTCCCTTGTGGCTCCTCACAATACCCTGCGCCGCCGCCAGCCCCAGTCCACGCCCCGTGAACTTGGTGGTGAAGAACGGGTCGAAGATCCGGTTGAGCGTCTCGCGGTCCATGCCGATGCCGGTGTCCTGGACCTCCAGGCTCACATAGGACCCTAACGCGCCATCGGTCGGATCGCCGAGGGCGGTCTGCAGGTAAGCCTCGTCCACCTCCTGCACGCTGGTCGTGACCGAGACGGACCCGCTCTTATCCGGTCCGATCGCCTCGGCGCCGTTGATGACCAGGTTCATCACAAGCTGCTGTATCTGGCTCGCATCCGCCTGGATGAACGACAGACCCTCGGCCAGATCCAGGCGCAGGTGCACGTTTTTCGGGATGGACGTCTGGATTAGGGCGCTGATTTCGCGCACCAGCCCGGAGATATCGATCGGCTCGATCACGAAATGGCCCTTGCCCGCATAAGCCAGCAACTGCCGGGTCAGGTGGGACGCCCGCTCGCTGGCCTTCAGCGCGTCATGCAGCAGCGGCCGGGCCGGGTTGCTGGTGGAAAGGGTCTCGAGCGCCAGGGACGTGTTCCCCATGATGCCGGTGAGCAGGTTGTTAAAATCGTGAGCGACTCCGCCTGCCAGCACACCCAGGCTCTCCAGCTTCTGGGTATGCCGGAGTTGCTCGTCCAGCCGCTTTCGCTCCGTGATATTACGGGCCACATGGGAGCCTCCCACGATTTTGCCGTCCCTGTCGCGGATAGGCGAGATCGTGAGCGAGACGTAGATGCGCTCGCCCTTCTTGGTGCGGCGGACCGTTTCAAAGTGCTCGACCCGCTCGCCCCGTCCGATGCGGTTCAGAATGTCGGTTTCTTCTTCGGCGCGGTCTTCCGGCAGGAGCAGGGTCATGCTGCGGCCGATGGCCTCCGAGGCGGTGTACCCGTACACCTGCTCGGCGCCCGCGTTCCAGGTGAGGATCGTCCCATCCAGTGATTTGCTGATAATGGCGTCTTCGGAAGATTCGACGATTGCCGCCATCCGCTCCAGCCGCTCATCGAGCCGCTTGCGCTCGGAGATGTCGCGGGCCACATGAGAGATGCCGGTGATCCGGCCATCCCGGTCGAGGATGGGGGAGATGGTCAGCGAAACGTGGATGTTTTCGCCTCGCTTCGTGCGTCGAACGCTTTCGAAATGGTCCAGCCGCTCCCCCCGGACGATACGTGAACGAATGTCATTTTCCTCGTCGGTCCGGTCCTTCGGCAGCAGAAGCATCATGGGCTGGCCGATGGCTTCTTCCGCCGTGTATCCGTACAATTTCTCCGCTCCGGTATTCCACGTCAGGATCGTGCCATTCAGCGTGTTGCTGACAATCGCGTCTTCGGAGGACTCCACAATGGCCGCCAGATGGGCCATTGCCTCTTCAGGGCTGAGCATTGAGTGCGCGTAGGCCATACGGGATCGTATGCCGGTTTTTCCTCCTATCATCCCACACCTCGGATCGCAGGCTCCCGGCCGCGCCGCCAACAAGAATTACGAGACCGTACCGGCGAGGGTATCCCGAGAGCTTGAGTAAGGCCGAGAATCAGCGTGCAAGTCGAATACCGTTTGCCACTCCGCCCTTATGTGTGGTTTACTGGCCACATGAAATCGGCTTCCTGCTTCCTGCTGGCCGCTGCCCTGCCGCTGTGCGCACAGGTGAAGATCACCCAGCGCACCGACCGCATTTCCGTCGAGATCGATGGCAAGCCGTTCACCGAATTGTTCATCGGAGCCGACACCAGCAAGCCCTACCTGCATCCGCTGCGGGCCGCCTCCGGAAAGATCGTAACCCGCGCCTATCCAATGGATACCGTCGAAGGGGAGAGCAAGGACCATCCCCATCACCGCGGGCTTTGGTTCACTCACGGCGACGTCAACGGGTACGATTTCTGGGGCAACGAAGCGTCCCAGAAAGGCGCCGGCGCCGGTAAGGGCAAGGTGGTTTTGAAAAAGGTGGGCGAGCTGAAGAGCGGCAAGAAATCAGGGTCGCTGGCGGCCACCTTCGACTGGGTGGACCCGCAGGGCAAGCCGATCCTGACCGAATCGCGGACCATCGTCTTTTATTCCCACCCCACCATGCGAATCATGGATTTCGACATCAACCTGAAGGCGCTGGAGAAGGTGAAGTTCGGCGACACCAAGGAAGGCACTTTTGCCATCCGGCTGGCAGCCGGGCTGGAGGAGCCCGTCAAGAAATCGCTGCCGACGCCGAAGCGCACCGGACTCATGGTGAACGCGGAAGGCGCGAAAGGCGAGAAGAACGTGTGGGGAAAGAGATCGCCCTGGGTGGACTACGCGGGCGAGCTGGAAGGCGAGAAGCTGGGGATCGCCATCTTCGACAATCCGGCGAATCCGAAACATCCGACCTACTGGCACTCCCGCAGCTACGGCCTGTTTGCCGCCAACATTTTCGGGGAGCACGATTACTACAACGACAAGTCGCGCGACGGCAGCGTGACCGTCGAAGCCGGCAACAGCCTGCGCTTCCGCTATCGCGTCATCATTCATCCGGGCGACGCCGCCAGCGCCGGAATTGCCGAACTGTACAAAAAGTACAAGGAAGCGAAGTAGTCTACTCGCTCCGCCACAGATCCAGCCGCAGTTCCATCCGCTCCGCGACCGCCGGCGGAACCAGGTGTCGCCACGGCTGTCCGGTCCGGAGCCGCGCGCGCACTTCCGTGGAGGAGATCCCGGCGACGCCGGGAGGCAGGGGAAGGGAACGGACCCGATTCCCGATCTTCCCGGGGGGCGTATAGGGTCCGCCTCTCGAGGCCACCAGCAGCTGGTAAGTCTCGAGCTGCTTTTCAATGCTTTCCCCGGAGCTGTAGTCCCAGGCGACAATCCGCTCGGCGGCGTCGCGGCCGCAGAGCAGGAACAGTTCGACGCCGTGGCCATATTCCCGGCGGGCCTCGCGGGCCAGCTCGATGAACAAGCCGCGGCTGCTCGATGCGAGGGAAAAGCGCGGCTCTGAGGAGAGGGCGGCGCGGAGCAGCTCCAGGCGGTCGGCGAAGCCCGCGCCGGCGTACTCTTTGTGGGGGAAGACGCGCGGCAGCACGAAAAGGACCTCGTCGGCGGCGGCGAGAGCCGATTCCGCCATCGCCAGGTGAGCGCGAGTCGGGGGGTGGAAAGCTCCCGGCAGAATGGCCAGCTTCGCCGGAGGCCGCGGCGCGCGAATGTAGAAATCCATCCGGTAGAATAAGAGCTTACCTGTGTGCAGCGGATCTGTCCACACTGCGGATCGATTTCGGTAAACCCCTCGCGGCGCCGCAATTTATTGGACTGGCTGTTCCGGCTGTTCGGACAGGAACCCTTCCGCTGCCAGGTCTGCAGCACGCGCTTTCACGACCGCCCATGAGAACTCTTCTGCTGCTCGCCATGCTGACGCCGTTCGCGGCGGCTCAGGATTTCGACCTGCTCATCGTCAACGGACGCGTGGTGGACGGCACGGGCAATCCCGCCTTCACGAGCGACGTCGGAATCCGCGGCGGTAAGATCACGGCGGTCGGACATCTGGCAGGCCGATCGGCGGCGCGGACCATCGACGCGGCCGGGTTGACGGTGGCTCCGGGATTCGTCGATATCCACAATCATTCCGATTACACGCTGATCGAGGACGGCGACGCGGAGAGCATGGTGCGGCAGGGCGTCACCTCCATGATCTTCGGCGAAGGCGGATCGGCCGCGCCCGCCGGTGGCAAGCAGGAGCGCGCCGCGGAACGGGCGGACTGGACCGATCTGCGCGGCTATTTCGACCGTCTGCTGAAGCAGGGGATCTCGACGAACATCGGCACGTACGTGGGGTCGAGCCAGATCTGGACCTACGTGCGCGGGCAAAAGGCCGGTCCGCCGGAACCGGCGGAGCTGAAGCAGATGCAGGACCAGGTGCGGCTGGCGATGGAGCAGGGCGCGCTGGGCGTAGCCAGCTCTTTGAGCGGACCGCCGGGATCCTGGATCGACACGGCCACGCTGGCGGCCATGTGCGAGGTGGCCTCCCGCTATGGCGGCATCTATTCGACTCACATGCGGACGGAGGGCCGCGGAGTGTTCGAATCGGTGGCCGAAGCGATCGAGATCGGGCGCCGCGCGAAAATTCCGGTGGATATCATCCATCTGAAGATCGCCGAGCGGCAGATGTGGGGACAGATGCCGGAGCTGGCGGCGTCGATCGCCGGCGCCAGGGCGCGCGGCCAGGAAGTGGAGGCGAACGTTTACCCCTACCGCGCGGGCCAGAACAATTTGTCCAGCATCATTCCGCCGTGGGCTCACGAAGGCGGATCGCAGGCGATGATTGCGCGGCTCGAGGACCCGTCGCTGCGCCCTCGCCTGGAGAACGAGATCCATCACGGCATCGCGGGGTCGAGCTGGTACAACCACTACACGGCCACGGGCGGATGGGACGGCATGCTGCTGGTCTCCTTTTCCAATCCGCGGTACAAGCGGTTCGAGGGCAAGCGGATGAGCGAGGTGATCCAGGCGCTCGGCAAGCCGGAGATCGATGTGCTGTTCGAGCTGCTCGAGCAGAACCGGGGCTCGGTGCCGACGGTGTATTTCCACCATTCGGAAGAGGACATGAAATTCGCGCTGCGGCAGCCGTTCGTCTCCATCGGATCGGACGGCACGGCCGTGAAGACGGAGGGTCCGCTGGCGAGGGGCAATCCGCATCCCCGGTATTACGGCACTTTCCCGCGGGTGCTGGGTAAGTACGTGCGCGAGGAGAAGACGCTCAGCCTGGAGGAAGCGATTCGCAAAATGACGTCGGCGAACACGGCCAAGATCCGGATCTTCGACCGCGGCCTGCTGCGTCCGGGCCAGTGGGCCGACGTAACCGTATTCGACGCCGGAAAGATTATCGACCACGCGACCTTCGAGAAGCCGCACCAGTATTCGACGGGAGTCGAGTACGTGCTGGTGAACGGAAAGCCGGTGCTCGACCGCGGCCGGCACACGCGGGCCCGGCCCGGGACGATCCTCTACGGCCAGGGTAAGAAGTAAATTTGGGACGTGAGCGCGCGGCCGGAAGCCGATCATCATCGCGGAACGATCGGCATGATGAACCGGAGAGCTCCGGCAGGCGGAAGCAATGCCCGATTATTCGATGGGGAGGCCGGATTGCTGGATGGCCCGCCAGCCGCCGTCGAGCGAGATGACGTCCGTGTAGCCCATCTGCTTCAGGGCGTCGGCCGCCAGCGCCGACCGGTAGCCGCCTCCGCAATAGAGAACCAGCCTGGTATTCTTGTCCGGGATTTTGGTTTCGATATCCCGCTCGATCACGCCTTTACCCAGGTGAACGGCGCCGGCGGCATGACCGGCCGCCCATTCGCTGTCTTCCCGAACGTCGATCAGAGTGGACTTGACGCCATCGGAAAGCATTTGCTTGTATCCGTCGATGTCGATCTGCCTGACACGGGACTTGGCTTCATTGACGAGCTTGAGAAATCCGGGATTGTGCGCCATGCCTTCTCCTGATCAGTCCACGCGCTCGATGCTTGCGCCGGCGAGCGCGAGCTTTTCTTCGATTTTCTCATAGCCGCGGTCGATGTGATAGACGCGGTCAATCACCGTTTCGCCGCGCGCGGCCAGGGCCGCCAGAACCAGGGAAGCGCTGGCGCGGAGGTCGGACGCGATCACTCCCGCGCCGGTCAGCTCGTTGGGACCGGCCACGATCGCGCGGCGGCCGTCGAGACGGATATTGGCCCCCATGCGGGCCAGCTCCTGCGCGTGCATGAAGCGGTTCTCGAAGATCGTCTCGGTCACGATGGCGATTCCAGTGGCCCGGGTCATGAGGGCCATATATTGCGCCTGGAGGTCGGTGGCGAAGCCGGGGTACTCCTCGGTCGTGATGTCGATCGAGCGCAGCGGGCCGTCCACGCGCACGCGCAGCTCGGTGGGACCGCTCTGTAGAATGTCGACGCCGCATTGCCGGAGCTTCACGATCAGGGCGCCCAGGTGCTCGACGGGGCAATCGGTGATGGTGAGGTCGCCTCGGGTGATGGCGCCGGCGATGAGAAAGGTTCCGGCCTCGATGCGGTCGCGAATGATGGTGTGGTCCGCGCCGCCCAGTTTTTCCACTCCTTGAATTCGAATCAGGGAGGTTCCGGCGCCCTCGATCTTGGCGCCCATCCGGATGAGCAGATCGGCCAGATCCCTGACCTCGGGCTCCTGGGCGGCATTTTCGAGGACCGTCTCTCCGCGCGCCAGGACGGCCGCCATCATGAGATCCTCGGTGCCGGTGACGGTGATGCGGTCGAAGTGGACGGTCGCGCCGCGAAGCCCGTGCGAGGCGTCCGCCTCGATGTAGCCGTGCGACTGCCGGATCGTGGCGCCGAGGGCTTCGAGTCCGGCGATGTGGAGGTCGATGGGCCGGGCGCCGATGGCGCAGCCGCCGGGGAGCGAGACTCGCGCGCGTCCGGCGCGGGCGGCCAGCGGTCCCAGCACGAGGCTCGAAGCGCGCATGGTCTTGACCAGCTCATAAGGGGCTTCGGGCGAAGTAATGTCGGGAGTTTCGATGCGCACGAAGTCGTCGGTGACGTCCACCTTCGCGCCGACGTCCACGAGCAGCCGCTGCATGGTGCGGATGTCGCGGACCCTGGGAATGCCGCGGAGGGTAACCGGCTCGCTGGTGAGCAGGGAGGCGGCCAGGGCCGGCAGGGCTGAATTCTTGGAGCCGCCGGTTGCAATCGCGCCGGTGAGCGGGCGTCCGCCTTTGATGACGAATTTATCCATGTTTGACCTTTTCGAGCGCGGCGGAGACGCGTCCGCCGGCGGCGCGCAGGAGTTGTTCCGCCGCCTCCCGTCCGACGCCGGCGAGGTGCATGACAATGGCGGCGCGCACGCTGTCGCCGGAGGCGGCCAGCAGCTCGGCGGCGCGCTCTCCGCTGACGCCGGCGGCCTGGGCGACAATGCGCCGGGCCCGATCGCGAAGTTTGGAGTTCTTGGGCTGGACGTTGACCATCAGGTTCCCGAAGACATATCCGCGGCGAATGAAGGTTCCGGTGGTGAGCATGTTGAGAACGAGCTTGGTGGCGGTGCCGGCCTTCATGCGCGTCGAGCCGGCCAGGACCTCAGGTCCGGGGAGCGGCTCGATGGCAATGTCGACCGACCGGGAGAGCTCGGATCGGGGCGTGCAGCTGACGCCGACGGTCACCGCGCCGATCCGTCGCGCTTCGGCGATTGCGCCCAGCACATAGGGCGTGCGCCCGCTGGCGGCGATGCCGACAAGCACGT
The DNA here is from genome assembly GCA_035495815.1 of Bryobacteraceae bacterium. Lineage (GTDB taxonomy): Bacteria > Acidobacteriota > Terriglobia > Bryobacterales > Bryobacteraceae > DATJFH01. Next base: position 16,010 of record DATJFH010000132.1, read on the forward strand.
CGGCGGCGGTAAAGCCGCGGGCGGCGAGGTCGCGGACGCCGATCGCCGGGTCGTCCTCGGTAGTCTCGGTGGCGCGCGAGAGAGCGGGCTCGCCTCCGGCGATGATTCCCTGCACCAGGTCCGCCGGAACGGAAAAAGTGGGCGGGCACTCCGAGGCATCGAGCACGCCGAGACGGCCACTGGTGCCGGCTCCGATGTAAAACAGGCGTCCGCCTCGCTCCATGGCCGCGACGATGGCGTCGACCGCGCGGGCGATGGCGGGGATCTCCCGGGCCACGGCGGCGGCGATGCGGCTGTCTTCGGCATTGATGATTTCGAGCATGCGCGCGGTGGGCAGCGTGTCGATGGCTTCGGAAGCCGGGTTCTGCTGTTCCGTAAGGAGTTTCTCGATCATCAGGCCAGGCCGGCTTTCCGCATCACGGCGCGCGTAGTCTCCAGGCCCATTCTCGCGCCTTCCTCGGGCGGCATATCCTTGAGCCCGCGGCCGAAGACTTCCGGGCTCACACCGTCGCTGTAGCCGATTTTCCGCAGGGCGTCGAAGAAACCGGGCAGGTCGATCACGCCCTCGCCCGGCATGAGTCGCTCGTTATCGCGGATCTCCTCGGGCGGGAGACGCGGCGAGTCGTTGACTTGAACGTGCACGATTCCGTCCTTCCCGGCGGCCAGGATGTCGGACGGGGCGGCGCCGGCATGATGCCAGTGCCAGGAATCGAGCAGGAGGGCGACGTTCGGTCCGCATTCGCGCGCGAATTCCAGCATCTCGTCCATGCGCCAGATGAACTCGTGCGGCCGCTGCCTGCGGAGGTGCAGCGGGCCGAGGAATTCGAGGCCGAGCCGTACGTGCGAGCGAGCCAGCACGTTGGCGCAGGCCTGAAGGCGGGCTTTCCAGATTTTTCGCAGCTCAGGCTTGGGGATGTCGCTCGAGGACGGAACCCAGGCGCTCATCCGTGGGCAACCGATGGCGGCGGCGAACTGCACGGCGGTCTCGAGCTTTGCCAGCCCGGCGCGGAATTCGGATTCGTCCTTGCGAAACTCGACGGGGAGCGCAATGACGGCCGGTTTCAGCTTCAGGCCGGCCAATAGCGCCCGGGTCGCCGCGGCCCCGGCTGGGAGCGCTTCCGTGATATTGACGTCCGTGCCGGGATAGCCGGTCTGATGGGCCAGTTCGGCGAAGGCCGGCCATTTGACTCGGCCCGCGACCAGGGTGCTTTGCAGCGAGATGTACATACTAAGCCGGCGCCGGTGCAAACACCCGGCAAAGCTTCCCACCTACCTCATCGTTTCCAGGTACTCGCCCGTGGTGGCGTCCACGAAAACCGAGTAGTTGCTGGTCCCGACCGATTCGCCCCAGATCACCCGCCAGGTCAGGTCGGGGAACTTGTTGTTGTGCTCGAGCAGAAAGACCACGCCTTTGTCGGGATTCGCCTTGATGTACTCGGCCGCCTTCTTTCCTTTCTTCACGGCTGTCTGATACGCGGCGTCGGAATCGATCTTGAGCGCCTGAATGAGAAACGGCTTCACCGGACCCCGCGGACCGGACCAGCCCTCCTCGTTGCCGGCGAATACGCCCTTGTGCAGATTGCCGGGGGCCTCGATGGCGGACCAGGTGTAACTTCGCGCCCGCTGCTTTCCCGGAGACACAAAGGTCGCCTGCCAGGCCGCCGCCTTCCCTTCGACCTTCTTCACGTCGGGCAGGTTGATGCTGACCAGGCGGAGCGGCTGCAGATCGACCGCCCAGCCCCGGGCGGCGCTGTACATCTGGAAGAAGGCGGAATTGCCCGTAGTGGGCTCCGGCGGCGCAGGTGGCGCCTTGGCGACTTTTTTCGCCGGCTCGTCCGCGCAGGCGGAGAACAGCATCAGGATAGAAACAGTTGTGAATAGAAGGCGCGACTTGATCATTGAATTCGCCGGATAAGCAGATCCCAGTGTACCGCGCTAGAATAAAGGCGACTAGGGAGGCGCCGTAATATGGCCCGACTAACGAGCATACGCACCGTTCTTGGCCTGACGATAGGCTTTGTCAGTTTCCTTTCCCCGGTTTTCAGCCAACAAGCGCAACAACAGCCCTCGCCGGAGCCCTCGACACCGACGGCTCCAGGGAACAACCCCGGTTCGACGAACACGCCGGGCAGAAACCCGTTCCCGGGGACGAATCCGAGGCCGACGAATCCCAACGAGCAGATGAATCGCTTTCCGGAGCAGCCGCGGCCCATCTTTCTTTCGGGCAAGGTGATGCTGGACGACGGCACGCCGCCGCCGGATTCGGTCGTGATCGAGCGGGTTTGCAACGGGAACCCGCGCGCCGAAGCCTATACCGATTCCAAGGGACGGTTTAGTTTTCAGCTCGGCCAGAATCAGGGTGTGATGCAGGACGCGAGCATGAGCTCGAACCGGGGCGATTTCGGCGGCTTGGGAAACGCCGGTGGTTTCGGGGGCATGAACCAGTCCGACATGGGCGGATTCGGCACGCGGGGAGGCGGAATCTCCGAGCGCGACCTGATGGGCTGCGAGATACGGGCGGCGCTGCCGGGCTTCCGGTCCGACGTTGTGAGCCTGAGCGGACGGCGGGCGTTCGACAATCCCGACATCGGCACGATCGTTCTGCATCGCATGGGAAACGTGGAAGGGCTGACGATCAGCGCGACCAGCCTGCAGGCTCCCAAGGACGCCAAGAAAGCGTACGAGAAGAGCCGCGATCTGCTGAAGAAGAAGAAGACGCAGGAAGCGGAGAAGGAGTTGGAGAAGGCGGTCGAGATCTATCCGAAGTATTCGGTGGCCTGGTATCAGTTGGGCCTGGTGCGCGAAGGCCGCAATGACGTGGAGGGCGCGCGGAAAGCGTATGGGTCCGCGCTGGCGGCGGACGCGAAGTTCGTCAAACCCTACCATCAACTGGCGGGGCTGTCATTAAAGGAGCAGAAATGGCAGGACGTCGCCGATACCACCGGGCGGCTGATCAAGCTAGACCCGGTTGATTATCCGGACGCCTACTTCTACAACTCGGTCGCCAATTACTACTTGAAGAATTACGACGCAGCCGAGAAAAGCGTGCGCGAAGCGCAAAAGCTGGACTCACGCAACCGGATACCGAAGACGAACCAGCTGCTGGGTGTGATTCTGGCGGAGAAGCAGGACTTCGCAGGCGCCGCGGAACAGATCAAGAAGTACCTAACATTTTTACCCGAGGGCAAGGAAGCGGAGACGGCGAAGAAACAGCTGGTCGAACTCGAAAAACTGACTTCCAACACCGCTCCCGCCCAGGGTCAGCAGCAGGAAGAGAAGACGCAGGACGACAAGCCGTAGGCCTGACTAGGTTCGTCTGCGCACGGTCAGCGCGACCGAGGAAGCCTCGCGGCGTGTCCCACCGACACTCGGCTCGCTCTGTTTTCGCCTGGCGGCAACCGGCTTAGGGGCTATCTGCTGAGGAAGCGGCTTCACCTCATACTCATAAATCCCGAAACGGGGTGGTACGCCCCGGGACGGATTCCCGGCCTGGGGCTCCGCGATCACGGTCTTGGCCAGAATCTCCCAGTTCTCTTCGATGGTGTCCCCGATGTTCTTGTTGGAGCGGCTGCGGATGCTCTTTGTGAAGCTCATTCAGGCGTAATCCTAGCATAATTGCCGTCCAAGCGGGTGAAAACTCCGGCTCGCGGAAAAGGTATTTTCCAAAGTGCGCGCGCAGGCGACAAGCGGCGCGGCTTGGAGGTCGCGAAATGGCTATCATGGCTCTGGATGAAGTTCGACCTGCTGCGCTTCACCGCATTTTGCGCCTATCTTGCGGCCTGGCTCGTCTTCGCCGTGGGGGCGGCCGCGACCGGCATACCCCGAATGCAGCGGTTCGTGGAAGCCCCGGCCAGAATGAAACCGGCGGTTATCATCGGGACAGTGCTGCAGATCGCCTCCGCCTGCGTTATCACCTTCAACCTTGGCGACGGACCGCTCAGGCCGAAGTCTTTCGAACTGGCCACGGTGGTTTTCCTCGCGCCTTTCGCGGCCGCTCTGTTTGTCGCGGCGCTTCGCTCCGCTCCGCGTCGCGGCAGCAAGGACCGGCTGGTGACGAGCGGCGCCTACGCCTGGGTGCGGCATCCGATCTACCTGGCGTTTTTCGCCATGCTTCTCGCTACAGGCTTGCTGGCATCCGCCGGCCCGGCGCTCCTGCTATCGGCGGGCATGTACCTGGCGGGCTGCGAATTGCGCATAGCCTCGGAAGAGGCGGATCTGGAGCAGACGTTTCGAGGGGAATACGAGCAGTACCGGCTCCGCACCCGCTGGCGCTATCTTCCCGGCCTGCGCTGACGGTTGGCTTCCAAACTTCGTATCGGATCCCGTCACGCTGTTGTATGATGTAGGGCGATTCAGGGGAAATCCAGGTACAAATCTCTTCTTCACTGGAGGTCGTTTTGCGTTCTCTCTTACTGGCCGCTTTTTCCGTTTCGGTGGCGATGGCGCAAGTGGATACGGGCGGTATTTCCGGAGTGGTCTCCGATAGTTCCGGCGCGGTAATCCCCGGTGTCCAGGTCCAGATCGTGCAGGAGAGCACGAACGTCCGGACAGACCTGGCCACCAACGCGTCCGGATTTTACGCCGCGCCGTCTCTGCGGCCGGGCGCGTACCGTATTCAGGTCACGAAGGAGGGGTTCCGGGCGGAGCGCCGGACAGGAATCGAGCTGCGCGTCCAGGACCGGCTGGAAATCAATTTCCAGCTCGAAGTGGGAACGGCTTCGGCGGAAGTGACGGTATCGGCCGCCGCCCCGCTACTCGAATCGGAGACTTCGTCGCTCGGCCAGGTGATCGAAGAGAAGACCATCACGGATCTCCCGCTGAACGGTCGGAACTTCATCCAGCTGGCCACGCTCGGCGCCGGAACCCTGCCCTCGACGCGAACCGCCGAGCGGGACAGCTTCATCTCCAACGGCGCGCGCGGCGTGCAGAACAGCTACCTGCTCGATGGAATCGACAACCGCAACCGGATTCTGGGTTTTGACAAGAACTCCGCTCAGATCATACAGCCCATCATCGACGGTATTCAGGAGTTCAAGGTCCAGACCTCGACCTTCTCGGCGGAGTTCGGCCAGGCAGCCGGCGGCGTGGTCAACGTGACGATGAAAGCAGGCACGAACAGCCTTCACGGCAGCCTGTTCGAATTCCTGCGTAATTCGCAGCTGGACGCGACGCCCTATTTCCAGCCCTCGGGAAAGCCGCAGTTCATCCAGAACCAGTTCGGCGCAACCGTCGGCGGTCCGGTCATCAGGGACCGCACGTTTTTCTTCGGAAGCTGGCAGTCCACACGGGAACTGAGCGCGGCGCCGCAGATTTCCTCGACGCCCACGCCGCAGTTGCGTCAGGGAATTTTTTCGAGCCGGGTCAACGATCCGGTGACGAAGCAGCCCTTTGCGAACAATACCATCCCGGCCAGCCAGTGGGATCCGGTATCGGCAAAGCTGTTTGCGCTTTACCCGCTGCCGAATCTGCCCGGCGCGGTGCGCAATTTTTATTACAACCCAAAGGAAGTTCTCTCCGCCGACGCGTATAACGTCCGCATCGATCACCGTATCGGCTCGCGGGACTCGATCTTCGGCCGGATCTCGCAAACCTGGAACCGGAACCGGCTTCCCACAGTCATGCCCGAGCCCGCCAACCAGCCGGGCGCCACCGACCTCAAGGCGCGGCAGTTGATGTTGAGCGAGACTCATACTATTTCGCCGAACAAGGTGAACGAATTCCGTGTAGGCTTCGTGTTTACGAGCGAGAACCAGGACGTGCTCTCCCCGCGGCTGTTCGACCAGTATGGAATCAAGGGCACGGTCGAGGCGCCGAGGATCAAGGGGCTGCCTCAATTCACCATTACAGGTCTGAGCACGCTGGGGACCGCCGCGCCGGGCGCCGCGCCTATTCCGGCCTCGGGCAGCGGCAACTTCCCGCTGGAAAAAACCGGCAAGATCTGGCAGATCCTGGACAACGTCTCCTGGATCCGCAGCCGGCACACCATCAAGTTCGGCGTGGATCTGCAGCGGGTCACACTGTTCGCCTACGCCACCAACTCGGCGCGTCCCAATTTCACTTTCAATGGAACCTATACCGGCCAGGGGGCGGGGGACTTTCTGCTGGGCTACATCAACACGACGTCAACCTCGCAGCAGCAGCTGGACACGCTCCAGCAGTACATTTATAACGGCTACGTGCAGGACGACTGGAAAGTATCGGGCAAGTTGACGTTGAACCTGGGGCTGCGCTACGAAGTCCCGACGCCCTTCTTCGAGGAGTTCGACCGCATGTCGAACTTCGTGCTCGAGGACGGACCCTGCCACCTGCAGCTGATTCAGGTAACCGACCGAGGCCGCTGCGGCGTGGGCCGGTCGCTGACGCGCACCGACACCAACAACTTCGCCCCGCGAGCAGGCCTGGCGTACCAGATCTCGGGCAAGACCGTGATCCGCAGCGGGTTCGGCGTGTTCTACGGGCGCGACGAGAACTACGGTGTCGCCGGAAGGCTGACCAATAATCCGCCGTTCGTCCCCAACGCCACCTTCGTGGGCGATCAGACGAATCCGGCGTTTCTGCTCCGCGACGGATTTCCCGCCAACGCGCTGAGCCTGGCCAGCAACGGGCTCAACGTGATCAACTTCCCGTTCAATTTCCTGACCCCCTACGTGGAACAGTGGAACCTGAACGTGCAGCGGGAGCTGGGCGGAAATTTCATGGCGCAAGCCGGCTACACGGGGTCGGGTGCGCATAAGCTTTCGGGTTTGACGAATTACAACCAGCCATTTCCCGGAACAGGAAACGTCAACGCGCGCCGGCCCTATCAGGGCTATGCGACGATCAACAGCTACAATCCGTTCATCAACTCCACCTACCACGCTCTGCTGGCGAAGCTGGAACGCCGCTTTGCCAAGGGGATGACGCTGCTGGCGTCCTTCACCTACGGCCACTCGATCGATGGAGGGCCCAGCGCCAACGATCAGAACGACCCCGGACCGCAGGATGCGCGGAATCTGAAAGCACAGAAGGGGTCATCCAATTTCGACGTGCGGCGCCGGTTCGTGGTAAGCGGCTTCTACCAGCTGCCGTTCGGCCGGGCGAAGGGCGTGCTGCCGTCGCTGGCGCGGAACTGGCAGATTTCCGGCATCCTGTCGATGCAGACGGGACAGCCTTTCACGGTGACGTCGAGCACCGACCCCAGCGGGACGGGCGTCACGGCGCGTCCCAACCGGCTGCGTGACGGCGCGCTCCCGTCCGATCAGCGAGGTCCGACCCACTGGTTCGACCAGACCGCGTTCGCGCCGCCGGGTTGTGTCTGCTTCGGGAACTCCGGACGCGAGATTCTCCGGGCGCCCGGCTTCGGCAATCTGGACTTCAGCGTCAGCCGCGATTTCCACTTCCGGGAACGCTTCCGGCTTCAAATGCGCGGCGAGGCGTTCAACCTGTTCAACCATCCGAACTTCGGCTTGCCGGCCGCGTCGATCGGAGCGCCGGGCGTAGGCATCATCGGAACCGTCGTAAACCCGGAAAGGCAGATCCAGGCGGCAATGAAACTGTACTTTTAGTTTGTCGATTTCGGGCGTCCTCAATCGTCATAATGAACGGAGGAGAACTTATGGCAAACGCTTTCGTACACGTTGAACTGAATACCACGGACCTGGATAAAGCCAAAGGCTTCTACGGCAAGCTTTTCAACTGGAAACTGGAAGATCTGCCGATGGAGGGCATGGTCTACACGATCATCAAGCCCGAAAACGGAACGGGCGGCGGCATGATGAAGCACCCCATGCCGGGCGCGCCGTCCTTCTGGCTTCCCTATGTCGAGGTTGCCGACATCAAGGAATCGACCGAGAAGGCCAGGTCGCTCGGCGCCAAACTGATTCGGGACGTCACGGAAGTGCCGGGGATGGGCTGGCTGAGCATCTTCACCGATCCCACCGGCGCCACGCTGGGCATGTGGCAGCCGAAAATGCCGGGTAAGTAATCGCGAAACCCGAGCGTCCGGCCGGCATCCGGTCAGGCGGGGCAGCAGTCCCACGCCGCGGCGTTTAACGCTATCTTTGAAACAGTTCCTTTTGGAGGAAGTTTCAAATGATGCGGCTGCCGCGCCTGTTCGTATTTTCTCTCTCGCTGATTCCGGCCTGCCTGGGTGCGCGTTTCGGCCTGGAGCACACCGGAAAAATCGTCAGGATCAGCGATCCGCAGATCTCGGTTGACGGGAAGTCCGTCGCGCTGGTGGTGGAGCGGGCAAATTACGAGGAGAACCGTTTCGATTCAGAGCTGGCGCTGATCGAGATCTCCGGGAAATCGCAGCGGGTACTGACTCGCGCCCGGCGCACGGTGCGGCAGCCGCGCTGGTCGCCGGACGGATCGCGAATCGGATTCCTGGCCGCGGTGGAAGGCAGGCAGCAGCTGTTCGTGCTGCCGGCCGCAGGCGGTGAAGCCTGGCAGGTGACCCGGACCCCGGCGGGCGTGCAACAGTACGCCTGGCGGCCTGGCGGGAAGGAGATTGCTTTCGTAACCGAGGATGAGGCGCCGAAACTCAGCGGCGAGGAGCGGCACAACAAATCGTTCGAGGTGCAGAACAATCATTTCCTGCTCACCGCGCGGCCGCTGTCTTCGCACCTGTGGATCGTAGCCGCGGAGGGCGGCCCCGCCAGGCGTCTGACGTCGGGCAAGTGGACGGTGGCGGTCAGCCTCCCGCCCAGCCCGCCTTCCTCGCCTATCGGATGGAGCCCGGATGGCAGACGCATCGCCATCGTGAAGATCGCCTCACCCTATTCGGGCGATATGGACCAGTCGAGCATCGCGACGGTCGACGCCGATTCGGGAGAAATGCGGCAAGTGACGGGCCGCTCGCGCCACGTATCGCAGCCGGTTTTTTCGCCGGACGGCCGCCGTCTGGCGCACTGGTTTCCGCGCGACGGGGAGACACGCAACGTCAACGAGATTTATGTCGGCCCCTCGGAGGGCGGAGAGTCCGCCAGCGTCACCCGGACGCTCGACCGCAATGTGCAGCGCGCCATTTGGATGCCGGACGGCAAGTCTCTCCTGGTGAGCGCCAACGACGGAACCACCACCGGACTCTGGATCCAGCCGCTCGACGGGAAGCCGCGCAGAATCGATACCGGCCCGGCAGTGGCGTCCGCGTCGTTCTGGCTGGATGCTTCGGTAGGGCCGCACGGAGAAATCGCCTTTACGGCCAGCGAGCCGAACCATCCCACCGAACTCTACTTCCTGGCGTCGATCGATGGCAAGCCGCGCCGTCTCACGGATTTTAATGCGCCCATCGCGGCGCTCGAGCTGGGCCGCAGCGAGACGGTCCGGTGGAAGAACGAAGGATTCGATCTGGACGGGGTGGCGACCTATCCGCCGGGATTCAGCGCTTCGAAGAAGTATCCGCTGGTGCTGTATATTCACGGCGGTCCGCGCTCGGCTTCGAAGGCCGGCTTTTCGTCGCGGGCGCAGTTGCTGGCCGCGCAGGGGTGGATCGTGTTCGAGCCCAACTATCGCGGCAGCGACAATCTGGGAAACGCGTTCCAGGCAGCGATCTGGAACGACGCCGGCGCGGGTCCGGGCCGCGATGTCATGACCGGCGTAGCGGAATTGGAGAAGCGCGGGTTCGTCGATGCCGGCCGGAGGGCCGTTTCGGGCTGGTCCTACGGCGGCTTCATGACTACCTGGTTGCTGGGCAACTATCCCGACCGCTGGAAAGCCGCCGTCGCCGGCGCCGCGGTAACCGACCTGACGGATCAGTACAACCTGGGCGACTCGAATGTCCGCCGCGGCGCGTCGATCGGCGGCTCGCCCTGGACCGACAGCAAGCGCATGGAGTCCTACCGTTCGCAGTCGCCGATGACATACGCTTCAAGCATCAAGGCGCCGACCCTCATCCTGTCGAATACCGGCGATTACCGGGTTACGATTACGCAATCCTACCGGCTGTACCACGCGCTGCGGGACAACGGCGTGGACACGCAGTTCATCGCGTATCCGCTGGGCGGGCACAGCCCAACCGACCCGGTGCATCTTCGCGACGTCGACCGCCGCTGGGTAGACTGGCTGACGGCGCGCCTGTAGCGCGGCCCCGCGCGCCCCCGGTTACCGGGCGGCGCGGCGGCGGCTGCTGCGGAACAGGAACCGCGACGGTTTTCGCTCGGCGGAGGAACGGGGAGCCGGCATCTCGATCAGGTTCGCGGCCGATTTCTGCTCCTGCTGCACTTCTCCCGACACCTGCGTCCGGGTCAGCTGGATATTGAGCGCCCGTTCGATGCGGCGGATCTCGCCGCGCTCCGCGCGGGTACCGAATGTGGAGGCCACGCCGGCAGCGCCCGCGCGTCCCGTCCGTCCCACGCGATGGATGAAATCCTCCGGCGCCTGCGGAAGATCGTAGTTCACCACGTGGGCGATGCCTTCCACATGGATGCCGCGGGCCGCGACATCGGTCGCCACCATGACGCGATAGTGGCCTTCCTGGAATCCCTGGAGAGCCTGGTTACGCTGGCTCTGTGTGCGGTCGCCGTGAATGCGGGTGGCTTTCACGCTGCCGTTGACCAGCTTCTTCGCCAGCTTGTCGGCGCCGTGCTTGGTGCGCGCGAAGACCAGAAAAGAGCCGTCTTCCTCTTTCAGCATGAGCTGCAGCAGGCCGAGCTTGCGATCCTGCTCCACTTCGTACAGCCGCAGGCTTACCTGATCGGCGGGGCGGGTCGTGGACCCGATGGAAACGCGCACCGGGTTGTGGACGTGCGCTTCGATCACGCGGGTCACGGCGGCGTCGGCGGTGGCCGAGAAGCAGAGCGTCTGGCGGGCGGCCGGGATGGCTTTCACGATCATCTGGATGGCGGGCATGAAGCCCATGTCCAGCATGCGGTCCGCCTCGTCCAGAACCAGGATGCGGGCCGCGCTCAGGTTGACCAGATTTCGTTTCAGATAGTCGCAGAGACGGCCGGGAGTGGCGATGACCACCTGGGCGCCTTTGCGGATCGCCTGCAGTTGAGCGCTTTCGCTCATGCCGCCAACCACGATGGCGGCGCGCAAGCCGGTACCCGCGGCGATCATGGCGAAGGTTTCGCCGGTCTGGATGGCGAGCTCCCGGGTTGGGCTCAGCACCACGGCTCCGATGCCCGCTTTGACAGCAGGACTGGCGGGCTTCGCGGCCAGCGATTCCAGCATGGGGAGGACGAAGGCAAGCGTTTTACCGGTGCCGGTTTGGGCGGTGGCGACCACATCGTGGCCGGCCAGCGCGGAAGGAATGGCCCGAGCCTGGACCGCGGTCGGCGTTACAAAGCCGTTTCTCGCGAGGTTGGTCTTCAAGACTGAAGACAGTGACAGTTCAGAAAAGTGATTCATTCAAAAGTTTTGGCGAAGGAGATCAGCGAGCCGACTAACGGATACAGCAGAAGGTGTGCGGATTAGCTTCGAACTTCCTGAAGTATAGCACGTTCTGACGCCGGCATCCACCCGGCCCACCCGCGACACGGCTTCGGTAGACGAGCGCGCTTGTTTCGTCCGAGCCGGCTCGTTACAGTGGAGGTGAAATGCAACCTTCCGCGAAGAAAGTCCGCATTCACGATCTTGCCAGGTGGAAACTGGAATCCCGCAAGATCACAATGCTTACGGCCTATGACGCCACTATGGCCGCGCTGCTCGACCGCGCGGGTATCGACGTCCTGCTGGTCGGCGACTCGCTCGGCATGGTCGTGCTTGGCCATGAAACCACGATTCCGGTCACGCTCGAAGCGGTGATTCATCATTCGGCCGCCGTAGCGCGGGGATCCCGCCGGGCTCTGGTCGTCGCCGACATGCCGTTCCTGACCTATCAGCTCAACATGGAGCAGGCCCTGCGCAATGCCGGACGGCTGCTGCAGGAGGGGGGCGCGCATGCCGTGAAGATAGAAGGCGGACGGGGGGTCGTCGAGGTGGCCGCGCGGCTGGTGGAGGTCGGAATCCCGGTCATGGGGCACCTGGGCATGACGCCGCAGTCGGTGCATCAACTCGGAGGGTTCGGTCCGGTCGGTCGGAACGAGTTCGAAGCGGAGCAAATCGTAGACGACGCACGCGCGCTGCAGCAGGCGGGGGCATTCGCGGTGGTGCTCGAATCCATTCCCTCCGAACTGGCTGCCCGGGTCACGGCGGAGCTGGCTCTACCCACCATCGGCATCGGCGCCGGACCGGACTGCGATGGCCAGGTGCTGGTGAGCTACGACGCGTTCGGGCTTTTCGACCGCTTCGTGCCCCGGTTTGTAAAGCGTTACGCAAACCTGGGCGAGATGATGGTGCAGGGCGCCCAGAAGTACATTCGCGACGTGCAGGACGGGGCCTTTCCCGGGGAGGAGCACACCACCCGATCTCAAGCCGCGATCAAAGGGCGCGGATGAGCCTGGAGCTGGTCCAGCGCGTGGGCCGGATTCGCGAAGCGGTGGCCGGCGCGCGCCGCTCCGGCGCCCGTGTGGGCCTGGTCCCGACGATGGGGGCGCTGCACGCGGGACACGGGTCGTTGATCGACCGGGCGAGGGCGGAGTGCGGGTGCGTCGTGGTGAGCATTTTCGTGAACCCGCTCCAGTTCGACCGCCGGGACGATTACGAGCGCTATGCCCGCACGCTGCCCGCCGACCTGGATTTTTGCAGGGAGCGCGGCGCGGGCCTGGTGTTCGCGCCGGCGCCGGAGGAGATCTATCCGGGCAGACAGCGGGTCTATGTCGACGCGCCGGAGCTGTCCGAATATTTGTGCGGCATGTACCGGCCGGGCCATTTTCGCGGGGTAGCCACGGTGGTCGCCAAGCTGTTCAACATCGTCCAGCCCGACCGCGCGTACTTCGGTGAAAAGGACGCCCAGCAGCTCGCGATCATCGAAGCGCTGGTGAAGGATTTGAACCTGCCGGTCGAAATCGTTCCGGCGCCCACCGTCCGCGAGAGCGACGGCCTGGCGCTCAGCTCCCGAAACACCCGATTGAGTCCTGAAGAGCGCAGGAGCGCGGCGGCTATCTATCGCGCGTTGAGCGCCGCCGCGTCGTGGTTGGAGGCGGGCGGCAAACCACGCGAAGCCCGCCAGGCGGCGATGGACATCCTGGGCGGAGAGCCGCTGCTTCGCGTGGAGTACCTGGAAGTGGTCGATCCGGGATCCATGCGGCCGGTAGACGAATTCCGGGGCCCGGTGCGGATCGCCGCGGCGGTATGGGCCGGTGAAACCCGCCTCATCGATAACGTGCGCTGCGCGGGACCAGCGGGTTAGCCCTAGAACGTAACGCGGGCCGACCCTTGTATCTGGCGCGAACCCGAAGCCGACGTGATGACACCGAACGTCGCCAGGCTCGACATGTTGGTTCCGGGAGCCGCGAAGTTGGGCGAATTGGTGAGTCCTTCGGCCTCCATCCTGACCTGCACTTTAAAACGCTCTTTGATCGGGAACGTCTTGAACACCGACATATTCAGCGACTTGACGCCCGGCGCGCGCAATTCGCTGAACCGTGGCGCCGATGGCGAAACCACGTACTGGGACGGCAAAGGCGCAAACGCCGTGATATCGAAGTAGGGATTCAGGGGGCGCCGGGTCACCGGGTCGAGCTTGTCTCCGAGGCGGTCCTCGACCGATCCGCTCTTCGAAGCGTTGCGCAAACGGACCGGCCGCCCGTTCGAGTGCGTGACTCCGAACGGCAGCCCGCTCTCGGTGATGAAGTAGCTGCTCAGCGACCAGCCGCCGGCGACCTGCCGTAGTAATCCCTGGCCCTGACCCTTGAATTGCCACGGGAGCTCGTAGGTAAGGGCGACACGCATGATGTGCCTCTGGTCGAGGCTCGACACCGTGCGGTACTTCCGTACATTGGTGATGCTGGTGGTTTCGTTGTCGATCAGCTTGGAAAACGTGTAGGTCCACAGCACGCTCAACCCGCGAGTCATGCGCTTGTCCATCTTTAATTGCAGCGCGTGGTAGACCGCGCGGCCGGTGTTCTGGCCCTGCACGGTGAGGTTGGTGAACTGCGGATATTTGACCCACAGCCGGTTCTGCGTAATGGTCGCGCCCTGGCCGAGCACGGAATTGGAAGGCAATACGCCGAGGAACGGGTTGGGAACGCGATTGTTTTCCGCCGTCCCCAGGGCCAGATACTGATCCGGTTTCTCATTGACGTTGAAGGCCTCCAGCTGCTTCAAAGTCAGCATCCCGATATAGGCCGCTTCGGCCACGATCTGCGAGGGAAGCTGCCGCTGGACGCTGAACTGCCACTGCTGGTTGTAGGGAGACACGCGGTGGTCGTCGAAATAGCTGAGGGTGTCGCCGGCTTGCGCCAGCAATCCCGCCGAGGCGCCGATCGGCTGCCGAAGGCCCTGGGGGAACGGATTCGCCAGCGTGGAGAAGGGAGTGGCCCCGCCATCGGTGGTGCCGACAAAAGGAGTAGTGGCGTTGAACACTCCGATCTCGGGCAGGAAGCTGGTATTGAACGTTTGCCCGCTGAAGAACATGCCGTAGCCGCCCCGCAGGACGGTCCTCGAGGTCAGGCTATAGGCGAAGCCGAAGCGAGGTCCGAAATTGTTCCCGTCCACGATCCCGCCGCGGCGCGGATTCCCGTCCACGCCGGCGAACCGGATGCCGCCCCGCAGATCGAGGCCGGGCACGCTGACCGGGAATTTGGCCTTCTCGTCGAAGCCATAGCTCATGCGGTTGTAGCGCTCGGTATACGGCGTCTCCAGTTCATAGCGCACGCCGAAGTTCAAGGTCAGGCGCTGGTTGACCTTCCAATCCTCCTGGGCGAAGCCGGCCAGGTAGTGGGTTTGCAGAGAAAGCGAGGAAATGTATCCGATCGAGCCGGAGGCGGGCAGTCCCATCAGGATCGACGCCATGCCGGTTCCGGAAGTGTCGGCGCTGGTGGGCGCGAACGGGTCGGACCGTGTGAAGGTGGTATCAAAGGTGAACGATCCGGAAGCCGAATCGCCGGGCGTGTTCCGGTTCCACTGCAGCACGCGCCAGTCGATGCCCCACTTCAGGCTGTGCTTCCCGGCGAGCTTGGTGAAGGTGGTCTGGAGCGAGTGCTGGTTGTTCAATTCCTCCTGGTAATTGCTGCCCAGGGTAAACATGCGCTCGGCAATGTTGAACGTCGGCCAGCCGGACGTGGACTGGCCGGCGAGGATGGCCTGTGGAAGATTCAGAGGGCTGGGATCGTAGCCGACGCCTCCGCGCAAATTCAACTGAACCTTGCGCACGAATCCGTACCGGACGGAGACCAGGAAGCTGGGAGACAAGGTGTAAGTGTCGTCGAGGCCGACATTGTAGAAGCGGCGCGGATTCTCCCGCGCCAGGCCGCCGGTGCCGTCGGGATCGACCGAGTATTGGCCGCGCACCAGTTCGTCGTTCATCTGCTTGAGCCGCAGCATGCCGTACCGGCCGAAGATGCGCTGCTTATCGCTGATCTGGTGATCGACGCGAAAACTGATCTGGGTTTGCGGCAGCACGGTGGCGCCGGTTCCGATAAAGTTGAGGGCTTCGAGCGCCGGCGACGTAGTCACGTTGGGCGACGGATACAGTTTCATCCATGCCGCGCCGGTGGGAGTGATGAGGGAGCTTGGAATCCGGTTGTTGGCGAAAGGCTGCCGCGTCGCCCGGCCGGCGGTGACGATCGTGGTGTTGGGATCGTAAAGCGTGAACGGTCCGCCGCGCCGGTTCAGCGTTTGCGAAAAGTCGCCGGCTTTCTCGGCGTCGGATGGAGTGCGGGCGCGGCGCGTCAACTCGACCGAATCGCGGTCCTTTTCAAAGGTCGTCGAAAAAAAGGTCCGGTTGCGGCCGTCGTAGATCTTCGGGAGGATGATCGGACCGCCGACGAAATAGCCGAACTGGTAATACTCGGTCGGCGGCTTCGGCAGTCCGGCCGTATTGTTGGTCCAGCTGTTGGCGTTGAGATCCGACCAGCGCTTATACAGGTACGCGCTTCCGTGCAGCTGGTTTGTGCCGCCCCGCGTAGTGATATTGATCGCGCCGCCGTTCGAATGCCCGTACTGCGCGTCGAACATGGTGGTGTGGACTTTGATCTCCTCCACCGCGTCGATGGAGGGGATGAACACGACACCTCCGGCATTATGGGCCGTCGTGTTGGGAATGCCGTCGACCAGGAACTCGATGCGTCCGGTGGTGGAGCCGCCGCCGGCGATGCTGAAGGAGCCCGCGTTATTCCCGGTGACGGTGGCGCCGCCGCCGGTCACGCCCGGAGTGAGCCGGACGGTGTTCAACACGTTGCGCGTGAGGTTGACGGTAATAGAGCTGAGATAGTTCTTTTCGACCACATGGCCCAGGTCCGCGCTGGCCGTATTCAGCAGCGGGGCGCTGGCCGTTACGTTGACCGTCTCGGTCGCGGTTCCGAGTTCGAGAGAAAGGTCCAATGTGACCTGAGTGTTGGTGGCCACGCGCAGCCCCGACCGCTCGATGCGCTTGAAACCGGCATGCTCGACCTGAACGGTATAGTTGCCCGGGACCAGGAACGGGATCTGGTAATTGCCTGCTTCGTTCGACCTGGAGCCGATCTTGACGCCGGTTTCGATGTTCACCGCCTCGATCGCGCAGCCGGCGACCGGCGCTCCGCTGGGGTCGGTGATGCGGCCCAGAATGGCGCCGCGAAACTCCTGCGCTCCCGCGGGCGCGAGCAGGATCAGCAAGGCCACTGCCATACGGCGGAACGGCTGCATAGACCTCCTTGAATGTCGGACATTATACATCGTGGTGAAGAAATCGAACCGCGGCGGCAGGCCCTGGTTCACGCGTCCCGCACGCTCGAAGCGTTCCACTCCGCGGGCGACTCTTCATGTTCACGCCATGACACGTCATTCCATCCGAAAAATCTCTTTCATCATGGCGAACCGCTCTCCCGGCCGCGTCTCCGGACCCGGCTCGAAAAAGCGGCTCATGAACTGCTGCCAGCGCTGGTTCACCGGATCCCGGTCCAACGCGTCCCAGGCGCGGTCGAAATCGTCCACGCTGAGCGACAGGAAAAGGTCCTGATCCCGGCGGAAAATCGAATACTCCGAGATCCCGACTTCCTTCAGTTTGGCCAGCATCTCGGGCCACACACGGGCATGCTCCAGTTCGTACTGCTCGATGGCGTCCGGCCGGAGGCGCAGTCTGAAGGCGTAGCGCGGCATCTTTAACTATGCGTAGCTCGAGACCGCCGCCAGGTTCCGCTCGCCGCGCGCAGCCTCGATCCGCGCCTGGTATCCGCTCTGGCGATAAGCGTCCATCGGGTCGCCCGGCAACCCTTTCGACTGCGCCCATTCCCGAATCACCGGACGAACGTCTGTCGCGAAGGCGCTCTTGAGACACTCCTCGGCGTCCACTAACTCACAGGCGTTCTGATGCGCCGCCAGCTTTGCGTGGTCGACCAGCGCCGCCTTCGCATACAACTCCCTCGCCGTGGTCACAGTCTGGATCATGGCTTCGATCTTGCCTTTGAGATTGTGGCTTTGATCGATCATGTAGGCGATGCCGGCGCGCCCGCCGGTCTCCCATTCGAACATCCGGATCTCGTGAAAAATGCGGAACACCTGGTAGGGGTCGATGGACCCCATGGTCAAATCGTCGTCGGCGTATCGGCGGTCGTTGAAATGGAAGCCGCCTAGCATGCCCGTGTCCAGAAGCCAGGCCACGATCTGCTCGATGTTCTGCGCCTGGTAGTGGTGGCCCGTATCGACCAGGACTTTCGCCTGCGGACCGGCCGCCCGGGCCAGCAACAGCGCCATCCCCCAGTCCGCGATGTCGGTGTGATAGAAGGCCGGCTCGAAGGGCTTGTACTCGACCAGCATGCGCTGGCTTCCGGAGAGCTTCGCGTGGGCGGCTGCCAGCCCCGCTTCGAACCATTTCCGCCGGCTGCGGATGTTCTGTGTTCCGGGATAGTTCGATCCGTCGGCGAACCACAGCGAAATGTCACGGCTTCCGAGGCGGTGGGCGATCTCCACGCAATCGAGGATGTGGTCCAGCGCCTGGCGCCGGACGTCCGGGTCCGGATTGCCGAGTGAGCCAAACTTGTAAACCTGATCCTGAAAAACGTTGGGATTGATGGAACCCGGTTGCAGCCCGTGATGTTTGGCCAGCGCCTGAACCTTTTCTACGCCGTCCACTCCTTCGGGCAGGTCCCACAGGACGTGCAGCGCGACCGTTGGGCAAACTCCGGTCCAGCGGTGCACCTGGCTGGCGTCGCTGAGCTTTTCGTCGATGGTGGCGGCCGCGCCGGCCTGCAGGAATTTCCCGAAGCGGGTACCCGTGTTGGCGAATCCCCAGGACGGCAGCTCGATTTGAAACTCGCCGAGCGCCGCCACGATCGCGTCGTTCTGCTTCGTCGTGATCACGGCCATCAGAGTATCATGCCGGTATCGGAAGGAAAACTTCGCCGCCGGTTTGGATGATGCGCCGGTCGCGCGCCGCGGCGCCCGCCGGCCGAAGGTTGTTGGTCGCCTTGAGCCACGGAACGCATGGCGGCGCGAAAATCGGAAACAGACTCGTTCGACCGATCACTTGCTGTTTGCACGACAGAGCAAAATCATCAACTCGGCGCTCTCGTTGTCATTCAGTTCTTGGTCAACGGCGAGAGAGCGCCACGTCAGGAACGCGAGAGCATGTCCAAGGGCCGCATGGATGCGCCGACGCGCGGACGGCGGCTGGCCGTGACCTTGCATCAGAATCTTCCGAGCATCACCCACGTACCGCCGGTACCCGCCGAGCATCTGGTTCAGAATGGGCATCGTCTCTTCATCGCGCAGGACGTTCTCGAACATGCGTTGTGTTTTCCGGTAATAGGGATAGAGTTCGCGCAATACCATCCGCAGGCGCTCGTCGCGATTCTGTAACGGAGCCCACGGGCGCAAATCGGGAAACGGATTCGCCGCGAGCCAGTGACCCGTGGATGCAGTGAACAGCGCCTCCTCATTGGGGAAATGGCGATAGACGGTCGATCGAGGGACGCGCGCGTGCTTGGCGATTGAGCTGATTGACGTGCGCGAAGGGCCCAGGGTTCCGTGGAGCGCGACGATGCTCCGCGTGATCCGCAGGCGCATCTGTGCTTCGGAATCGGCCCGCTTCTTCATTCGATAGGCGCGTCTTTTCATAGAACAATGATGTCCTCCCAAGTTGACCACACTCTACAGCGGCGCTATATTCGAAGCGTCACCAGTGTAGCGTGAACGAGAGGATTGTAAATGACAGCAAGGATAACGCCGATACACAGGCCGTTACTGCGCTGTGCAGCCGGTATGGACAGAAGATCGATGTCGGCAGCGTGCCAGGGCTGGTCGCGCGGTTGGGGCTCGCTTCCCCGGGTGAGCCGATCCACGAGAGCGTGACACAGGCGCGTACATGAAAGGACATTAGAGGAGGGCTCTTTGTGATGTCAGGTCAAGGAATGGCTATTCCGCAACCGCAATCCGTGGGTATCCGGACGGCGAAACCCGAAGACGCAGCAAGCGCGGGAAAGATTTGCTACGAGGCGTTTCGCCGAATCAACACGGAGCACTCTTTTCCACCGGATTTCCCCGCCGTCGAAGCAGCGACCAACGTCCTTTCGATGATGTTTTCGCATCCTCATTTCTACTGTGTGATCGCAGAGTCGGACGGGCGAATCGTCGGCAGCAACTGCCTGGATGAGCGAGGTGCAATTGCGGGAGTCGGACCGATTACCGTCGACCCCGCACTCCAGAATGTCGGTGTCGGACGTATGTTGATGAATGCCGTCTTGCAGCGAACGCGCGAACGGCAGTGCGCCGGCGTCAGACTGCTGCAAGCAGCTTTCCACAACCGATCGCTTTCGCTGTATACGAAATTGGGCTTTGTCGTCCGCGAGCCGATCTCCGTAATGCAGGGACCGGCGCTTCGGCAGGAGATGGAGCGACTCCCGGTACGGAAGGCGACGATTTCGGACATCGCTCGGTGCAACGAAATTGCGGTGCAAGTCCACGGTCACGATCGAGCCGGAGAACTCCACGACGCCATTGAACAGGGCACAGCAGTGGTCGTGTCGCAGCGAGGGAAGATCACGGGCTACGCGACCGCCCTCGCGTTTTTCGGACATGCCATTGCGCAGAGCAACCAAGATCTTCAAGCCCTCATCTCCTCTGCGGAGTCCTTCGGCGGTCCTGGTATCCTCGTGCCGACGCGGAACGCAGAGCTGTTCAGTTGGTGCCTGGAGAACGGACTTCGCGTCGTCGAACCGATGACGCTCATGACGATCGGCCTCTACAATGAACCGGCCGGCGCCTGGTTGCCTTCCATCCTTTTTTGAAAGCCGTAGAGCGCTAAGAGCCGGTATCCGTACACGCGCGCGTACTCGACTTGCGGAGAGTAGCGCGCGATGGCAGGCCCTAACGCGACAACTGGCCCAAACGCGGCCGCCAATGAAGCGCGTCAGGAAGGCAAGCTTGGACCGTCTCTACTTCTTGACTGCCGGTGAGACCCGAGTGCATGCGGCGGAAAACGCACTCACTGCCGGAGCGCGCACCGGCGGCGTTATAATGGTTGGAAATATCCATGATCGTTGAGACACAGTTCGCGCGGTTCGACTCGATCGCGCTCGACAACGGGGCAACGCTGGCTCCGGTCGATGTAGCTTACGAGACATATGGCGAGTTGAATCCTTCCCGCACGAACGCCATCCTGATCCTGCACGCTTTCTCCGGAGACGCGCACGCCGCCGGTGTCAGTCATGAGAACGGCAAGCCGGGCTGGTGGGACAACATGATCGGTCCCGGCAAGGCGTTCGATACCGCGAAGTATTTCGTCATCTGCTCCAACGTCCTCGGCGGATGCCGCGGCTCCTCCGGTCCCGGTTCCATAAACCCCGCTACGGGCTGCCCGTACGCCATGACATTCCCGGTCATCACCATCCGCGACATGGTGCGGCTTCAGAAAATGCTGGTCGATCACCTCGGCATTTCACGGCTGCTGGCCGTTACCGGCGGATCCATGGGCGGAATGCAGGCGCTCGAATGGGCCGTTTCCTATCCCGATTCGGTCGCGGCGGCGATTCCCATCGCCACTACGGCGCGGCACAGCGCGCAGCAGATCGCTTTCAACGAAGTGGGCAGGCAGGCCATCGTCGCGGATCCCGACTGGAACGAGGGCAATTATTACACCGGCAAGCCGCCCGCGCGCGGACTCGCGGTGGCCCGCATGGTCGGCCACATCACCTACATGAGCGACGATTCGATGCGCGAAAAATTCGGCCGCCGCCTCCGCAGCAAGGAGAAGTTCGGCTTCGATTTCTCGGTCGACTTCGAAGTCGAAAGCTATCTGCGCTACCGCGGGAGCGAGTTCGTCAACCGCTTTGACGCCAATTCCTATCTCTACATCACCAAGGCGATGGATTACTTCGACCTGGCCGGAGAGGGAGGATCGCTGGCCACCACGCTCGAAAAAGTGAAAGCCCGCTTCCTGGTGATCAGCTTCAGCTCGGACTGGCTCTATCCCAGTTATCAGTCGCTCGAGATCGTGCGCGCTCTTCGCCGCCGCAATTTGAACGTGGCCTATTGCGAGCTTCCTTCGAACTACGGGCACGATTCTTTCCTGGTGGACGTCGCCGAGCAGACCGATCTGATTCGCGGATTCCTCGCCAGCGCTCTCAAGGAAAGGTCCGTGGGCAAGGAGTCCGCGGCGTGAGCACGGCGGTGGTGGAGGAGAGGCGCAAGCCTTTCGTCGGGGAACTTCTCGGACGCAGCGATTACGCCATCATCGGCGAGATCGTGGAGCCCGGCGCCATGGTGCTCGACCTGGGCTGCGGAGAAGGCGAGCTGCTCGAGTGGCTGGCGGAGAACAAGGGTGTCGACGCGCGCGGGGTGGAGATGTCCGGCGCCAAAGTGCAGCGCGCCATCGCCCGCGGCGTCTCGGTCTACCAGGGTGACATCGACGAAGGCCTCGCCGACTATCCCGATCAGGCTTTCGATTACGTCATCCTCAGCCAGACACTGCAGGAGACCCGCGCTCCGGTCAAGGTTCTGCGTGAGATGCTGCGCGTCGGCCGCCGGGCGATTGTCGCCTTTCCGAATTTCGGCCACTGGTCCGTCCGCATGTCCATGCTGTTCACCGGCCGCGCCCCCAAGACCAAGCTGTTTCCCCACGAGTGGCACGACTCGCCCAATATTCACGTGCTCAGCGTTGACGATTTCGAGTCGCTGGCCGCTCGGGAACAGTTGACCGTCGAGCGCCGCTACTGCCTGGCCGGACACAGGCGGATCGCGATGCTGCAGAATCTGAGAGCCGAAGTGGCCGTCTTCCTGGTCCGCAAGTAACAACTCCAAGGCTGTGCGACAATCTGGCAAATGAAAGTGATCGCCAGCCTCGCCACGGTCATCCTGATGACGGCGGCCGTCCGGGCGGACACCCAGCTCATCGAGTCGGACTTCGCCAGTACTCTGGTGATCAAGCCGGCGCCGTATGCCGTCCTGTTGCCGGACAACTTTTCGAAGACCGGGAAGCCGCTGCCCATGCTGCTGTATCTGCACGGCGGCGGCGGTGACCGGTCCCAACTGCGACGCAGCCGCGCCATGATCGAAGAGCTGTGGCAAGCCGGCAAGCTGGCCCGCATGGTGATTGTCGCGCCCAGCGCCACGCCGCGCGCTTTCTACATGGATCAGAAGAACGGCCCGGAGAAATGGGAGACGCTCCTCACCGGACCGTTCCGCGAGCACATCCAGAAGAACTACAACACCAGCAGGGATCCCAAGGAAAACCTGCTCATGGGCGCTTCCATGGGAGGCATGGGCTCGCTGCGGCTCGGCTTCAAGCACCCGGAACTTTACGGCGGACTGGCGGCGCTCGAGCGGGCATCGAGCCCATCCTGCACTGGAAGGACATGAAGCCCCGCCACCGCTGGTGGCGCAGCGACCAGTTGTTCGAGGCCGCCTTCGGCACGCCCGTGGATCCGGTCTTCTGGGAGCAGAGCAATCCCGCGTCGATCGCCAAGGCAAATCCGGACAAGCTCCGAAACTCCGGCCTCAAGATCTACCTGGACGCGGGTTCGGAGGATCTCTTCCACCTGGACGAGGGCACGGAACTGCTTCATCGCGTGTTGTACGACGCGAAGATCACCCACGAATACCACTACGTGTACGGCGCAGACCACGTCGGCGCGAGCCTGCGTCCCCGGCAGATGGAAGCGCTGGAGTTCCTGCACCACGTGCTGCATCCTCTGCCGCCCGACAAGACGGCGGCCGAGGCGCGCCAGAAGTACGCGCCGCTCAAGAAGAAGTTCGGAGTGGACTAGAAGTCGGCGGGCCGGCGATAACGGCCGGCAGCCCGCTTTTTACATCCTGGGAGCCGGCGGTTTTACGGGCGTCCAGGGGAACACGCCTTTTCTGCGAAGCTGGCGGCGGAATACTTTGTCCCCGGCAGTGACGTAGAGCATCTGCAAGCCCGGTCCGCCGAAGACGGCGTTCGACAGAGCGCCCGGCTGCGGCTTGCCGATAATGGCCACCACCCTGCCCGCCTGGTCGCAGACCTGCACGCCGATGCGCGTGGCCACGTACAGCTGCCCTTCGCTGTCGACCGTCATGCCGTCGGGCCCCACCGCGGCGTCGTCCTCGGTTTCGAGCCGGTGGAAAGGCTGGCCATTGGCCAGCGATCCGTCCGGCTGCACCTGGAACGACCAGACCCATTTGCTCGCATAGTCGGCCACGGAGAGCAGGGCGTAATCGGGCGAGAGGCGTACCCCGTTCGGAAACGTGATCCCCTCCTGCACGACCGGCCGGCGCGCGCCGTTCCGGTCGATGAACCACACCGTTTTTCCGCCGGGATCGGTGAAATAGATCTCGCCCCGGCTGTTGATGGCAAGATCGTTCGAGCCCACTCCCTCCGTGATGACCGATTCGGCTCCGTCCGGGGTATAGGCCACGATTCGCTTACGCCTGTTCTGGCAGGCGTAAAGGCGGCCGTCCGGACCGAACATCAGGCCGTTGGCGCCGCCCGTGTCCTCTTTAAATACGGTCACCTTGCCGTCCGTCGAGATCTTGTGAATGCGATTGTTGGGGATATCGGTGAAGTACACGCTTCCCTGGCGGTCGACGGCCGGGCCTTCGGTGAACTTGTGCCCCTGGCTGACCATCTCCCACTCTTTTCCGGGTTCGAGGATCATTCCGACGTACTGCCGTTCGCCGATCGTCGTGGGTTTGGCGATCGGTTTCGGGTAATCCCGCCATAGCCAGCGGAGGGCGTCGGGCAGGATTGCCGAGCCGTGCTTGTTGTTGTGTCCCTCGTTGCCGATGACGAAAGTGGAATCGTATCCGGCGTAAGCGAGCGCGGAGGCCATGTCCTGATTGGCGATAAACCAGTTTCCCGAGTAGATGTTCTGATCGTTCCGGCCGTCCTGGAGGAAGACGCGCAAAGGTTTGGGTTCGGTCTTGCGGATATGCGAGGAATAAATCTCGCCGCCGCGGAGGTTCGTATAACTGCCGACGAAGCTGATGACACGGCGGAAGGCCTCGGGATGCGTCCAGGCGACGGTGAAGGCCGCGATCCCGCCGGAGCTGGAGCCGGCGACACCCCGGTCGTTGGGATCCTTGGACAGGTTGTACTCCTTGCCCACTTCGGGCAGGATCTCCTCGATCAGGAAGCGGGCGTTGCGGTCGCCCAGAGCGTCGTATTCGAAGCTGCGGTTGAAGCGCGGCTGCTGATCGGCCGTGAGGGCTGGAGCCACGCCGGGGTTGATAAAGATGCCGATGGCGGGCGGCATCTGCCCTTTGTCTATCAGATTGTCGAAGACGATGGGGGCGCGCCAGCGGCCCTCGCCGGTCACGAAGCCGCCTCCGTCGAAGACAACCATCACCGGCGCGGGCTTGTCCGCTTTGTACTGCGCCGGAACGTAGACCCAATACTCGCGCGTCGTACCGGGGAAAATTCTACTGGTCGACCAGCTGCGCCGGCTGACGGCGCCTTTGGGGACGCCTGCCTGTGGCTGGGAGTCCGGTCCGAGCGCGTACTCCTCGGCCGGCTGCAGCAGCGCCGGCGCAAGCAGAAGAAGAGCGGGAACGACGATTCTGGCGATCATCCGGCCATGGTATCAGGCGCCTTCCACCGCCGGGTAGGTCTACGGAATCCGGGATTGCCTGCTCCCGAATTTCGGATCGGTTCGATGCGACGAACGCGTTCTCAGCAAAGGAGAAAACCGCTCCAATGGCATCGATTTTGCTCCTTTTCGAAGCACCGGCTGCGATCTGCGCGCGTTGCGTACAGGATGCCGCCACGAAGGCAGTTTTTGCCGTGTACAAAGTTCATGTTCAGTACACGCTTTTTTTGGAGCGCGGGAAGGAACCGCCATTCTCTTTCTCAGGGGCTCTTCTTTCAGGAAACATTCCATTCAAACTGACTGCTTCAGGAGTTCACTCAATGAACAAACGCCGATTCAAATTTCTGATTTTCATCGCTCCACTTATTCTGATTTTCGGATTATCCGCTCAAACCACCGGCTCGCTCTCGGGAAAGGTCAATAACTCGGCCGGAGCGCCGGTCGCCAACGCCACCGTTACGGTGACGCCGGTCAATGGAGGCACTCCGCAAAAAGTGCTTACCGGACCGGACGGAGCCTTCGTGATCGCGGGACTGCCTCCGGGGGCCTACCGCGTCGAGGTGGAGTATTCCGGCTACAAGCGATCTTCGGTGCAGAATCTCGACCTGGTGACGGGCGGGCCCGCTACGATTCAGGTGGAACTCGAACACGGCAATGTGCAGGAAACCGTGCAGGTGCAAGCTACCGCCGTCCTCGTCGAGCCTGAGAACGCGCAGGCCGCGATCACATTCCCGGCCCGCAACGTGACCGAAACGCCCATCTTCGACCGGAATCATCAGGAGCTGACCCAGTTCACTCCGGGCGTAACGCCGCCGCGGCCGCTCGAATCGAGGCTTCTCGATCCGCAGAGAGATCGTATCTGGGAGACCAACGGGCTGGCGGATGGCACGAATTATAAAACGCTCGACGGCGTGCCGAATATCGAGCCGTTTACCGGCCGCAGCGTGTACGTGACGCCGTCGCAGGGCGTACAGCAATTAAACCTGATCACCAGCAATTACGACGCTCAATACGGTAGGGCCGCCGGGAGCATTCTCAATCCAGCCACGCGCAGGGGATCGAACGACGTCCACGGCAGCCTTTTCGAATTCAACTCCAACAGCTTTTTCCATGCCCGGAATTTTTTCAATCCGAAGGGTTTCGCTCAATCCCACTCGAATATCAACCAGTTCGGCGTCAGCGTGGGCGGACCGCTCCACCGCGACACGACGTTCTTCTTCATAAATTACGAAGGGAGTCTCGATAGAAGCCAGGTTCCTACCGTGACGACCGTGCCGACGGCGGATTTCCGCGCCGGCAACTTCAGCGCCGTACCCGGCCTGACGCTTTATAATCCCGCGACCGGCACGGCGTCGGGCGCCGGACGCTCGCCGTTCGCCAATAACGTGATTCCGCCCGCCCGGATCGCACCCGTCGCGCAGTCTCTTATGGCGGGGATGCCCCTGCCAAACCTGGAGGGCTTCGAGAACAACTACTTCGCCAATGTTCCTTACCGCAACGATGGGCATCGGGGCGACGTGCGGTTGGACCACAGAATTGGCGAGAAAGCGAATCTGTTCACGCGCTGGAGCTATGCCAACTACATTACCGATGAAAGCTCGCCTCTCGGACTGCTGGGAGGCGGCAACGGGCGCCTCCTGAACCACAACGCAATGCTGGGAGGATCGTATAGCTTTTCGCCGTCCGGCGTAGTCGATCTCCGCTTGAACTATACGCGCTACTCGGACAGGCTTCGGAATATGGCGAGTCCTTTCACGCCGGCCGGACTCGGATTTTCCGATCCGACGACCGGGATCGCCAACGCCGTCATCCCTCAGTTCAGCATCACCGGCATGCAAGCATTCGGCTCGACGGCCAACTTTCCGCAGCACAACATCAATAACAACTTCAACGTGACCAACGGGTGGAACGTGGTCACCGGCAGGCATACGCTGCGCCTCGGTTTCGATGTCTGGCACATCCGGGCCAGCGGCTTCCAGAACTACACTTATGGCCCCGGCGCAGGCTATGTCTTCGGACCGGGCGCCACGGCATCCCCCACAGGACAAGGCTTGGGGCCGTTCGGGACATTCGCGAATTCATTCGCTTCCTTCCTCCTCGGCACACCGACGCAGGCGGGAAGAGACGCCGGCTATTGGAATCCCGGCTATACACAATGGCAGGCCGCCGCTTACGTTTCCGATTCGCTGAAGCTCGGCCGCCGGCTGACGCTCGACATCGGCGGCCGTTGGGACGTCTTCACTCCGCTCGCTCCCATGAACTCGAGCGGGGTCTTCATCTATGATCCGGCCGCCAATCAGTTGCTGCCCACCAACGTGAACGGCGTGGACAATGTCGGGAATATCCAGACGAACTGGAAGAATGTGGCTCCGCGAATCGGGCTGGCTTACCGTCCCCTGGGCTCGGTGGTCGTGCGGGCCGGCTACGGCATCAACTTTTTCAACGGGCCGCTGAATTTCTGGGCCGGATCGCTCATGACCAATATCGGAACCTCGAGCGGCGGGTCCATGGGAAGCTTCGCGGCCGCTCCGGGCGCCTCTCTGAGCCGTTTGCCGGCCGCCCCGCCGGCCTCGTTCGCAACCGCCACAGCGGCGGTCAGCGCGAATAATATCCCGGTGTATTTCACTCCATCCAACGTCCGGACGCCCTACGTTCAGAATTTCGACTTCCAGATCCAGAGCGACCTCGGCCGCTACGGGCTGGTCGGTTCGATCGGTTACGCCGGCAATCTTGGCCGGGAGCTGCCGTACAGCCGCGACCTGAACGCCGCGGCGCCGGGTACAGGCTCCGTGGGCCAGCCGTTCTTCAGCCGGTTCGGACGAACGGCCAGCGTGATCGAGCGGGCAACGGGACTCACCAGCAACTACAACTCGCTGCAGGCGAGCCTCTCGAAGCGCTTCGGGCAGGGCCTCAGCTTCACGGCGGCCTACACCTACAGCCGGTCACTCGACCATGGAACGGGCGGAACCGCGCCGCTGCTGAATAACAGCAGCTTCCAGGCGAACTACGGACCGTCCGATTGGGACCGCGCGCACATGTTCACCCTCAGCCACGTCTGGCAACTCCCGATCGGGGCCAACACGGGCGTGCTGAGCGAAGGCGTGATCGGCAAGATTCTCGGACCCTGGCAGATCGACGGAGTGTTCCGCTGGGTTTCGGGAACCCCGCTCACCATCACCGCGGATCCCACTCTCTGCAATTGCCCGGGGAATACGCCTACCGCGAGCACCGTAGTGAGCGGCTTC
>DATJFH010000133.1:0-8362 GCA_035495815.1 Bryobacteraceae bacterium
ATTGACCAGGATCTTCCTGCCGATGACCTTGGGATCGTCCACGAAGCGGCTGTGCCAGTAGTCATAGCTCAGCACCACGACGGGATGGCCCTGATAAACCTGATCATCCTCCTGAGAATTGAAGACCCGCCCCACGGCCGCCGATACCCCCAGCATCGAAAAATAATTTCCGGAGACCATCTCGGCGTCCACCCGCTCCGTGTTCTCGTCGACCGTAACGGAGGTGGAAACCAGACGGCGGCACAGGACCTCGGCCAACGGCATCGCCTTTTGCTGAAAGTCCCGGTACATCGGATAGGAGTGCATCCGGTCGCCCATATTGCTTCCGTTATGGGCTCCCCGCTGATAGAGCATCACCAGACTATCGGGATCCTTGATGGGTAAGCGCCGCAGCAGCACCTGGTCAAGCAGTGTGAAAATCGCGGTGTTACAACCGATGCCCAGCGCGACCGATAGAATCGCCACTGTGGAGAATAATGGACTGCGGCGAAGCGAGCGGAGAGCGAATCGAAGGTCCATGAGTAGATTGCTCACCTAGTTCTATACGCAGATTCCCGTCATAAGTTAGCGGAAAAATAAGACCGGCTCGCCGATCCACCGGCTGAATGGAGTCACGCCGGCACACACGGCTCTCTCCGCAAGTACAATGAAATTCTGGCAACCGCCAAACGATCGCATACCGGTGACCCTATCGAACACGACCAACCCGCCTGCTGCCGCATTTCGCTTTTGCATTGGCGCCACGTTCACAGCCGATCCTCTGTCCCGCGTCATCTCCTTTTGGGGACGGCGGCTGAGTCAGGATTTCGAGACACGGTTTGCTCCGTACCATCAGATCGAGCAGACGCTGCTCGACCCGGCCGGCCTGTTCGCGGCCAATCGGGGCGGCATCAACGCCATCCTGATCCGGCTCGAAGACTTCGGCCAGGATCTCGGCCGTATCCGGTCGAATATCCATCACCTGCTGGACGTCCTGCCATCGGTCCACTTCACCGCGCCGTCGGTTCTTTGTCTGTGCCCCGCGTCCGTCGCGTTCAATTCCGATCCGGCGCGACTGCGTGACGCCCGCGAAATCGAGTCCATGATCTCTTCCGCCGCCGCTGGAATTCCCGGAATGCAGTGGCTGCATTACGGAGAGATCGCCCGCCAGTATCCGGTGGAAGACTACGAAGCCCCGGGGGCCGGCCAGCTCGGCCACATTCCCTATACCGACGCCTGGTACGCCGCGCTCGGAACGGCGCTCGTGCGCTTCGCCCATGCGATCACGCGCCCACCTTACAAAGTTGTCGCGCTCGACTGCGACAACACGCTCTGGAGCGGTATTTGCGGCGAAGACGGACCGACCGGCGTCGTCCTGGACGAGCCTCGCCGCCGGCTGCAGGAGTTCATGCTGAGGCAGCGGGATTCCGGCATGCTGCTCGCCATGGCCAGTAAGAACAATGAATCGGACGTGATCGAGGTCTTCGAGAACAATCCGGAGATGCCGCTCCAGCTCCGCCATTTCGCCGCCTGGCGCATCAACTGGGAGTCCAAGGGCGAAAATCTGGCCGCTTTAGCCCGTGAGCTCGACCTGGGCGCCGACAGCTTCATCTTTGTCGACGACAACCCCAAAGAATGCGCCGAAGTGGAGAGCATATCTCCCGAAACGCTGGCGATCCCGCTGCCCGCGGATCCCGCCGGGATTGAGCGCTTTCTCGATCACCTGTGGGCTTTCGACCGTCCGGTAGTGACGGAAGAGGATCGCAACCGCAACGCCTACTACCGGCAAAGCCGCGAGTTCAGCGCGGAGTTGCGGCGGACTTCGAGCCTCGAGCAGTTCCTGGCCAACTTGAATCTGGAGGTCCGTATCCAACCTTTGACTGCGCGGAGCCTGCCGCGCGCGGCCCAGCTTACCCAGCGCACCAATCAGTTCAACTTCTCCGGAGTGCGCCGCACCGGGGCCGAAATCCAGAATCTGATCGACGCCGGGAGCCACCAATGCTTCACCGTAGACGTCAGCGACCGCTTTGGCGATTACGGCCTGGTCGGCCTGATGATCGTAACTCGCGAAAACGGGCTCGTTATCGACAGCTTTCTGTTGAGCTGCCGCGCGCTCGGCCGCGGTGTGGAGCACCGCATGATGGCGTTTCTGGCGGAACTGGCGTCCCGGGACGGCTCCAGCGTGGTCGCGGCGCCCCTCGTTCCGACCCGCAGGAATGCGCCCGCCCGGCAGTTCCTGGAGGGCATCGAAGGAGCTGTCCGGTCGGCGTCCGAGACTGGCTGGACTTATCTTTTCCCGGTTGCGGCGATCCTCGGACTCGAGTGGAAGCCCGTCGCCGCCGCCGAAGGTCCCGCTCCGGCGGCAAGACCGGCGCATGCCGCCGCGAAACGCATCGATTACGTGCAGATCGCGCGGACCCTCTCCACTCCGTCCCAGATCGTTACGGAAATGCGCCGGCAAAGCCGCGGCGCCCTGGCAGGTCCGTCCACGGCGACCGAATCCACGCTGGCCGAAATCTGGGCGGATTTGCTGAAAGTCCCGTCCGTTGAGCTCTCCGACAACTTCTTCGACCTCGGCGGGCACTCACTTCTGGCGGTCCTGCTGCTGGTGCGGATCCACGAAACCTTCGGCGTCGAGTTGTCGATCGATGATGTGTATTCGAGCGGCCTCACCCTTGCCGATCTGTCCCAGCGCATCGACCTGGCGCGGCTGGGCGGCCTCGATTCGGCCGGCTACGCCGACCTGCTGCGCGAGATCGAAGGCCTGTCCGATGAAGAGGCGCGACGCCTGCTGGCCGAAAGCGAACCTGAAGCGGGACGGGCCTGAGCTGCCGCCATGCGGATTCTTCTCACCTCCAGCGCCACTCACCATCCCGCCCGCGGAGGCTCCACGCGCAGCAATCTCGTCTGGCTGGAACACCTGGCTTCAAACGGGCACCAGTGCCTGGTGGTCTGTCCGGGGGACGCCGACGCTTCCCACTCGACGCGCGAAGGAGTGCCGATCGCTGCATTCAGGGATCTGGTAAGACGGCGCGCCGTGCTGCGCGAGCAGATACTGCGTTTCGAACCCGATTTCGTTCTGGTGTCGTCTGAAGATTTGAGCCACATGCTCCTGCGCGAAGCCTGCGCGGCCGCGCCGGACCGCATCGTATATCTGGCTCACACGCCGCAGTTCTACCCGTTCGGCCCCGCCAGTTGGAATCCCGACCTGCATGCCGCGTCGCTCATCCGCGAAGCTCGGGCCATCGTCGCCATCGGGAACCACATGCAGGCCTACATCCGGCAGCACCTGGGCCGTGAAGCCGCCGTCATTCATCCACCGATTTACGGTGAGCCCCCGTTTGCCCGCTTCGGCGCCTTCGGGGAAGGCTGGGTACTGATGATCAATCCGTGCGTGGTCAAGGGTATTCGCATCTTCCTGGCGCTGGCGCGCGCCTTCCCGGCTACACCGTTCGCCGCCCTCAAGGGCTGGGGCACCACGGCCGCGGACCTGGCTGCGCTGGCCGAGCTGCCCAACGTGACCGTGCTCGATACGGTGCCCAATATCGAACAGGCGCTCTCCCGTTCGCTTTTGCTGCTGATGCCGTCGCTATGGTACGAAGGCTTCGGACTGATCGCCATGGAGGCCATGCTCCGCGGACTGCCGGTGATCTCCAGCGATTCCGGTGGGCTTGCAGAAGCCAAGCGGGGCACCCGTTTCGTCATTCCGGTGCGTCCTATCGAGAAATACGAGCCTGAGTTCGACGAGAACCATATGCCGAAACCGGTGGAAGTGGAGCAGGACATCGCGCCGTGGGAGCGGGCGCTGGCGGCGCTGGTGGGCGATCACGACACTTACGCGGCCGAGGCAGAGGCGTCCCGCCGGGCGGCTCTGCGCTTTGTCGGCTCGCTGCGGGCTTCGCGAATGGAAGACATGCTCCTGGGACTCGGCGCCTCCGGGCCCATCGCGGCCATCGAGCCCAAGCCGGGCGGACCGCTCGAGACTCTATCTCCGGCGCGCCGGGCGCTGCTATTGCGCAAGCTGCGGGAGCGCGCTCAGAAGTAATGCGCATCCTGCTGGCGCAGAATTCGCTCTATTATCCCTCGCACGGCGGCGGCGACCGGTCAAACCGCCTGCTCATGGAGGCGCTGGCGGCTCGCGGCCACGAAACACGTGTGGCTGCGCGCATCGAGCGTTTCGGGACGGCCCCGCATGAGGAGTACCTGAAGCAGCTTTCGACTCGCGGCGTCAGGCCCGAGACGGCTCTGCCGGAAGTTCGGTTTACTTTGCACGGTGTCGACATCCGCACGCTCACCGCCGACGCCCATTTCCGCGCCTTCTTCGCAGCCCATGTGCAGGCGTTCGACCCGGACGTGATTCTCACCTCCACCGACGATCCGGCCCAGATGCTGCTCGACATCGCTCTGCGCGCGCCCCGCGCCCGCGTGGTTCACCTGGTTCGCGCCACCATCGCGGTCCCCTTCGGTCCGGACAGCTCGGGTCCGAATACCCGGCGCGCGGACCATCTGCGGCAGGTGGACGGCATCGTCGGGGTGAGCGAATACGTCGCCCGGTATGTACGGCAGTGGGGCGGCGTAGACGCGGTCCACGTGCCGATCTCACTCTTCGAGTCCGGCGAGTACCCTGACGTGGGCGGGTTCGACAATCCTTTCGTGACGCTGGCCAATCCGTGCGCCGTGAAAGGCATTGCCCTCTTCCTGGCGCTGGCCGGCCGTATGCCCTCGGTGAGCTTCGCGGCGGCGCCCACCTGGGGGACGAATGCGGAGGATCTTGCGGCTCTGCGCGAACATCCGAACATTACGGTGCTCGAACCGGTTGACGAGATCGGAGATCTGCTACGGCGCACGCGCGTCCTGCTCGTCCCATCGCTTTGGGCCGAGGCGCGCTCGCGCATCGTGGTCGAGGCGATGGCGCACGGCGTGCCCGTGATTGCCAGCAACGTCGGTGGGATTCCGGAAGCCAAGCTCGGCGTCCCCTACCTGCTGCCGGTGAATCCGATCACCCGTTACAAGCATGCGGTCGACGAGAAGATGGTGCCGGTGGCCGAAGTCCCGCCGCAGGACGCCGGACCGTGGCAGGCTGCGCTCGAAGAGCTGCTCGGAGACGAGGACTGGTACCGCCGTCTCTCGCGGGAATCGCGGGCGGCGGCGCTCGGCTACGTGCGCGGATTGAGCGTGGAGCCGTTCGAGCGGTTCTTGGAAAAGATCGCCGCCGCTCCGAAGCGCGGGACAGCGCAGCCGGCGGCGCCGAAGCTTTCGGCCGAGAAGCAAAAGCTGCTGGCGTTGCGATTAAAACAACGCGTTCACGAGCATCCGTGGTTCCCTTACATGCAGCCGAAGCCCTCCCGATTGCGGCTCTTCTGTTTTCCCTTCGCCGGCGCGGGCGCGCTCGCTTACGCGCCCTGGACTCCGGCGCTGGCCGCGGCCGCCAGCGTCTGCGCGGTCCGGCTGCCCGGGCGCGAAACGCGGCTGGCCGAGAAACCGGCCGCCAGCATGCCTGAGCTGATCGAGCGGCTCGAAGCCGCCATCGAGCCGTACCTCGATCATCCTTTCGCATTCGCCGGACACAGCATGGGAGGCGCGATCGCCTTCGAGCTGGCGCGGGCTCTGCGACGCCGCGGCCGGCCTCGACCGCTGGCTCTCTATGTTTCGGCCTCGCGAGCCCCGCAGTTTCGTCTGAACTGGACTCCGCCGCCCGCCCCCACAGAGGCGGAGTTCCTGGAGCAGCTGCGGAGGCTCGACGGCATCCCCGCCGAAATCCTGGACAATCCGCAGGCGATGGAGTTGGCTCTGCCCGTGCTCCTGTCCGATACCGCGCTCTACCGAAGCTATGTCTATGAACCGGAGCCCCCGCTCGATATTCCGATCTTCGCCTACGGCGGGCGCGAGGATCCGAACATAGGGCCGGAACACCTGGAAGCCTGGCGCGCCCAGACCACGTCGAGCTTTGCCCGACGCGAGTTCGAAGGCGGGCATTTCTTCATCCGGTCGTCACGCGAGGCATTCCTGGCCGCGCTGCTGCAGGATTTGGAATTGATTCGAGCGGCGAACCGCCTGCCATGAAGTGGATGATCTTATAGCAGCCGGTTCTTACCGCGGTTCCAGAGTCTGCGCGCATCGGTGATATTATGGCCCCGACGGAGGTCGAACGATGCTGTCCCGGCGCGACGTGTTTCACGGATTACTGGCCTCGCCTTTACTGCTGGCGCGGGGCGAAGCCGAAGTCACGCCGGACGTAGTCCGGTTCCGGCCGGAGATCGAGCCGCTGGTCTCCCTCATCGAGAACACTCCGCGCGAGAAGTGCGCGGAGATGGCCGTCGATCAGATGCGTCGCGGCGTTTCCTATCGCCGGATGCTGGCCGCCCTGTTCCTTGCAGGCGTCCGCAACGTGAATCCAAGGCCGCCCGGATTCGCCCTGCATTGCGTGTTCGTCATCCACTCGGCGCACCTCATCAGCCTCGAAGCGCCAGCCGACGTCCGCATGCTGCCGCTGTTCTACGCCCTCGACGATTTCAAGGCGGCCCAGGAGCGCGATGCCAAAGCCTCCGGCGGCGATTACACCATGCGCGGGCTGCAGGGAACACTGCCCACCGCCGAAAAGGCGGGTCCCGAACTGGCGGCAGCCATGGAAGCCTGGGACCTTGAACGCGCGGAACGGGCGGTTGTGGCCCTTGCCCGCGGCCGCGGAGCCGGCGACGTCTTCGCCGCGCTGTGGCGATACGGCGCCCGCGATTACCGCAACATCGGCCACAAGGCCATCTATACCGCCAACGCCTGCCGCACCCTGCAGACGATCGGATGGCAGCATGCCGAGCCGGTGCTGCGCTCGCTGGTTTCGAGCCTGCTCGACTTCGGCCGCCAGCAGCAGATGAACGGCTACGCGCTCGACGACCAGTGCTACTCGGCCAACGTCAAGCGGCTGAGAGAGTCGTTCGGGAAGCTCGGCGACGCCTGGGGCTCGGATGACGCGGACTCCGGGGCGACCCGCGCAATCGCCGCCGTGATTCACGATGCTTCGCCGGACGAAGCGTGCGCCGAGATCACCGCCCGGATGGTGAAAAACAAGATCAGCGCCGGCGCCGTCTGGGACGCGATCCACCTCGCGTCGGCGGAGCTGCGGATGCGCGCGCGGGGGGCGGCGTCGCTGGCCAGCATTCATTCCATGACGTCGACCAACGCGCTGCGATATGCGTACCAGTCGGCTCCGGATCCGCAAACGAGATTTCTCCTGCTGCTTCAGGCCGCCGGATGGGTAGGCCAGTTCAAGACCGCCGCGCGCCCCGAGACGCTGCGGGCGTTCAGGATCACCGATCTCGAAGCCGCCTCGAGACAGGGCGCCCGCGATCGCGATGTCGCCGAAGTCTTCGCCGGCTTGCGCAAGGACACGGACGAGACAGCGGCCCGGGTATTTGGACTGGCTGGAGACCCCGCCGGCCGTCAGGCATTCTTTGCGTCCGCGCTGCGATTCACCGCATCGCGCGTCAGCGAGGTGCACTATTACAAGTTCCTGGCGGCGCTGATCGAGGACACACCGCTGGTCAGCGCGGAATGGCAGCCTTACTTCACGGCGGCGGCGGCCTATTACGTGAAAGGTCCGGCCGATCCGGAGCCGCCATCCATGAAACGCGCCCGTGAAGCCCTGCGCTCCTTACCGTCATAATCAATCATGATCTTCAGACTCCTCTTAGCAGCCGCATTGCCGGCGCTTGCCGCGGCGCAGTCCTCCAGGACGCTCGATCTGGGCGGCGTCACCGAGCAGCACATCATGGTTCCGATGCGCGATGGTGTCCGTCTCTCCACTTATCTCTACACGCCGCCCGGCAAAGGACCGTGGCCGGTGCTGTACGAACAGCGCTACGCCAGCCTGCAAGGCGCCTCCGCCCGGCAGCGCGCCGCCAGGCTCGCTTCACACGGGTACGTGGTGGCCGAGCAGAATTTTCGCGGAACTCAACTCTCCGAAGGCGTGTACGTGGGCTACCGCGCGCTCGGCTGGGGCGACCGCAAAGACGGCTATGACTCCGTCGAGTGGCTGGCGCAGCAATCCTGGTCGACCGGCAAGATCGGCACGTTCGGTGGATCTCAGGCCGGTTACGCGCAGAATTTCCTGGCCGTCACGCAGCCCCCGCACCTGGTCTGCCAATTTATCACCGATGGCGGCTTGAGCCTGTTCCACCTCGGTTACCGCATCGGCGGCATCACACGCCCGCGCCGCTTCGAGGAGGGCATGGTGACCGCCGCACGAGACAAGGCCGAAGGCCTCCGGCATCTGGAGATGCAGTTCGAGCACCCGAACTATGACGACTATTGGCGTCAGGAAGACTGCCGGCTGCATTTCGACAAGATGAACGTGCCCGCCGTCACCGTGGCAAGCTGGTACGATTTC
>DATJFH010000134.1:0-22121 GCA_035495815.1 Bryobacteraceae bacterium
AATGGAGGGCAAGCAGCCGGCTCACCATCAACTGGGGCCTGCGCTACGACATGACGCGGCTCACCTCCTGGGGCCAGGTGGAAGTCGGCACGATCTACGTCGGAGTGCTGAATTTCAACGACGGGTCGTACATCCTGCAGACCACGCCGCCGCCGTGCTCGAAGACGGGAAAGGCGCCGTGCCTGCCCGGCGACAAGCTGCCGGATCACGTCACGCTGGCGGATAACGGGCGAATCTATCCGGGCGATTACAAAAACTTTGCGCCGCGTCTGGGCATCGCCTACCGGCTGGGGCCGAAGACGGTGATCCGCACGGGCGCCGGAATCTTCTACGAGAACTGGGCCACCTGGGTGCAGTTGGGGCAGAGCTACGGCGCAGCCTGGCCGTCGGTGAACCTGCTGCAGGCCACCAATCAGAATCCGAACGTGCCGGTGGTGCGGGCGTCGAATCCGTTGAGCGCCATCGGCGCGGGCGCCCTGCCGGCTCCCACGCCGTTCACCCAGCTGCAGACGTTCAAAGATCCGTTCATGAAGGTCCCCTACGCCGCCGAGTGGAACTTCGGCATCCAGCAGCAGTTCGGATCGGGAACCACGCTTTCGGTCGACTACGTGGGCTCGCACGGCAGCCGCCTGGACCTGAACACCTTCGTCAACACGGCGACGCCGGGCCCGGGGCCGCAGGTCGACCGACGTCCGTATAAGTACATCACGCCCACCAATTTCGAGCGGACGAATGGCCGGAGCAGCTATGAGGCGCTGGAGGTCGGCTTCAACCGCCGTATGGGCCGGGACCTCGGATACCTGATTTCCTACACGTGGGCCAAGTCGATCGACATCTCATGCTCCGGATGGGCGGGCGTGGAGGGATGCGCCAACCAGGATCCCTACAACGTCAACGCCGACAAGAGCGTCTCGGCCTACGATCTCACGCACGTGTTCAACACCAGCGTGACGTATCAACTGCCGGTCGGGAAAGGCCACCGGCTCTCCACGGGCAATCGCGGGCTGGACTACCTGATCGGGAACTGGCAGACCAACGCGATCATGGTCCTGCGCAGCGGTATACCGTTCACGATCGGAGTTTCAGGCGATATCGCCAATACCGGCAATGCGAACAACGCGGGGTTCTACGAGCATCTCAACCTGGTCGGCGATCCGCGCCTGGACAATCCGTCGACCGCGCAGTGGTTCAACACCAAGGCATTTGCGGTTCCGGCCAACTTCACGTACGGGAATTTCGGCCGCAACCGGCTGCGCAGCGACTGGGGCAAGAATCTCGACCTTTCGCTATTCCGCGAGTTTCCGCTGCGGGAAGCGATGCGCCTGCAGTTCCGCGCGGAAGCGTTCAACCTGACCAACACGCCGGTGTTCGGCACGCCGGTGGTGAACTACAGCAACGCCAATTTCGGCCGGGTGCAGGGAATCGCCAACACACCGCGGCAAGTGCAGTTTGCCCTCAAGCTTTACTTTTGAAAGTAGAAGTTGAATCGGCCGGAACTTGCTTTACGGCGCAAAGCCGGGTTAGGATGAACAAATCCGCCCTGTCGCACGTCTCCAGGTTTGTAACTTTCAGAGTACGGCCAGCGTCTCTAGCGCATAAGACGATCTGTCTCCGGCTGGGACGTGGAGGGACCGCAGCAGTAGGAGACGGCAACATATGAAATCGACCAAAAAGAGCGATGCCAAGGTAGTGGACCGCAATGTCACCGCGTTGCGGGAGAAAGCCGCGGAATTGCGGCAACGGATGTCGGCGGAAAAGGCGGCGGCCATCGTGTCGCGCCTGGAAGATCCGTCCGACTCCGGCGATTTGAGCCAGCAGAGTCATGAGGAGTGGCTGTTCCTGAACCGCAACAGCCTGGAAAAGAATCTCCTGCGGGAAGTGGAAGAAGCCTTGCGGCGTGTCGAGCAGGGTTCGTTCGGAATTTGCCAGGAGTGCGAAGAGCCGATTTCCCCCAAGCGTCTGCAGGCCCTTCCGTGGGCGAAATTCTGCGTACGGTGCCAGGAATTGCTGAGCGACATGGCCGGCCAAAGCTGACCGCGGGCCGGGCAGCCGCGCGGCGAAAGTATAATGCGGTATGCGCTGCCTGCCCGCCCTCTTTCTCGCCTCGATTCTGGCGGCCCAGCCCACTCCCGATCAACTCGCGCGGATCCGGCGGCTCATGCAGGAACGCCTCAAGCATCTAGCCAACCTTACCTGCCTTGAAACCATCCACCGCTCCGCCTCCGGCCGCCCCGGGCGCAGCGTCGGCAGCGACACGCTGCGTCTCGAAGTCGCCTTTGTCAACGGAAAGGAATTGTTCTCCCGGCTCAACGCGGGCAGGTTCGATGAGCGCGGAGTGGGGCAGTTCGGCAAAGGCGGCGCCA
This sequence comes from Bryobacteraceae bacterium, assembly GCA_035495815.1. Taxonomy (GTDB): domain Bacteria; phylum Acidobacteriota; class Terriglobia; order Bryobacterales; family Bryobacteraceae; genus DATJFH01. Next base: position 2,364 of record DATJFH010000134.1, read on the forward strand.
TCGAGAGCGGACTGTTCGCCACCCTGATCCGTTACATCTTCGGCGTCCAGGGCCCCGTCTTCCGCTATTCCGGCGACGAAATACTCCACGGCCGCCCCACCGTCCGTTACCACTACAGTGTTCCTCTGCAGGCGAGCGGGTACCAGATCGCCGTGGGTCCCAAGCGGGCCACCGTTGGCTTCTCCGGATCGTTCTGGGCGGACGCCGAAACACTGCAGGTGCTGCGTCTTCACGTTCGCGCCGACCACATTCCTATCGGCCTGGGACTCGCCGAATCGGTCCAGACCATCGATTACGGCCGCGTCCTCATCAATGAAGCGGAATTGTTCCTGCCCGAGCGAGCGGAGCTGATACTGACGCAGCTCAACGGCGGCCAGAGACACAACCGCACGGATTTCAGCCACTGGCTGCAGTATGTCGGCGAATCCACACTCAAGTTCGACGATGCCCCGTCCGCGGAGAAGGCGGAATCAGCCATCGAGTTGCCGGCGGGCCTGTCGCTGGACACACGGCTCGAGACCGCCATCGGCGCGGGACGGTCGCGGTCCGGCGATCGAATCACGGCTGTGGTCGAGAAGGAGGTGCGGTCCGGGGGCAGAGTCGTGATCCCGGCCGGCGCCGGGCTGTGGGGACGGATACGCTCGATCGAGAAGGCAGAGGATGGATTCGAGCTGGCGCTGGAGTTCTCCGAACTGCGCATCGCGGGGCGTAAAAAGCGATTCTTCGGGCGGCTCTCGGATGTGAAGTCTCCCGGCGGCGCGGTACGCAAGAGGAAGGACGAGGGTCTCCTCGGCATCGGCGTCCTTCAGGTCCGCGGCGACGGGACTGATTTTCCGCGCGACCTGCGCATGACGTGGAAAATGAGCGATCCGTAATTGATACTCATGAAATCGTATATTCCCGCGAGTGGCGCCAATTCGACGAAATTTTACAACGCGCCGGGAGACCGCGCCTTCGGCCCTATTCGGGAGAAAGTCATGCCAAGCTAACGTGGGGACTTTACATATTTTTTACCAGCTTGTCCGGATCGTTTTTCCCCGCTCCTCGTCTGATCAGGTATGAAAAATCGATTGCTGTTAATCCTGGCGGTATCCGTGATTGCCGCCGCGCTGGCGCATTCCGCGCCGGTGGTATCGCCCACGTCCGCGGGAGCGAGCCTGCAAGGAGTGGTTACCGACCCCTCGGGAGCCGTAATCCCGGCGGCGACCGTTACCGTCTCCGGCTCCAATTTCGTCCGGACGTTGTTCACGGACGAGTCGGGCCAATATTCTCTCTCGGGCCTGCTTCCGGGTAACTACTCCGTGCAGGTGCATTCGGCGGGGTTCGCCCCCTTCGGCAAATCAGGCCTGGTTCTCACGGCGGGATATAAAACGGAAGCCAATGCGCAGCTCGAAATCCGCGCTGCGCGGCAAACGGTTACCGTCACGGCGCGGTAAGTTGCTTTTTATGGATTCTCAGGCAACCGGGGCGCGCGATTCTGGAAATTGCGCGCCACCGCAGTTGCTGTCAGACGGCGTAGCTTCCACAATGAATGATGCTGAATGGACACGTGAACGACCGGGTCGTTTTGGTCCGTGACCGGCAACGGCAAAGTATCACTTTCAAGTCGTACATCCGCTTGTAAGCGTGATTGAGCCGCGACCCGTTCTATAATAGATAAATTCGCATGACGCGCGCCTGCTACACTCGCGGTCTCCTGTTGGCGGCGATTTTCGCCGGGCTGGTACCGTCTGTTCGCGCGGCAAGCGGTGGATCAGCTGCGGCTCCAAGAACGCCGGAGCGCATCAGCAAGCTGATCATGGCTGACCTCGACGGGGACAGCCATGCCGATGTCGCGATCTCCAGTTCCACGCGGAAGGATGGAATTTACTACACCCAGGAAATTTCTTTCCGCTTCAGCGGTTCGGAAGACAGCGCGATTCGCGTTCGTACTATGCTCCGCGCGGAGCGGCTCACCGTTCGGGACCTCGACGGCGACGCGAATCGGGACCTGATTCTGGAGTCTTTCACCCGCGAGCCGCTGGCTGTTCTTCTCAACGACGGCCACGGTCATTTCCACCAGGAAGACATCGAGAACTTCCGGTCTGAACTGGCGCAAAAGAATTCCCAATCGATCGAGCCGGTTCAGCCGGGGTCGTCCGGCGCGGAGACCGGTGAATGCCCGAATTACCAGCCGGCCGCCGGCCGTCTGTCTTCCCATCCACCGGATCTTCCCTGCGCGCGCCTGATTGCCTGTTTCCGGACGACCGGGCTCAACGAGCTGAGCTCCGGGTCTGAATCGCGCGGTCCCCCCAGTCACTTCTAAATTCTCTTACCGCCGTTCCCTCCAATCCTGACGGTCCGCGACGTCACGTGGGACGGCACGTTTCATGAATTGAACCTTTCAATCAGGAGGCTGGGCTTGTCCAAGTGGTGGCGAATCATCGGAATTGGCGTACAGCTGTGGAGCGCGCCCGGGTTACTGGCGGGCGCGGAAGCGATCTCCATCCGGGAGGCGGTCGCCGAGGCAATTGCGAATAACCCGGGACTCAAAGCGGAGCGCATGGCGATCGCCGTCGCCGAAGCCGCGCTGATCACCGCGGGCCAGCGGCCGAATCCGGTCGCCAGCTATGCGGCCGATCATCTGGACGCGCTCGGCACGGGATTCAATGACGTCAACGGCGCCGGACCTCCGGAAATCGCCTTGCGGGTGGACCTGCCCTGGGAGCGCGGCCATAAGCGGGAGCTGCGGCTCGAGTCCGCGGGCTTCCAGGGCAGAATCGTGCGGGCGAAGCTCAGCGACTCCATCCGCAGACTCAAGCTGGAGGTCACGCTGGCCTGCGTCGACGTAATGGAAGCCAAAGCGAAGCTGGCGCTGGCGAACGATAATCTGCGGTCGCTCCAGGGCATCGTGACGCTGAACACGACTCGGGTCAGCGCCGGGGCGGTGGCGCCGGTCGAACTCACGCGGTCTCGTGTCGCCATGCTGCAATTTCGGGGCAGCGTCAAGGCCGCCGAACTGGCTCTGGCGACGGCGCGCATCAGGCTACAGACGCTGCTGGGACGAAGTCCGGGCGGCGGTGTCGATATCGCGGACGAATTGAGGGCGCCGCTGCCCCCTGCCGGGCCGGATCCCGGTCGCATTCAGGAGCTGGCGCTGGCCTCCCGGCAGGATCTGGCCGCCATCCGGCTCGATCAGGCCAGGTCCGAAGCCGAACTGCGGTTGCAGCTCGCCCTGAGGAAAGTCGATTACACGTTCGGGACCGAGTACCGGCGGCAGCAGGGCGTCAACGGGAAGGGAAATACGCTGGGCTTCTTCTTCAGCGCGCCGCTTCCGGTATTCAATCGCAATCAGGGGGAGATCGCCCGGGCGCGCGCCGAGCAGGAGATGCTGCGAAAGAGCCTGTCGGCCGCGAGCGCGCAGGTTGCCGGCGAAGTGGCCGGCGCGTTTCAGGAGTACGAAGGCACGCGCGCGCTGGTGTCGGAGATCGAACGCGATCTTCTCGGACCTTCCGAGGAAGCGAGAAACACCACGGCGTACGTGTATAAAGCCGGCGCCAGCTCGTTCATCGACGTCCTCGACGCGCAGCGCGCATTCAACGAAACCATGTCCGCGTATTATGGCGCGCAGGCAGACTACCGGCGGGCGGCGAGCCGCCTGGCGGCCGCCGCGGGCCAGGAGGTGATTCCATGAAAACGATTCGACATGCAACCTCGGCCGCTGTCCTTGTATCGGCAGCTCTCCTGGCCGGTGTGACGATTTGGTCGGCAGGCTGCCAGGCGAAATCCGGAACCGCCGCCGGCGCCGAGCCGGAGAGGCCCGCGCAGCCACCCAAGGTCGACGAGGAGACCGTCGTCCTCGATCCCGCCATGCTGGCGAACGTGCGGGTGGAGAAGGTGCGGGAGCTGGCGCTGCCCCGGCTGCTCACGGCCACGGGCAAAATTCAAATCAATGAAGAGCGGACGGCGCGGGTGCTGGCGCCGTTGCCGGGGCAGGTGGTCGACCTGCGGGTCCGGGTCGGAGACCTGGTGTCGAAAGGTGAGGCGCTGTTCTCCATCCGGAGCCGCGAGATCGCCGGACTGGTCACGGATCTGCTGCATGCCCAGCGCGAGCAGCAGCTGGCCGAGAAGACCTACGCCATGACCAAGGATCTATTCGAGCACCAGGCGGCCGCGCGGATTGCGCTGGAGCAAGCCCAGGGGGAGCTGGAGAAATCCAAGGCACAGGCCGCGCGCGCCGGGGAAGGCCTCCGCATCTACGGCCTCGATCCCGGCCAGGTGCTGGAGACCAGCGGAGTCCGCGCGCTGGTCCCGGTCCGGGCGCCCATGAGCGGATCCATCCTCGAACGTCCCTTAACGCCGGAGCAATTCGTCCAGGGCGACAACACGCCCCTGATGACGATCGTGGACCTCAGCACGGTTTGGGTGATGCTCGATATATTTGAAACCGACATCCACCTGGTGCGCGCGGGGCAGCGGGTGGAGGTCACCGCCACGGCCTATCCCGACCGAACCTTCACCGCGCGCGTGGATCGTATCAGCGACAAAGTGGACCCCGACACGCGCACGATCAAGGCCCGGCTGCTGGTTTCGAATCCCGGCCTGCTGCTCAAGCCGGAAATGTTCATCAGCGCTTCCCTGGTCTTGAACGAAAACGCTCCTACCATTACCGTGCCGGCCAAAGCTCTCTTCATGGAAGGAGACCGCAGTTATGCTTTCGTCGCCGTAGATGGCGCGCGGTTTCAACGGCGGCCGGCTACGGCAATCCACGACGGTCCGGGGCGCCTGCGGGTGACCAGCGGAATTCAAGCGGGCGACCGCATCGTAGCCGACGGCGCCCTGCTTCTCCGTCTCAAGCAACAGCAGCAGCAACAGCCCGATTAATTCTCCGGCCGAGACGACATGATACGCCGACTCACCACGTTCGCCCTGGAGCAGCCGCTTTTTGTTTTTCTCCTCACCGGCCTGTTCATCTTCGCCGGAGTGATCGCGTTCAAGAATCTCTCGATCGAGGCGTTTCCCGATGTCACCGATATCCAGGTGACCGTGATCACTCTGTACCCGGGATACGCCGCCGAAGAGGTCGAGAAGCAGGTGACGACCCCGATCGAGATCGCGCTGTCGGGCCTGCCCAACGCCGTGCGCATGTTCTCGCATACGCAGTTCGGGCTCTCCTTCCTGATCGTTACTTTCAACGACAAATCGACCGACGCCGCCGCCCGGCAGATCGTATTGGAGCGCCTGCGGGGAGTCGAGCTGCCGGCCAAGGCCGAAGCGCAATTGGCGCCGCTGACCACTCCGATCGGGGAGCTCTTCCGGTACCAGCTCCGCGGACGAGGGCACGACCTGACCGAGCTGCGCTCGCTGCAGGACTGGGTGGTGGAGCGGCAGATGCGCCTCGCGCCGGGCGTAGCGGACGTGGTGACCCTGGGAGGATTCCTCAAGCAGTACCAGGTGAACCTGGATCTGGCGAAGCTCAAGTCTTATAACGTTCCGATGCAGCAGGTGTTCAATGCGCTCGGACAGGGCAACGCGAACGCGGGCGGCAGTTACCTGGAGCAGGGCGACCAGCAGTATCTGATCCGCGGCATCGGCCTGCTGCGGTCTCCCGACGACATCGGCGCCATCATTGTCAGCGAGAAAGCAGGCACGCCGCTGCTCATCCGCGATCTGGCGACGGTGACCGTCAGCGCAGTTCCCCGCCAGGGCACTTCGGGCAGGGACGCCGAGGACGAGATCGTCACGGGCATCGTGCTCATGCGGAAAGGGGAGAATCCTTCCGAAGTGCTGGCGGCGGTCAAGGAACGCGTGCGGGATCTGAACGAGACCATTCTGCCCAAAGGCGTCAAGGTCGAGCCTTTTTACGACCGCAGCACGCTCATCGACACCACGCTGCACACGGTATTCAAGAACCTGATTGAAGGCGCGCTGCTGGTCACGATCGTCCTGTACCTGTTCCTGGGCCACTTCCGTTCGGCGGCCATTGTCGCCGTGATCATTCCGCTGGCGCTGCTGGGGACTTTCATCGGCCTGCAATTGCGCAATCTGCCGGCCAACCTGCTCTCCCTGGGCGCGATGGACTTCGGCATCATCGTCGATGGAGCGGTGATCGTGCTCGAAAACATCTTCCGTCATCTGGCCGGACTGAAAGGCACCCGGGAGAGCGACACGGTGAAGCGAACCATCATCGAGGCGGCGGCTGAAGTGGGGCGGCCGACGCTGTTTTCGATGCTGATCATCATCATCGCCCATCTGCCGATTTTCACGCTGCAGCGGCAGGAGGGCAGGATCTTCGCCCCGATGGCGTATACCATCGTCTCCGCGCTGATCGGATCGCTGGTGTTTTCGGTGACGCTGGTTCCGCTGCTGGCGTTTTTCCTGCTCCGCGGGGGTGTTCCGCATGGTGAGAACCGGCTGGTGCGATGGTCCAAGGCGATCTACCGTCCCGCGCTCGTGCAGGCAGTGAGGCATCCCGTGCTGGTGCTGATAGCCGCAGTCGCGGCGCTGGCCGGCACGCTTACGCTGGCGCCCGGTCTGGGGAGCGAGTTTCTCCCCGAGCTGAACGAAGGCTCGGTGTGGGTGAATCTTTCGCTGCCCGCCGGCATCTCGGTGACGCAGGCGGTGCAAGAGTGCGCGCGCGTGCGGCGCATTCTGCGGGAGTTCAAGGAGGTGCGCTCGGTGGTTTCCAAAGCGGGCCGGCCCGAGGACGGCGCCGACCCCAAGCAGGTGAACATGGCCGAATTCCTGGTCGACCTGTATCCGGAAGACCAGTGGAAGCGAAAGATCGCCAAGAACGATCTTCTCAACGAGTTTCAGAAAGCTCTGGAGGCGGTCCCGGGATATCAGCCGAGCTTCTCGCAGCCCATTCGCGACAACATTCTCGAGAGCATTTCCCAGATCGACGGACAGGTGGTCATCAAGATCTTCGGCGACGATATTACCGCGCTGCAGGAAAAAGCGCAGCGCGTCCTGGAAACAGTGCGCGCCGTCAGAGGGGTGAACCGGGCTTTTATCGACCGCGCGGGCCAGGCGCCGCAACTGCAGATCGAAATCGATCGCGGCCGGGCGGCGCGCTACGGACTCAACGTGGCCGACGTCCAAAACGTGGTCGAAACCGCGCTCGGAGGCAAGCAGGCGACCGAGATCTGGGAAGGCGAGCGCCGCTATCCGGTGGTAGTGCGTCTGCGCGAGGAGCAGCGCGCGGACATCGCCTCCATCGGCCGCGTTCCGATCGACACGCCACGGGGCACGCGGATACCACTCGAGGACATCGCGACGCTGAAGGTGCGCGGCGGCAGCATGAACATCGCCCACGAATCGGGTAAGCGGCTGGCGTCCATCGGCGTGTTCCTGCGCGGGCGTGACATGGGCAGCGCGGTGGACGAGATGCAGCGGCGCGTCCGCGAGAACGTGCGGCTTCCGAACGGGTACTTTCTGCAATGGGGCGGCGAGTTCGAGAATCAACAGCGGGCGATGGCGCGACTGCGCGTCATCGTGCCGCTCAGCATATTTCTGATTTTTCTGCTGCTCTTCAATGCCTTCGGATCGGTGAAGAGCGCCGCCCTGATTCTCTCGAATATCCCGCTGGCTCTGGTAGGGGGCATTCTGGCGCTGCTGCTGACCCATATTCCGCTCAGCGTCTCGGCGGCGATCGGATTTATCGCGCTGTTCGGCCAGGCGGTGCTCAATGGAGTGGTGATCGTCAGCTACTTCAACACACTGCGGGCCCAGGGGATGGACGCGAGACAGGCCGCTGTCGAAGGATCGCTGGTCCGCTTCCGCACCGTGTTCATGACGGCCCTGCTGGCCATGCTGGGCCTGCTGCCGATGGCGCTCTCTCGCGGCCTGGGCTCGGAGGTGCAGAAGCCCCTGGCGGTGGTGATCATCGGCGGACTGGTCTCGGCGACGTTTCTGACCCTGGTCGTCCTGCCCGCGCTCTACAGCCTGATGGAGCCCGGCGTCCCGGCCGCGAACAAAGTCTGAACCTCGACCGCGCTATTGATCCTGCCTGCGGCGGCCCCGCCCGGGAAAGCCGGTAGTCGCAGCCGGCGCGCCCCGCCCGAGCCGCGTCATGACGAAGCGCGGAGCCTTTTCCCGAATTGACAGCCTCATGAAGTCCGGTATAGTATCTCACCATGTATAAGATGCTGAAGCGGTTCGGTCAGCGAGTCTAGGCCCCCGGGGTTCCCACTCAAGGAATGAGAATGTCCGCGAGACGATTTTGTTGTCTTCCATTTGCCGCTGTAATGGCGCTGTATGCCAGCCCCGATGAAACCGACTTTTTTGAGACCCGCGTGCGGCCGGTGCTGGCGACCCACTGTTACGCATGCCACAGCCAATCCAAGCTGGGAGGTTTGCAGCTGGATTCGCGCGCTGCCCTGTTGCGCGGCGGGGTCTCAGGGCCGGCTGTCGTCCCCGGCCAGCCGGCTGACAGTCTGTTGATCAAAGCCGTCAATCACAGCGAGCCGCGTTTGAAGATGCCTTTGAGCGGGGCAAAGCTCAAAGATCAGGAGATCGCCGACCTGACTCGCTGGATTGCGATCGGGGCGCCCTGGCCTGAAGGCAAACCGGCGCCCGCGCCCTTAGCGGGCAGGAAGGGTTTCGTGCTGACACCCGAGGCTCGCAAGTTCTGGTCGTTCCAGCCGATTCAGAAACCGGCGGTCCCGAAGGTTTCGAATCCGCAGTGGACCCGGAACGCCATCGACAATTTCATCCTGGCCCGGCTGGAAGAGCGGCGGATGAAGCCGCTGCAGCCTGCGGGCAAACGCGTCCTGATCCGCCGGGCGAGCTATGACCTGATCGGCCTGCCTCCGACTCCCGAACAGATCGAAGCGTTTGAAAAGGACGATTCACCGGACGCTTTCGCCAAGGTTGTGGACCGGCTGCTGGCTTCTCCCCATTACGGCGAGCGGTGGGGCCGGCACTGGCTGGACGCCGTGCGGTACGCGGAAGGCGACGGTCCGGAAGACACCGCAACCAAGACGCGGCCGCCGGCCGCCGGCAGCAGCAGGTCCAAAGCCAGGGCCCGGGGGGCGCGCGCGATGGTGTACGCCGGCTACGGCATGACTCGCGACGGCTACGCCAATGCCTGGCGCTACCGGGATTGGGTGATCGACGCCTTCAACAAGGATTTACCTTACGACGTGTTCGTGAAGGCGCAGATCGCCGCCGACCTGCTGCCCGGCAAAGAGCGGTCGAGGGAGCTGCTGCCCGGACTGGGACTGTTCGGATTGGGTCCGTGGTTCACGGCCGACTGCGTCCCTTTCAACGAATCCAGGGCCGAGGAACGCGATCCGAAAGTGGATGTTTTGACCAAGGCTTTTCTGGGGATGACCGTCACCTGCGCCCGCTGCCACGATCACAAGTACGATCCGATTTCGCAAAAGGACTACACCGCCCTGGTCGGCGTGTTTAACTCTTCCGGATACACGGAGTACCCTTTGGCGCCGGAAGAGCAGTTCGCCGGATCCCGCGCGTATCAGGCCAAGGTCAGAGCCAGGCAGGACGCTCTCGGCCAGTTTCTCGAGATGACGACGATCGGCGTCTCGCGGCGCGCCGCGCAGGATACCGGGCGATACATGATGGGGGCGCGCCAGGTCCTGCTGGGTAAATCCAAAGCCGACGCGGCCATCGCTTCAACCGAAGGGTTGGATCCGGCTACATTCAAGCGCTGGATCAAGTACCTGGGGGCGACCGAGCGGGAGCATCCTTATCTGAAGGAATGGGACGCCTTGATGGCTCGCGGCGGCGGGACGGACGCGGAAGCACAGCGCCTGGCCGGCGAGTTCCAGAAGCTGGTAATCGGCGTCATCGACGAGAAGAAGGAAGTCGAGCTGTTCAATCGGGAACTGAGGGCCAACTACAAACCCGATCCAGGTGAAGGCAGCGTTCTTTTGCCCGGCGACCTGATGCAGTTCGAACTTTTTCAGTTCAAGCACAACGTGGTTCAGAAGCACATCGCGCCCAGCCGGTATTACGTCTGGATGGACATCGTTCAGGGGCCGGAATCCTCGCGTGTCGACGACTTCGGCAAGAGAAGCGGCATCTACGAATACAAGGATGACGAGCTGTTCGACCGGTTCACTCCCGAAGAGAACGCCGAGCTGGATCGGATGATAGAGGAACTCGACGCGGTTCAAGCCGCGGCCCCTCCGGAAGAGCCCTATGTGATGGGTTTGGGTGAAATCGCCAGGCCGGCCAACATGAGGCTCAACATCCGCGGCAATCCCAGCAATCCGGGAGAGGAAGTGCCGCGGGGTTTTCCAGCGGTGCTGGCCGGCACGGACGGCGAGCCGCTGCCGTTCACCAAAGGAAGCGGACGGCTGGAACTGGCGGAGCGCATCGTCCGGCATCCGCTTGCAGCCCGGGTGATCGTGAACCGTGTCTGGATGGAGCATTTCGGGCGGGGGTTGGTGGGCACGACGACGAATTTCGGCATGATGGGGGACCGTCCGACCAATCCCGGCCTGCTCGAGTACCTGGCCGCCAGGCTCCAGGAGAATCACTGGTCGATCAAGTCGCTGCATCGGGAAATCATGCTTTCCTCGACGTATCGATTGAGCTATGGCCATGACGCGTCCAACGCCGCGCAGGACCCCGACAACCTCTATCAGTGGCGGGCCAATCTGCGGCGCCTCGATGCGGAGGAGCTCCGCGATTCGATTCTGTTCTTCGCCGCGACTCTCGATGAGCGGGTCGCGGGTGGTCCCAGCATGAGCGTCAGCCAGCCGGGCAACAAGAAGCGGACGGTTTACGCGAAGGTGACGAGAGGCGGCGCCAATCGACTGCTGCAACTGTTCGACTTCCCCGACCCGAATATCAGCATCGACCAGAGGAGCGCCACCAATGTCGCCCTGCAGGGGCTCTTCTTCATGAACAGCGACCTGATGTGGAGCCATGCGGGACTGGTGGCGAGCCGGTTTGGCGCGGCCGGCGACGACGACGCCGGAAAGGTGAAGAATGCGTACCGGCTGCTTTATGGACGGCAGGCCAGCGCGGAGGAGATTGGGGCCGCGCTGGAATTCCTGAACGCGGCGGAGAAGGAAACCGGGGGCAGGAAAGCCGCCTGGCAGCAGTTCGCGCAGGCGATGCTCAGCTCGGGGGAGTTCAACTACATCAATTAGGGGCTGCCAAGGAGAACCGCATGAACGGGGACTTGAATCGGGCTCGGATGAGCCGCCGCGATATTTTGCGGGCGGCCGGCGGCGGGTTCGGGATGGTGGGCCTGGGCGGCGCGCTGGGAGGTGCGCTTCCGGCCGCGGCCGTCAACCAGGCTGTCTCGCCGCTGACGCCCAAGCCGTCTCATTTTCCCGCGCGGGCCAAGCACGTCATCTACCTTTTCCTCAGCGGCGGGCTTTCCCAGGTGGATTCGTTCGACCGTAAGCCGGCCCTGGACAAGTACGACGGCAAACCGCTGCCGTACGAACTCCCGCTGACGCAGTTCGCCACCGGGAACCTGATGCGTTCGCCGTTTACCTTCAAGCAGTGCGGGCAAAACGGCCTGTGGGTGAGCGATCTGTTTCCGAACGTCCGGGAGATCATCGATGAATTCTGCCTCATCCGTTCGATGCGCACGGACGTGCCGAACCATCCACCCTCGCAGTGGATGATGAACAGCGGCATCAGCCGGCCCGGCCGGCCCTCGATGGGCTCCTGGATCACGTACGGCCTGGGCACCGAGAATCAGAACCTGCCCGCCTTCATCGTGCTCGGGCCCGGGGGAGACGCCAGCCGGTGGAGCGCGGGATTCCTGCCCTCTCTCTACCAGGGTACGCATGTTTCCACCGTGGAAAGCGATCCGCAGAAACAGGTTCAGTATCTCTCCAACGCGAATCTGAACCCGGCTCAGCAGCGGCGTCAGCTCGAGCTCGTGAGGAAAATGAACGAGCGCTATCTGGGGGACCTGCAGAAAGCTCCAGAGCTCGAAGCGACCATTCACTCCATGGAGGTCGCGTTCAGCATGCAAACCGAGGCCCCGGGAATTTTCGACGTCCGGGGAGAGAGCAAGGCCACCCTGGCGCGTTACGGCGAGGGGGATTTCGCCAGAGGCTGTCTGATGGCGCGGCGGCTCGTGGAGGCCGGCGTCCGGATGGTGCAGGTGTATTACGGGCGCAGGCAGGAATGGGACCAGCACGAAGACATCATGGGCCACCGGATCCACGCGCGAAAGTCAGACCCGGCGATCGCCGCTCTGATCATGGATCTGAAACAACGGGGCCTGCTCGACGACACCCTGGTCATCGTCGGGACCGAGTTCGGCCGCACTCCGGTAACGCAGGTGGGTGGATTCCAGTCGATCCACAACGGCCGCGATCACAATGTGCACGGCTTCACCGTGCTGCTGGCGGGTGGCGGCGTCAAGCCCGGCACGATCTATGGGACGACCGACGAGTTCGGATTCAAGGCGGTCGAGAATCCGGTTCACGTTCACGATCTGCATGCCACCACTTTGCACCTGCTGGGTCTCGACCACGAGCGCCTGACGTACCGCTACAGCGGCCGCGATTTTCGCCTCACCGATGTAGAGGGGCGTGTAGTCAAAGAAATCATCGCTTAGGAATGGAGAGTATGCCATGAATATCCGCTCAGGACTAAGCCGCGCAAGCTTCCTGCCGGCCCTTTTTGTCATTTGCGGCGCCGCTGCCGCCTGGGGGCAGGTGACCACGGCGACTGTTTACGGAACCGTGATGGATGCCAGCGGCGGCGTGATTCCCGGGGCCAGCATTACGCTGACTCACCTGGACACGGGCGCGACCAGCGTCGCCGAGGCCGGCAGCGCCGGGGATTTCCAGTTCGACTTCCTCCGCGTCGGCTCCTATTCGATGAGCATCAAGGCTACGGGCTTCAAGCGGTTCGAATCCAAGATGGACCTCACCGCCGGCCAGAGCTTCCGCCGCTCGTATGCGCTCGAAGTGGGAGCCACGACGGAGGCCATCGAAGTTGAAAGCGCCGCTCCGCTGGTCAACACCGTATCGGCCGAGCAGCTGCAAACCTTCGACGCGCAAAAAGTGATCGATCTGCCACTGGCGCGGCGGAACGTATCCTCGCTCCTCCCCATCGGCAGCGGCGTGGCCCAGGTCGAGGACCGGCGCTACGGCGGCGTGCGAATGAACGGCGTGGGGATGAACGGCACATCCTTTTCGGTGGACGGCACCGAGGCCAGCGGCAATCTGGAGCAAAACAGTCCCAAGACCCACCAGGGCGGAAACCTGATCGACATCATGAGTATCGAGGCGATCCAGGAAGTGCACACCGTGAAAGGGATCCTGCCAGCGGAATACGGAGGGATGGTGGCCGGCCAGGTCACGATTCTCACCCGGTCCGGCTCGAACGCCCTGCACGGGAGCCTGTTCGAAAACTTCCAATCGGCCAGCCTGAACGCCAACGATCCGTTCCTGACTTCGAAGCCGCGTTTTACTTACAACCAGTTTGGAGGCTCGGCGGGCGGACCGATCGTCAGGAACAAAATCTTTTTGTTCGGAACCTATGAAGGGTACCGGGAGAGCCGCTTCCGCGCCTTGACGGCGGACGTCCCCACGCTGTCGCACCGGAACCAGGTGATCGCCGCCCAACCGGTTTACCGCACACCGCTCGAAGTGATTCCGCTGCCGAACCGCCCCCACGATCCCAACGGCAGAACCGGCCCGTATATTTCCGCGGGCCGCGAATTCCGCACGGACAACCACGTGGATGTCAAAGGCGATGTCCATTTGAGCTCCACCCGGATGCTGGCGCTCACCTACAGCCGGGGCCGGCCCCTGAACGAGCTGCCGCAGTACTTCCTGAACAACGCGAATGACGAGCACATCAAAATTTATTCCGAGCGCGGTACGGCGAGTTTTGTCGCCGGCGGCGTCAACTGGACATCCGAAGCCCGTTTCGGATACACGATCAACGACTCCGACCAGGCGAACATCTACATCAACCTGAAGGACCCTCTGAATCCCAACGAGCAGTATCAGTGGGGACGCCGCCTCGGTCAGATCGCTCCCAATCTGGGATGGAGCTCGCCGGCCAGCCAGAACAGCATTCTCGAAGGTCCGACGATCAACATCAGCGAGAAGTTCGCCAAGCATATGGGCCCGCACTCGCTGAAATTCGGCGGCGGTTACGTGAGGCGGCAGGGCCAGCGGGACAAGGTCAATAACGTCAATTACAGTTACACCGGCCTCGACGATTTTCTGGCCAATATCCCGAGCGGCGTGACGGCCGCATTCGGACAAGGCGAGTACTCCGCGCGGATTTATGAAGTGGGCGGGTTTGTCCAGGACGACTGGCGCGTGCGGCCGAACCTCACGCTCAATTTTGGACTCCGCTACGATTTCTATTCGAACATGGTGGCCCGGGAAGACAAGAACTCCGGGAGCTTTTTCTACAACGTAGGACTGCTCGACAGCAAGTTCAACGTCACCCCTTTCCGGGACGTGAACAATCCCTACAATCACGACAAGGTGAATTTCGGGCCGAGAATCGGATTCAATTACAACCCGGACGGCCACGGCAAGACGGTGCTGCGGGGAGGATTCGGCGTGATGTTCAGCCCGCAGATGCTGGGCTCGCTGTGGCAGGGTGTGCAGTCCCGCGTAATACCGCGGCGCGCGGTCTTCACGCGGGCGGAGGCGCTGCAGCTGGGGATCAAATTTCCCATGTACAACGACGATATCAGGAAGATCGTCGAGCAGCGCGCCAAGGACGGATTTACGAATCTGTTCAACATCATCAATCCCGATCTGGAGAACCCTTACTCGATGCACTACACTCTCGGGCTGCAGCGCGAGCTGACTCGCTCTCTCGTACTGGAGACGGCCTTCGTGGGACTGCAAGGGAGGAAGTTCTTCTTATGGCGCTGGGCGAACGAGCCGGATCGCAAGACCGGGCAGCGGCCGAACCCGAACCTCGCGGTCAGTTACTATGCCGACCAGTCGCAGACGTTGTCTTACGCCTCGTGGCAGACGTCTCTAAGGAAGCGCTATTCGCACAACCTGACAGGCAGCTTTCATTACACCTGGGGCAAATCGCTGTCGATCGGCGGCGGAGGCGATCCGGGGGCCTACTTCCACGAAGGCGGCGTCACGAGCGTTCAGGATTACTTCAACGTGAGGGCGGACCGCGGGCCCTCGCTCGGCGATATTACTCACTATGCGGCGGCGGAGATGATCTACGAACTGCCCCGGCTCACGAACCTCAATCCCCTCGTCCGGCAGGCTTTTGGAGGGTGGAGAGTGGCGGGCATCTATGTAGGGCAAACGGGCCAGCCGCTCAACATCACCCAGAGCTCCGCGCTCAACGTGAACCGGCCGGATTACATCGGCGGAAACGCCGTGCTCAGCGATTACAACAGCACGCGCCGGTATCTGAATCCCGCGGCGTTTGCAAAGGTACCCATCGTAGCGGCGTCGCGGGCGACGGAGCGGCCGGGAACCATCGGCAGCGGCGCGGTCCGGGCTCCGGGGGCGTGGAACGTCGATTTTTCGCTGGCCAAGGATTTCAACCTGACGGAAAAGGCCAAGCTGCAGATTCGGACTGACATGTTCAACCTGCTCAACCACGTGAACCTCACTGGCCTGGTTACCGGGATCGATAGCTCGACGTTCGGTCAGTTGCGCGCCACGCGGGGGCAGCGGCAGATTCAGTTGAACGGACGAATACGGTGGTAGCAGGCGGTAGCTAGAGAAACTCCACCGCTCGGGCAACCTTCACGGCGGGGTTCTGGCGCAACTGGGCGAGCACCTCTTCGGGCACTGCCTCGTCGGTGGCAACCACGGCTACGGCCTCCAGCGGTTCACCGGGCCGCGGGGGCGCTTCACCCCGGCCCAGCGAGAAGTTGGCGATATTGATCTCATTGCGGCCAAGCACGCCGCCCACGTGGCCGATGACGCCGGGGACGTCCTGGTTCTTCATGAAGATCAGGTGCCCGGCCAGCGGCGTTTCGCAGTAAATCTCGTCGACGCGCATCAGCCGCGGCTTGTCGAGCAGCACCGCGCCTTCCACCGTGGACACGCCCGAATCGGTTTCCAGCTCGAGCCGGATCGAATCGCTGTACCCGGCCCGGGTCTCGTGCCGCTCGGCGATGTTCCATCCCCGCTGCGAGGCGATCTGCATGGCATTCACCAGGTTCGCCTTGTGTGTCAATGACCGGTTCAATACGCCGGCCAGACCGGCGTTGCGCACCAGGTTGGTATTGCTGTCGGCGATCCGCCCCTGGTAGACCAGGCGAACCGTCTTCGGATTGCCCGAGGCGATGTGCGCGGCGAAGTTGCCCAGCCGCTCGGCAAGCGAGATGTAAGGACCCAACGTGCGATACTGCTCCGGCGAAAGGGCCGGCATGTTCACCGCGTTGATGGCCACTCCGCTTTGCAGGTACTCCACCACCTGCTCGGCGATGCGCACGCCGACGATTTCCTGCGCCTCTTCGGTCGATCCGGCGATGTGTGGCGTGGCCAGAATCGGCTCCAGCGAGAAGAGCGGAAAGCCGGCCGGAGGCGGCTCCGACTGGAACGCGTCGAGCGCGGCGCCGGCCACGGCTCCGGATTCGAGGGCCGCTTGCAAGGCAGCGTCGTCGATCAGTTCGCCGCGCGCGCAGTTCACGATGCGCACTCCGGCCTTCATCTGCCCGAAAGCCTCGGCCGACAGCAGCCCTTCGGTCTCCGGGGTCAGTGAAACGTGCAGGCTGATGTAGTCGCTCTGGGCGTATAACTCGGGCAGAGTCACCAGCTCGACGTTCAGGTCGCGGGCGATGCGGGACGTCACGTAGGGATCGTGCGCCAGAATCTTCATTTCGAACGATCGCGCCCGCTTCACCACCTCGCGCCCGATGCTCCCCAGTCCCACGATGCCCAGGGTTTTGCCGCGCAGTTCGCTCCCCAGAAATTTCTTCTTCTCCCATTTGCCGGATTTGGTTGACGCGGTGGCCTGCGGAATATACCGTGCCATAGCCAGCATGAGGGCCAGGGTGTGCTCGGCGACCGACACGGCGTTTCCGCCGGGCGTGTTCATGACCAGCACACCGGCGGCGGTGGCTGCGTCCAGGTCCACGTTGTCGACTCCGACTCCGGCCCGGCCGATGACGCGCAGTCGGGGCGCTTTCGACAGGACTTCCCTGGTCACCTGCACCGCCGAACGGACCAGCAGCGCGTCCGCTTCAGCCAGATGCCTTGCGTACTCTTTGGGATTCGAAACGATGGTGTTCCAACCGGGTTGTGACTGGAACAACTCGATACCAGCCGCCGCCAGCGGCTCTGCGATAAGAATGTTCATGAGAATTCAGGCGGCGTCCACGCAGGCTGCCAGGATCTTCGGTCTGCGAACGCCCGCGTCCGTATCAGCGGCGGCGTAGCCGCTCCTCTGTTTGCCGGTCACTGCTCATATCTCTGGTTTTTCATGAATTCCTGCTCCTGTTTCAGCCTTGCACGGCGGCTTTCGCCACGGCCACGTCCATATACAGCCGCTGCACCGCGGCCACGCCGGAGCCGAGCTTCACCGGATAGCCGTTGGCTTCGAGAATGATCTCGAGCTCGGCCACCATCGAGAACAGGTCCGCGAAATCGAAGTAGCCCAGGTGCGCGATGCGGAAGATCCGGCCTTTCATCGAGCCCTGGCCATTGGCGATGATGGCGCCGAAGCGATTGCGGAATTCTTTGACGATCACACCGGAGTCCATGCCCTTGGGCGCGCGGACAGCGGTGACAGACGAGCCCGGCGAATTCGGCGAGAACAGCTCCAGGCCCAACTCCTGTACGGCCGCGCGCGTGGCTTTGGCCAGCAACTCGGCGTTGGCAATGAGGTTCGCCATGCCGATCTGCTTCACGTACTTCAACGCTTCACCCAGCGCCAGGATGAGCGAAGTGGCCGGAGTCCAGCTCGACTCGCCCTTGTCGGCGTTCTTCTTCTCCTTCTTGAAATCGAAGTAGAAATGCGGCAGGGTGGCGGTTTCGGTGAATTTCCAAGCCTTCGGCCCGATGGTCACGAACGCCAGTCCAGGCGGGATCATGAAAGCCTTCTGGGACCCGCCGATGACCACGTCGAGGCCCCAGCCGTCGATATCGAGGGGCATGGTTCCAATGCCGGTGATGGCGTCAACTACGAAGATCGCGCCGGTCTCGCGCACCGCTTCGGCCATGCGGCGGACGTCGTGGGCGGCTCCCGTCGAGGTTTCAGAGGCTTGCACGAAGACGCCGCGCGCGTCCGGATGCCCGGCGAGGGCGGCTTCGAGGCGCTCCGGCGAGACGGTGTCGCCGTACTCGGCTGCGAGCACGATCGTTTCGAGGCCATAGGCTTTGGCGATCTCGACCCAGCGCTCGCCGAACTTGCCGGCGGTACAGACGATGGCTTTGTCGCCTTTCGAAAAGAAATTCGATACCGAGCCGTCCAGCGCCCCGGTGCCGGAGGCGGCGAAGATCAAAACGTCGTTCGAGGTGCCCAGAACTTCTTTCAGGTCGGACAGCGCCGACTGGTACACGTTTCGAAAGTCCTGCGTGCGATGATGGATGTCCGACGCCATCATGGCGTGCAGCGCCGGCGGGTAGAGAGGGGTCGGGCCCGGCGTTAACAGTCGCTGTTTCTTTATGTGCATGGTGGGGTTTAATTCACTAGAATAGCAAATAACATGCCGCTACTCGAACGCATCCAGCAGGACCTGGTCTCCGCGATGAAATCGAAGGATGAGGCGCGCCTGAGCGCCCTGCGCATGATCAAGACGGCATTGAAGAAGGTGGAAGTCGATTCCATGAAAGCCCTCGACGAGACGGTCGAGATGCAGGTGCTCAATTCGCTGATCAAACAGCGCGCCGAGTCGGCCGAGATGTTCCGCAAGGGCGGCCGCGCGGAGCTGGCGGAGAAAGAGGAAGCGGAGCGGGCGCTGATCGAATCGTACATGCCCGCGGCGGCTTCACCCGAGGAGATCGACGCCGCCATCAGCGCGGCGCTGGCCGAAACGCAGGTGACTTCGGCCAAGCAGATGGGCGTGGTGATGAAGGCAACGCAAGCCAGGCTCAGCGGAAAGCGCGTGGACGGCAAAGCGCTCAGCGACAAAGTGCGCGCGCGGCTGGCCTGAGACCTCGAACCGACAAGGACCGTCATGACACCCAAGCCGTATCAGCCGTTCGTACCGGAAAGCGCCAAGATGCAGGAGTTCACCATGAGGGCGGTCCTCCTGGGGCTTGTGCTGACGGTAGTGCTGGGCGCGGCCAACGCCTATCTTGGCCTGCGCGCCGGACAGACCATCGCGGCCACCTATCCCGCGGCCGTGATCAGCATGGCGGCTTTGCGGCTGCGGGGTGGTTCGATCCTGGAGGAGAACCTGGCGAGGACGGCCGGCTCGATCGGCGAATCCATCGCTGCCGGCGCGATCTTCACGATTCCGGCTTTTGTGATATCCCGCGCCTGGCCCGCGTTCGATTTCGAGAACGCCTACTGGAAGTCCACGGCGCTGATGATGATGGGCGGAATCCTGGGCGTGTTGTTCGTCTCCCTGGTGCGCCGCGTGATGGTGGAAGATCCGGAGCTGCCGTTCCCGGAGTCGCTGGCGGCGGCGGAGATTCACAAAGCGGGCCAGCGGGGCGGAGAGGCGGCCAAGTACCTGTTCTACAACATGGCGCTCGGCGGCGTCAGCTTTCTGCTCGGCGCGTTCAGTCTCTATGCTCAGGATCACGACTTTTTCTTCCGGGTAGGAACTCCCGGCAGCTCCTTTGTGCGGCTGGGCGCGGGGGCAGGCGCCAATACGCTTCCCGTCGGCGGCGCCAGCAAGTTCGCCGCGCCCAGCGTGAGTCCCGCCTACATCGG
>DATJFH010000135.1:0-3367 GCA_035495815.1 Bryobacteraceae bacterium
TGGACGCGCTCATCGCCGCTCCCCTGCCCGGCTCCGCGCTGTTCCTCGGCAAGGCGTTTTCGAATCTGGCGCTGCTGCTGGTCGTGGAAGCGGTCTGTTTCCCCGTCTTCGGCCTCTTTTACAACGTAGACTGGACGCGCCAGCTCGGAACGCTGGCGCTGGTCGCGGCGCTCGGCACCTGGGGCTTCACCGTCATCGGCACCATGTTCAGCGCGCTCACCGTCAACATCCGGCTGCGGGAGGTGATGCTGCCGCTGCTGGTTTATCCCACCATGATTCCGTGTATGATGGCGGCCATGAAGCTGACGGCGCACCTGATCGGCGGCCAGCCCCTCGACAGCGACGTTATGGTCTGGATGAAGTTTTTGATAGGCTTTGATGTGATCTTCACCTGTCTGGCCCTGATGCTGGTGGAGATCGTTCTAGTGGGGTGAAACGATGCGCGAGAAACTGATTTATGCTCTGTCCGCGGTGGCGGCGATTCTGCTGGTCAGCAATCTCCATACGATTCTGAACGTCCTGCCCGACGAGGCGAACCAGGGCGCGATGTATCGGATCATGTTCTTCCACATTCCCTCCTGGTGGACCGCGGGTCTGGCCCTGATGGTGGCCGTCGGCACGAGCATCGCGTACCTGGTGACCGGGAAGTTGAAATACGACGCGATCACGGTATCGGTTACCGAAGTCGCCGTGGTCTTCCTGTTCATCGGCCTCTCGACGGGCATGATCTGGGGGCGCATCATCTGGGGCATCTGGTGGACCTGGGACGCGCGGCTGACCTCGGCGTTCGTGTGCACGCTGCTCTACGGCAGCTACCTGCTGCTGCGCAACGGAATCGCCGACCCCACCCAGCGCGCCAAGATCTCGGCCGCTTTCAACCTGTTCGCTTTCGCCGACGTGCCGATCGTCTGGTTCTCCATCCGCTGGTGGAGGACGCAGCATCCGCAGCCGATGACGCTGCCGGCCGATATGTGGCGGGCGCTGCTGCTCAACTGGCTGTTCCTGATCATCCTGATGGTGGTCTTCGTGCTTCTCCGCCTGCGGCAGGAAGAGGCGCGCCGGGATTTGGACGGACTGCGCCGCCTGGCTCATGCGTAAGAAAGCGATCATCGTCCTCTCGGCGCTGGCGGTGCCGCTTTTAGTGCGGAACCTCTACCTGATTTTTCTACCGGTCCCAGACGTTGGCGGGCAAGGCGCCATCGACCGGCTGATCTACCTGCACGCGCCGGCCGCGTTCACGGCCTATTCGGGTTTTTTTGCGGCGCTGGTGGCGAGCATCCTGTTTCTTCTGAAAAAGGAGTTCCGCTACGATTCGCTGGCGGTAGCTGCGACCGAAGTATCCCTGACCTTCGCCGTGGTGAGCATGGCGACGGGCGCCATCTGGTCCAGAAGAGTGTGGGGAATCTGGTGGACCTGGGATGCCGGACTCACGGTCATGTCCGTCTGCTTCCTGCTGTACCTGAGTTACCTGTCGCTGCGCCCGGCGATTGAAGAGCCGACCGCCCGCGCCAGGCTGACGGCAGTCTATTCGATATTCGCATTCGCCGACATACCGATCGTCTGGTATACGATCCAGTGGCTCCGCACGGAAAGTCCGGCTCCTGCGTTTCGAGGGGGCGGGATGCAGCCATCCGGACTGTTCGCGAACTGGCCGGCCTTCATGATGGTCGCCGCCGTTCTGGTTTTGCTGCGCCTGCAGCAGGAGGAGATGCGCCGGGAAATCGACGGTTTGCGGAGGCTGGCGCATGCCTGAGAAAGGGAACGGATAACTGATTCTATGGATCCCCGTAATTTCACGTACATGTTTTACGGCTTTTCCGCGGCATGGGTGCTGATCGTGATCTACGCCCTCACGCTGCTGGCGCGGGAGAGCAAGATCAAGAACGAGATCAACCGGCTCAAGACGATGCTGGAAGAAAGGGGGCGCAAATCATGAACCGACGCAGTCTGATGAAAGCCATCGGAGGCGCGGCGGTAACCGCTGCCGTGGCCCGCCGCGAGGCCGCCGCCCAGGACGCCGCCGCGCGGGCCGCCCGCGGGATGAAATCGCCGATAATCAAGGACATCAGCGTAATCGCCACCGCGCCGGCGGGGCTGCGGCTGTGCGTCGTCAAGGTAACCACCGATCAGGCCGGTCTTTACGGATACGGCTGCGCCACATACACGCAGCGCGCCGACCTGGTTGTGCCGGCGGTGGAGAAGTACCTCAAGCCGTTCCTGCTGGGCAAGCCCGCGGACCGCATCGACGACACGTGGCAGTCCTGCTACAACAGCTCTTACTGGCGCAACGGCCCAGTGCTCAACAACGCCATCAGCGGCGTCGACCAGGCTTTGTGGGATATCAAGGGCCGCCAGTCGGGCCTGCCGGTCTACCAGCTGCTGGGCGGGAAGTGCCGTGAGGCGGCGGACACGTACTCGCACGCCTCCGGCAACGAGATCTCCGACACGGTGGAGAGCGCGCGGCGGTACATGGCCCAGGGATTCCGGCACGTCCGTGTTCAGGTCGGCGTCCCTGGAATGGCGGGCTATGGCTCGGGCCGTGGCGAGCAGCGCGTCGAGTCGCTGCACAAAGCGCCGGTTTTCGAGCCCGCGGTGTACATCCGGCGCGCCTTGAAGCTGTTCGAGGAGTGCCGGAAGCAGCTCGGAGACGAGATCGAGCTGCTGCACGACGTGCACGAGCGCGTCACCCCGATCCAGGCAGTTCAGTTCGCGAAAGACGTGGAGAAGTTCAAGCTGTTTTTCTTCGAGGACCCGCTGTCCCCGGAGGACATCGCCTACTTCCGCCTGATCCGCCAGCAGTGCGCCACCCCTATCGCGATGGGCGAGCTGTTCAACAGCCCGCACGAGTGGTCGCCGCTGATCGGCGAGCGGCTGATCGACTACATCCGCATTCACGTCTCCCAGGCGGGCGGGCTCACGCCTTGCCGCAAGATCGCCGCCATGGGCGAAATGTACGGTGTGCGCACGGCCTGGCACGGCCCGGGCGACGTCTCTCCCATCGGACATTGCGCCAACATCACACTCGATGTCGCCTGCTACAACTTCGGCGTCCAGGAGTACTCGCCGTTCAGCGAACAATCCCAGGAGGTTTTCAAAGGCTGTCCGCTGATGAAGAACGGCTACCTGTATCCGAACGAAGCCCCGGGGTGGGGCGTCGAGATCGACGAGAAGGCGGCAGCGAAGTACCCGTTCGGCGGCAGGGAAACCGGCGAGCGCAGCAAGCTGAACGGCGGCTGGGGCGAAGTCCGGAAGCGGGACGGGACTGTAATCAAGCAGTAAACAGCTGTCGGTCAAACGAGCGACGACGGGATCGGGCTGCGGGGCCGGGCGCACATTCAATAGCTAGTTGGCTGGTTACCTGCCCGCG
>DATJFH010000136.1:0-14285 GCA_035495815.1 Bryobacteraceae bacterium
GTTACGGGTACAGGAATTCAGGGACTCTATTTCGCGGCTGCCGAGGCGTCCGCGCCGCGGGTCGCAAAGGACACGGGAAAACCTGTGTTTTCAGTAGATTTGGCTGCTGCCAGCGGCGGCGCGGAGGTTCGCAGGAGCGCACCGGCAAGGGCTGCGTCGGGGCCGGCGGCTTCAGCAGCGAGCCAACCCGGCGCCCCTACAGCCGAGGCCCGCCAAAATTCTGCCGCGCAGGCTGCTTCCCCCGCCGCGGGTCCCAACTTCGTTCCCATCTTTCGAGCAGCCACGATCACCGATGGGGTCCAAACCTGGGGACTGAATCACACTTACTTTGCTACCCGGGAAACGGCGCAATGGATCGCCAGCCGGTATGGAACCGGCGAGGTTGTCGAGCTTCCTTTCGGCGGGAGCAACGGCCCGTTCTCTGCGAGCGCAACTGAATTCCACGTGAAGCTGCCGAACGGAAGGCTGGTGAACGCCGGGATGCTGGCGGGGTATTACGAACGGAACCCGGAGGCCCTGTTCCCCGGCTTGGCGGAGAAACTGATCCGCAACCAACTCGCGCAGGCGAGCTGAAGTCCGTTGTCAGCGGCCGGTGTTTGAGGGCCGGCCGCCGCAGCGGACTAGCGACCGGTTACTGCACCCGGAACATGGAGGGGTTGCTGTAAGTCGGGTTCTCGTTGAGTATCGCCGCGATCGAGAAAGTCACGTCACCGGACGGGGCGTTTGAAGGAACGTCGAACGTCACCAGATAGACGCCGATTACATCCGAGGCGTAGATCGCAGAGACGAAATTCACACCCTGATCGGCGACGCCGACGATGATGTTGACCTGCGGTGAAGCGTCGTCGTTGGGAATTCCGCCCTGGTTGCTGCCCAACCGGACACCCGTTTTCGATACGGGTCTTCCGAGTCCGGAGACGAAGGCGCGTAGCCGGTCGCCTTTGCGCGCCGGATTTTCCAGCGTGATAAAGCTGCCGTCCGAAACCCGCTGCAGTACAGCGCGGTTCTTTCCGTCCGTACTGGCGCCTTCGAACACGCCGGGGCTGACCTGGAATACCGGAATGTTATCGAGCGTGGTGGAGCCGCTTCCGGCTCGCACGGTGATGGACGTGGCGCCGAGCGGGAGTTCGGCCGGCACCTGGATCACGACATATTCCTGAGTCCCACCGACATTGCAGACGGAGAAGATGGGGGCGAACTGCCGGAACGAGGCCGCTACGAACTCGACGTTGACGTTGGCGACCTGGAGCGGCAGCGGACCGAACATCTGCTGCGGGCCGTTGACACATCCCTGAATTCCGGTAGCGATCCCGCGGCCGCTAATCGCCAGGATACCGGCGGGGCTCACGCCGCCCGGCTGGCCGCCGGCGAAGTTGGTGAAGCTCGAGCTGGTGATCTGCGGGCCGGGCAGCCGCACCGTGAGATTGAAAGAGACCGAGAAACTCGGGACGGAGGCGGTTACGATGGCGGCTCCGGGCGTCGAGCCGGCTCTGACTACCGTCGAAGCGCGGCCTTGTGAATCGGTGACGGCGGAGGGGCCGTTCGGAAAGGATACGACGCCGTTTGAAACGAACTGCACCTGAGCTCCGGCAATCGGCCCTTGCGCTCCGGTGACGAGCACGATCAGCGGCTGGGCGAAGTTGGTATTGGTGATGGCATCCTGACTGTCGCCGGCCGCTTTGGAAAGACCCGTTACCGGCTGGGCTACCTGGAAGGTGAACAGGGTCTGGACGGTCCCCGTCGCATTACGCAGCCGCACCTGCACGTTCCCCGCGGCCTGTCCGAGGGTAACGGTCGCGGAGACGTTTCCGCTGGCGTCGGTTGTGGTTCCGGCGTTGCTGATGGTGGCGGTACCGGGGATGACGGCTTCCCATACCACAGGCACGTTCGCCTGCCCGTTGCCAGCCGAGTCTTCGGCGCGCGCCGTGAGGGTAAGAGGAAGCCGGGATCCCGGGGCGCCGGATTGATTATTACCGCCGGTGATCCGGAAAAGAGAGAGCTGGCCCTGTGTCACGGTGAACTGATAGGGCCCGAAAACACGATAGTTGCCGCCTACGTCGATCGTGTATCTTCCGGATCCGGGCGTGCCGGTGAACAGGGGGAGGCAGTTGGCGTTGCCGTTGAAATCCGTATAGCCGGAATTTCCGGAACAGGTAATCTGGGGACCGTTGGCATCGGCGGGTATCAGTTTGATGAGGGCATTCGGCACGGCCGAGAATCCGGCTGCTCCGACGGCGAAAACGCGCACCTTGATCGGGCTCGTTCCGGTGGAGCCGGAAGCGCCGCTAATCACGTCTCCGAGGGCCGGAAAATCCACCTGCGTCTGGACGTAGGGAGCATTGGCCGCGTTCGGATCCACGCCGGACGTGGTTTGCGTGAAGTTGACGCTCGAGGTGGAGATGCTGGCGGTAATCACGGCTTGAGAAAAGTTGACTCCGAACAGCGAATTGCCCAGGAACTGATTGGTGGTCTGTCCATTCGCGTCGGTGACGGTGGAGTTCCCGTTCAACAAGGTACCCGCGCCGGAAACAATGGTCCATGTGACAGTCTGCCCGGCGGAGGGCTGACCCTGAAAATTCTTAACCACAGCCACCATTGGCGCTTGTGCGGCGAAATTCTGAGGGGCGATCTGTCCATCACCTGAAACGATCGATATCGTCTGGGCGGAAGCAAGCGCCGCCGTCAACAGGGAAAGTGTGAGGATTCCTAGTAGTGTTTTATTCGCGAACTGCATCGTGGCCTCATTCTTCTTTTTGGTTATTCAAATCAGACAACTTGGGACAGGACGCGGGGCAGAAAATGAAAGTATAACACTCCACCTGAAGAAAAAGGGGGGATTGCAAAAAAAAGGAGGGGAGCAAATGCTCCCCTCCTGAAGTGTGAATCAGACTGCGTGCTAACTAGTTGCTCAGGTTCTCGCCAGTCGCGGCGCAACCACCGATCGTTGAAGCGCCGCCGCAAGGATGCGGAGTCGCCATACGGCCGCTGGAGCTGCTGGTCGGATCCGGAATCACCAGAGCCAGATAGCCCATTGCCAGGTTGCGAGCGCCAAGATCGCTGATGAACGCAAACCCGTGAGCATACTGGAACCGGCAGACAGCGATCATGTAGCCCGAGAACCCACCGGTCACGTTGTTCAGTGTGGTGGAGAGCAGGGTCACGTAGCTGGTTCCGGAGTTGACAACCGGAGTCGGTGTGGCGCCGGTGAATGCCGTGCCATACCAGTTCAGAGTGCAAGTGCCGCTCTGGGGAGTGGTGCCGAACGGATCGGTAGCGGTGGCCGAGATGGCGATACCGGTATCGAAGCCCGCCTGGTTGGTCAGGTACGGGAACAACAGGGTCGTCAAGCAGGGAACGACGGTGAAGATGTTCGCTGCCGTAGAGGTATCGGCGAAGCGCGGCACGTTGGCATTGCTAGCCGTGGTAACCGTGCTGGTCGGAGCGTAGCTGCCGTTGACCGTGGCGGTGCCGAGAGCCGGGGAGTTGGTGCCCGGGCTCGGAGTGTATTGAACCCAGACGCCGAAGTTGACCGAAGCGAAGCTGTTCGGATCGGAATCCAGATCTTCCCAGACGGCGACAGCAGTGCCGTTGGTGACGGTCAATTGGGACGTGGTGTTGCCGGCGGGCGAGGTGGCAGTTCTGCCAACCGCCGTGTAGGCTCCCGTTTCGGACGACGTCAAGGAGAAGTGATCGAGGCAACCGGTGAAGGAAGGCGTCGAAGTTGTGTTGCAGCTGCCGGTGGTGGCGCCGAGGGTTCCGGTGAATACTCCATCGGTATCGACAAAGAGGCTGACACCAGCCGGAATATTGTTGAAGACGGCCTTAACGCGCGTGCCCCAATCGGCAAAGCCGGCGGTGGTGCCCGGCGATCCGGTTTGTGTGCCGGAGGGCAGGGTCGACATGGCGCCGAGGTTGCTGACAAAGCCGGACTCTGTGTTGTAAGTACCCACAGTCAGGCTGTTCTGCTGAAGGCTCGCGGTCGGGCCGTTCGAGGGTAGCGCAGTGCTGCCGCCGGTGAATCTCTTCTTAAAGGCGGTTGCGAAGTTCTCGGTGTATCGAAGAACTCCCAGCAAGACGTTTGTCGCGCCCACACCACTTCTGCTGTTATCGCATTGCTGCAGGGTGGCGCTCAGAGCCGTGGTATTCGTTCTGCTGGTAAACACGGCGAAAGTCAAGCCCCTCTGGATGAAAGCGACCGTCTGAGACGGATTGCTGACCGGGAGGAACTGGGGCGGTGTCGGCGAGATGGTCTCGACGATGGGGGTCGGGGTGGCGTTGGCGCCGGCGACGCCCAGGGCATTCGCGTTGGCGCGAATGTTGGTGATGCGGACGACGCGAGAGCCGCTCGTTCCGGGAGGATCGATCGGCACGGCGAGGAACGTGACCGAGTTCGAAGCGGTTTGAATCGCCTGGAAAACGTTCTTGTTGTTGCCAGGGCAGTTGCCGCCCGTGAATGCGCAACCCGCGACGGTAGAGCCAATCGAACCCGAGCCATAATAGCCGACCAGGCTCGGCGCGTTGGACGTGCCAAGTCCGTTACCGAACCCGGCGCACACGGTGGTCGAAGCCGTGCAGGGGAACTGCGCGCCCGGAGCCGGCTCGTCGAGCAACAACAGGGCTTCCGAATACTGGGTGCCTGAGGTGCTGGTGGTGAGCAAACGGCTGGTGAGCGAGGTATTCAAGAATACCTGGATGTTCACCGGCGGGATGGTACCGCCCGGCGCGGTGGGTACGCCACCAATGCAGTTCAACACCAAGTCGCCGACCAGTTCCGTCAGTCCTTCCGACCGCGCCGGCGTGGAAACACCACCGTTGGCGAAGCACTGGAACGGCGTATTGGGTTGCGCGCTCGCTGTTACCGCTGAGCCCAGCAGAAAGGCTATCACGGCGAGCACTGGAATCATTCTGCGAAAATCAACCATTTCCTTCTCCTTGTAAAGTTTTCAATTTTGAACCGGTCGAAGTTCTTTTTCAAACCCGAGCCTCGAACAGATCTAGAAATCTTTTGCTACCTTGGGAATTTTCTCCGTGTCGGGCGGAGATCCAGATTGCTCACCGGCCCTCAAGTGGGCCGCCGAGGTATTACTAAGTGCGCCTGCGGATTCACCGTACGCTTTTTTGTTTCTCAACTTCAAACGTTTCGTACGTCGTGCTCGCGGGATTGAAGCGCAAAAATTGCCATACCATCTAACGCGGTACAGTCATTGTTAAACTAATTACGAAGCCCTGTCAAGCAAAAAATCGTTATCTTTCAACACCAATGGCCGGAACTGGCCGATCGTGGTGATTAGAACATGCTATACCCTGCCGAGTCAATAGCGGAAAGCGGAAATAGCGGTTTTTTTCATTGAACGGCGACAAACACGGTGTTACTGTCGACACCAGCCTGTCGAAGCGCGAGCGGTAAGTCGATTCCCGGAGGCGTGGCCGGCGGCACCATAATCGTCACCATATATAAGCCTATATCTCCGGCCAGTCCGGCGAAGACCGGCTGGATCTCCGCCTTGTTCAAAATGACAGTTACAGGCGACAGCGCGGCAAACTGACTTCCCTGGGCAGTTACAGCGCCAAGCCCGGTGCAGTAAATGGTGATACGCTGGCCGCGCATTCCCGGCGTGAACGGCGTGTTCATCGATCCGTTCTGATTGGTCACCACTCCCCGGGCTGCGGCAAGGTTTCCGGACACGACATATATAGCCGGCGCGGCGGCCTGCACTTCAAGCATCTGGTCAGCGCTTCCATACGGCGACTGCACCCGAACAGGATACGTCCCGGGGGGAAGGTCCGGCGGAACCTGTACATTGATCTGGAAAGGGGTTTGGGTGGCGATTTGGGCAGGTGTCCCGTTGACTTCCACGACGCTGTCGGCGCCCGGTCCGGCGAGCCCCGTACCCACGATGGTCATCAAACCTCCGGGAGCCACCCCCGGGGTCAGCGTGGCGGCATTGACCATTCCCCCCGGCGTCAGCGCTACATCTTGCGGCGCCAGAACGAATTGCGTGCCCGAGCGGGTCGCTTTGAAGGCGGCCTGACCTCCCCCGCCGCTCAAATCCGCGCGCCGTCCGGCGGGCCCCAGGTCGTACAGGAATGCCTTGTAAGCCTGGGCGCCACCGACACTTAACTGGTAAACGGACTGCGCTCCATCGCAATAGCGCAAGCGCGAGAGCCGCGGCGCGAGGGAGGCGGAAACGGTGGCGGTATCCTGCCAATCCATCGACTTACCGCAAACTCCGGCGATCGAAGCCGATTCGAGAGCCAGGGTCTCGATCGAAGCCGGCGGCTGGGAGAGGGCCGCCATGAGGAATCCGGTTGGGGCCGGAGCCTTGGGAATAAAGCGCACCACGGCGCCGGGGGTCCCCTGCCATGTCTTGCCGCCGGCCGTAAAGCCGCCCACATATTCGTCCAGGGTGTTCCGGCCAAAATCGGGATTGGGGTCCCGAACCAGAATCGAGCCCTCCGCGGTGACTCCGAAGGCCACTACAAAATGACCGCCCGCGGGAGCGCCGTTGGCGGTCAGGTTCAGAGCGATCAGAGCGGGGGCGCCCTGTGAGACCAGGTCCCGCACGGCGCCCACCTCGGGGGTCTCCACGGAAATGTCGATACCGTCCGCGACAATCCCTCCGACCCGCCACAAGTTCACCACCTGCTCAGCCGAGTCTGGATTCGAGAGATATCCGTCGCACACCTGCGCCCCGTCGGAGCCGCTATGGCAGAGATTGGTCAGAAATTGATTCAGCGCGGCGGGATCGGTGACGCCCCGGAGGTCGCCATGGTTCTGGTAGTAACGTACGACGCTCGCCGCCGCGGTCAACAGCGCGCCTTTCTGGGCTACGGTGGCGGGACCCTTGCCGAGCGGCGTCTGGCCGTGCGGCGAATCGGTCTGGAGAAACGCCGGGAAGTTCGGCAGGGTAGAGGCGACGGCTCGGGCGCTGAACGTCGAAACCAGGCGGGCGGCTTCAGCGGTGACGAGCGCGAGGCCTTCGCTGAGCGGGACACGGACAACGGCCTCGGCCTGACCGGTCTCATCGGTAATGCTGGTGGAAGAGATCAGCTGGGCTCCGGGCGAAGCCGCAAAAGTAACGGGAATGCCGATGACCGGAGTGCCATTCTCGTCCTGCAGCTGCACTTTGAGCTTTTGCGCCAGCGTAGCGCCCGGCGCGGCGGTCTGGGCGTCTCCGCTGGCCTTGAGGAGCTGGAGTTTCGATTCGGTGAGCGCTTTGACGGTGTAAGAGCCATCCGCCGCCACGCCCGCGGAATCGACCGCATGGATCGTGAATGTCTTGCTGGGCGCCGAAAGCGGTACGAAGGTTTCCCAGATATAGGAACCATTGGCGGCCGTGACCACGAAGTCCTGCTGATCGGTGATGGAGACCCGGATGGTACTGTTATCGTCGAAACCGGTGACGGAGAGCCGCAGCCGGCTTCCGGCGACTACGGTATTGGCCGGATTGGCGCTCACTGCCGGACGCCGCGCGGCACCGTGCTCGGCCGCCGCAGCGTCCCCGGGAGCATAATCGATGTAGCCGACTTCGAAATCCTGGCGGCGGCGGCCGTCCAGCCCGTACTCGTCGTTGACAGGCAGTCCGAAGGCGCCGGCGGGCCCGCCGATCAAGGTGTAGCGGTCCAGAATCAGACCCGACATCAGTTGAGCCTGGCCGGCGCGGGGGCCGCTGGCGGCGGCATAAATGACACCCCTGGCGAAGGCCTGCTGCTGCGCCCGGGTACCGGTGGAAGCGACTACCGAGGCCGCGTCGGCAACGGGCAGTCCGGCTGCGCCGGATTCGAAGTTGAGCGACGACCACTTGGTGAGAATGGCGCCCGACACGACTCGTACGGGACCGGCGGAGGCCAGCGAATTCGAATTGGAGAAAAGCTGATGACCGCCCGGCGCCCCGTCGGAGGCAGGATATCCGAGGGCGCCGGCGGGGCCGCCCATCTGGTCGTAGCGCGCCAGGAAGTCGCCGGTCACGACGTAGGCGGTCGGCGAAATGTCGGCCTTGGCGATTACATACCGAATCCCGGGTGAGCCGGTGGAGTACAACTCCTGCAGGTAGCCCGCGCCGGTGCGCTGGACCGTACTCTTGGCCGGAAGGGCGATAGTGAGCCGGTTGCGCGTGACCGCGTCCTGGATGG
Source organism: Bryobacteraceae bacterium (assembly GCA_035495815.1). Taxonomy (GTDB): domain Bacteria; phylum Acidobacteriota; class Terriglobia; order Bryobacterales; family Bryobacteraceae; genus DATJFH01. The sequence continues at coordinate 8,134 of DATJFH010000136.1, forward strand.
CCTGCGAAATCGTGGGATTCGGCGCCCCTTCGCCGATCTGGCAACACACCGCCGACACCGACAGAGAGATCGACGGGCTCACTTTCCCTTCGCTGACTGCCGTGATGAGCGCCGAGCCCTGCCCGACGGCACGCGCTACCGCGTCGCCCGTGTTGTTGGTTGCCTCGACCACCACAACGCGGCTGTTCGAGCTGGTCCAGTTGACCAGCCGGTCGGTCAGGGTGACGGCGTTCGAGGTGTAGACGTAGGCGTGCAGCGGGAGCGTATCGCCCTGCTTCAACTGAAACGGGACGGTGGCGTAGGGCTGAAGCGAAATCGTATCGACGGGCAATCGGACCATGGGCTCCGACCCGGGCTGATAATCGAGGTTGCCGCCCTGGAAAGATTGCCTGCGTCCGCCGCCGGTGAGGGCGATGTCATCGGAAGTCGGCAGGCCCAGAAAGCCCGCATATCCGCCGGCCTTCACGTAGGCGGCGTAAATCGGCCTGGTGACGGCGAACACGCGGGTATTCAGCGTTCCGGAGGTGTTATTGAAAATCAGCCCGTTGAAATATTCCTGAACGGTAGCGTTTCCGCCGTTGATCGTGATATTCCGCTCGATGTCGGCAGCGGGTCCGAGCCCGTCGATGCCGCCCAGGGCTTTCCACTTGGTGTAGTAAGGGTCCCGGACGGCGAAGTTATCTCCGTTGAAGGTAGCCGCGTCGTAAGTGAAGAGCACATAATTCTTATTGAAGAACTGGTACTCGCAGGCAATCGCGGTAACGGCCGGACAATTGAGCGTGTCGGTGGTGGGATATCCCGCGGTGTTGACGCCGACACTGTTGTAATAGCTGTACATGTTGGCGAGAACCTGGGCTACGTCGACCGAGCCGTCGGTGGGCAGGGCGGTGGTCATGTTGGCCTTGACCAGGGCAAGCTGTGAACCGGAATTGGCGCCTTGGGCCGCTCCGGGCGTGGACCCTGCGGCATTGAAGACTTGAATCAGCCCCGTCGAACCGAACCGCTGCACGTTATTGACCGGGGGGAGCGACACCAGGTAGGCGAATCCATTCCGGAAAAAGGCATTCTGGAACCGTTGGGTGAGCCCGATGCTGGGGGCGCCGCTTCCCACATCGATGGTGGCCGAAAGGCAGATGACCATGCCGGCGGTCAGCAGAAAGACGAGAGCGATGAGGGGGGAGGCTGAGTTTCTACGGATCTTCGGCACAGGTAACCTGATATCTTAATCGATCTTCAGCAATACGAGTTAGAACACCGGGAACAAAGGCAAGTCGCGTTGGGGGCAGGTCCGGCCGCCTAGGATTGACATCCGCAGCCACCGATGACATGCTGTAGCGGGTAACATATATAGGTTGGGCGTCGCCCTATCACTGACCGCCTTTTCCTTCGGATGAGCTCCTTCTTTAGCGCTTTATTTTGTTTGATTTTGGTTTCGGCCTATCCGGCCCGGGCAGCCTCGGAAAACGCCCGCTCCGGGGACTCCTTCCAGAAAACGGTGGAGCCTTTTCTGGCCAAGAACTGCACGCAGTGCCACAACGCCAAGATCAAGACCGCCGACGTGAACCTCGACTATCACGATGCTGCCGCGGTAGCGAAAGATCGGGAGATCTGGGAAAACGTGCTGGACAAAGTGCGCAGCGGGCAGATGCCGCCCAAGGGAGCGAAACGGCCGAATCCGCAGGAAGCCAAGGCGGCCGTACGCTGGATCGAAAACGAGCTGGAGCGGATCGACCGCGAGACCAAGCCGGATCCGGGCCGCGTGACGGCGCACCGGTTGAACCGGGTCGAGTACAACAACAGCATCCGGGATCTGCTGGGGGTCGATTTTCACCCCGCCGACGACTTTCCGGCCGACGACGCGGGCTACGGGTTCGACAACATCGGGGACGTGCTTTCGCTGTCGCCGGTGCTGATGGAAAAATATCTCTCGGCCGCCGAGAAGATCAGCCGCCGCGCGATTTTCGGCGATCCGGCGATCAAGCCGACGGCGCAGCGCTACAAGGCCGAAGTTCTGAAGCCGGGCGAGCGGGCGCCGGACAGCATGGAGGCCAGGCATCGGTACCCGGTGGACGCCGAATACAGCATCGTCAGCGGAATCGCCGGCAAGCGGCCGCCGGAAATGCCGACGGATCTGAAGCTGGCGTTATGGGTCGATGACAGGCTGGTGAAGACCTTCAGCCTTCAGGTGGCGCCGACCCGCGCGCGAAATTTCGAGGCCCGCATCCAAGTAAAGGAGGGAGAGCACCGCATGCGGGCGGCGCTGGTCCCGCCGCTGCAGGACATTTTCGTCGAATACATCGAAGTCCGCGGCCCGTTCCAGAAACCGCCTGCTGGCGCTCCGGAAAGTTACCGGAGGCTATTCGTGTGCGGCCATGCGCCGGGCGGGCACTCCGAAGAATGCGGCCGGCGCGTCCTCACGGAAGCGGCCCACCGGGCCTGGCGGCGTCCGGTTTTGAAGAACGAAGTGGACGGGTTGCTGAGGTTCGTCTCCCTGGCCAAACAGGAAGGCGACAGCTTCGAGCAGGGCGTTCAACTGGCGCTGCAGGCGGTACTGGTCTCGCCGCACTTTCTGTTTCGAATCGAGCGGGACGCCAAACCCGACGACCCCGGCGCAGCGCACCTCATCAGCGATCTCGAACTGGCTTCCCGGCTGTCATTTTTCCTGTGGAGCAGCATCCCCGACGCCGCCCTTCTGGCCGCGGCGGAAAGCAGGACCCTGCGCCAGCCGGGCGTGCTCGAAGCGCAGGTACGCCGGGTGCTGGCCGATCCGAAATCGAGCGCCCTGGTGGATAACTTCGCCGGGCAGTGGCTGCAAATCCGAAACCTGGATACGGTGAAGCCGGATCCGGAGCGATTCCCCGCTTTCGACGGGGAGCTGCGCGAAGCCATGCGGCAGGAGACTCGACTGTTCTTCGAAGCCATCGTCAAGGAAGACCGCAGCATTCTCGATTTTATCGACGGCCGGTTCACCTTCCTCAACGAGCGGCTGGCCCGGCATTACGGGATTCCGGGGGTCGAAGGCGATGCGTTCCGCCGCGTCGAGCTCAGCGGCGGGCAGCGGGGGGGCATCCTCACACAGGCCAGTGTCCTCACGGTGTCGTCGTATCCAACCCGGACGTCTCCCGTGCTGCGCGGCAAGTGGATTCTCGAGAACATCCTCAATGCGCCTCCGCCGCCTCCGCCGCCGGGCGTTCCGAACCTGAAGGAGGAAGCGGTCGGCGCCACTGGAACGCTTCGACAGCAGCTGGAGCAGCATCGGGCGGACCCGTCCTGCGCCGGCTGCCATTCCAGAATGGATCCGCTGGGCTTCGGCCTCGAGAATTACGACGCCATCGGAGCCTGGCGCACGATGGACGGCAAGTTCCCGGTGGACGTGGCCGGAACGCTGCCGAACGGGAAGTCCTTCCAGAATCCGGAAGAGCTGAAGACGATCCTCAAGGGGGACCGCGACGCCTTCAGCCAGTGCGTCACCGAAAAAATGCTGACTTACGCGCTGGGCAGGGGGCTGGAACGGTATGACAGGAATGCGGTAAGATTGATCGGGCGCGGTGTGGCCGCGGGGGATTACCGGTTTTCGCGCCTGATTCTTGAAATTGTAAACAGCATGCCTTTCCAGATGCGGAGAGGGGACGGAAGGAAAATATGATCATCACGGGCAAGCATCTGTCCCGGCGCACGGTATTGCGGGGGATCGGAACGGCGATCGGGCTTCCGATGCTGGACGCGATGACGCCGGCACTGGCTGCGCCGAGCCGCGCCGGAGCCAAGCCGGCGTGCCGTATGGCGGTGGCCTACGTCCCGAACGGCATCGTGGACCTGCAGCTGTGGGCGCCGCAGACGGAAGGCGCGCTGACGGAGCTTCCCCTCATCACCGCGCCGCTGGCTCCGTTCAAGGAAGATCTGATCCTCTTCTCCGGGCTGACGCAGAACGGGGGCCGCGCGCTCGGCGACGGTCCGGGCGACCATGCCCGTGCGGCTTCCAGTTTTCTCACCGGCGCGCATCCCAGGAAAACCTCGGGCGCCGACATCAACGTCGGCATTTCGGTGGACCAGGTGGCGGCGCAGAAGATCGGCGGCGCTACCCGGTTCGCTTCGCTCGAAATGGGCTGCGAGGACGGCCGGCAGGTCGGCAACTGCGATTCCGGTTACAGCTGCGCCTACAGCAACAGCATCTCCTGGCGCACGCCGACCACGCCGAATCCGCCGGAGATCAATCCGCGCGCCGTATTCGAGCGGCTATTCGCCGGGCTCGAGCCGGGCGAGACGGCCGCGACGCGCGCCAAGCGGGATCGCTACCGCAAGAGCATTCTCGATTTTGTCCGGGACGACACGCAAAAGCTGAAGGGATCGCTCGGACCGACGGACGGCCGCAAGATCGACGAATACCTGTACGCGGTGCGCGAAATCGAAAAACGCATCGAGGGCGCCGAGAAGGCGGCCCGCGACGGCAGCGCTCCACTGCTTCCGGAGTTCGAAAAGCCGGCCGGGATTCCGCTGGAGTTCGTCGACCACGTGCGGCTGATGTTCGATCTCCAGGTGGTCGCGTTCCAGGCCGATCTGACCCGCATCATCACGTTCATGCTGGCGCGGGAAGGGAGCACTCGCACGTACCGCGAGATCGGCGTCCCGGACGCGCATCATCCGCTCACCCACCACAAGGGCAATGAAGAGATGATCGAGAAGGTGCGCAAGATCAACCGCCACCAGCTCGAGCAGTTCGCTTACTTCGTCGGCAAGCTGAAATCGATTCCGGAAGGCGATGGCGCCCTGCTCGATCATACGATGGTCCTTTACGGCAGCGGCCTGGGGGACGGCAATCGCCACACGCATCACGATCTTCCGGTCATTCTGGCAGGCCGGGGCAGGGGCACGTTCCGGACCGGGCGGCACGTCCGCTACCCGCAGGATACGCCGATGGCGAACCTGTTCCTCTCCATGCTCGACCGCATGGGCGTGCCGACCGAGTCGATCGGCGACAGCCAGGGGCAACTCGAGCACCTGACGGATCTGTAGTCCCTCGTATTGAAGACCCGCCCAAATAAACGGCCGAGCAGCCGGGAGCCTCCCGGCAAGGCCCCTTCGCCGTCCATTTTGAAATCCGCGGTTGCGAGGCATGTCCTGCTTGCCGGCGCCGTTATCGCCGTCGCTTTTCTCGCCTACTCGAACTCCTTCGATGCGCCGTTTCTGGTGGACAACGACCCGATCATCCTCAAGGATGCGCGTATCCAGTCGGTAACGCCGGATCATATCCGCCGCATCCTGACGGACCAGTATTGGCCGCTGGCCGTAGCCGGTCTTTACCGGCCGCTGGCCACGCTGTCGTTCCTGTTCAACTATTCGATTCTGGGGAACGGAGCGAATCCGGCCGGTTACCACTGGTTCAACCTGATCCTTCATTCGATCAACATCGGACTTGTGTATACGCTGGGGCTGCTCCTGTTCGAGCGGGCTGCAGCGGCGCTTCTGCTCTCGGCGCTGTGGGGACTGCATCCGGTGCAGACCGAAGCCGTCACCAACATCATCGGGCGGGCGGACATGCTGGGCGCATTCGGCGTGCTGGCGGCGCTGCTCGCGCACCACAAGGCTCTGCGGTCCTCGGGACCACGGAAAGCCGCCTGGGTGGGCGCGGCCGCTCTGGCGGTTGCGATCGGCATGTTCTCCAAGGAGAGCGCCATCGTGGCGATCGCCGTGATCGGGCTCTACGACATCACCTTCGGCCAGGGCTCATGGCGATCGCGCGCTCCGAGCTACGTCGCCGTACTGGTCCCCTGCCTGGCGTTCCTGTACGTTCGCTCCCGCGTGTTCGCGGACGCGGCCGATCTGCGATTTCCGTTCACCGACAACCCTCTCACGGGCGCCGGTTTCTGGACGGCGCGGATGACCGCCGTGAAGGTGATCGGCAAGTATTTCGGACTCTGGATATGGCCCGCGCGGCAGTCGTTCGATTACTCGTTCAACGAAATTCCGCTGTTCGGCTGGAGCCTGGCAACCTGGGAGGACTGGAAGGCCGTGATCGCGCTGCTGGCCTGCGCCGCGCTGGTGATCGTGGCGGTCCGTTCTTTCCGCGGAAACAAGCGCGTCTTTTATTTCATCGGGTTCTTTTTCGCTACACTCTCGCCGGCTTCGAACCTGATCCTTCTGATCGGCAGCGT
>DATJFH010000137.1:0-3300 GCA_035495815.1 Bryobacteraceae bacterium
CTCGCGACTCCCCAGCCTTCGCCGAAGGACTCGCTTTCGCATCCGGCGCGGGAAGTCCTCGAGGTGCTGGAATCGCGCGGCGCGTCGTTCTTTGCCGACCTGACCCGCGCCACGGGCCGTCTGGCCAGCGAGGTCGAGGATGCACTGTGGGAGCTAGTCGCGGCCGGTCTGGTGACTGCCGATGGTTTCGAGAATCTGCGCGCCCTGCTCGACCCCAAGCGCCGTCGCGGAGAGGGCAAAGGGCGCTCCGCCCGGCCTCGGCACGCGCCGGGGCGTTGGGCGTTGCTCCGGCACACCGGAGCGCCGCCCGAGAACTGGACCGAGACGTTCGCCCGCCAACTGCTCCAGCGCTGGGGCGTCGTATTCCGCGACGCCGCCATCCGCGAGCCTCTCGCCCCGCCATGGCGGGAACTGCTGGTGGTGCTTCGCCGGATGGAGTCGCGCGGCGAGGTCCGCGGCGGGCGGTTCGTCGCTGCATTCATCGGCGAGCAGTTCGCCCTGCCCGAAGCGCTCGACCTGCTCCGCGCGATCCGGCGGAGCGGCGAGACGGCGGTCGAGTCGGAGGTGTTTACGGCTCCGGCTACAGGTCTGGGGGCCGTCGCGTCGGTGGTGGCCCCGCCCGAACACGTTTCGTAAGAGGCGTGGAGCGACCTCCCGGGCGGACGTATGCCGGCGAGATCGCCGGCATGGCGAACTGAAATTCGCTCCACCGCGTGATTACGTCTTGTATTTCCTCATAGTTCGCGGATTGTACGCCCAGTGAAACTCCAGCTCGTACCCCATCGACTTCGCCAGCCCGTCCAGATCGGGGAACAGCGTCGCGTAGGTGATGTTCATGCGGTACAGCTCCCGCATCCCGACCTCCCGCACTCGTTGGGAGATCACGAACTTCGCCAGAATGTTCTCGGGGTCCTTGTCCTTGAGAATCTCCTCGATCGGCATATCGAGCACGCCGGGCACGGCGAAGGTGCCGGACTGCGCTATGAGGCGGCGGTTCATCGTGTGCGGCTCGCCGAGCCAGATGAACCGATGGTGTCCCTTCAGAAAATGCAGGGCGAAGTGATTGGGAATTCGAGGGTCCATCTTGGTCGGATGCGGCGCCCGGCCGCTTTCGACCCGCGCCGGGTTGAGCGCCCAAACCACGCTGTCTTCGATGGCCCTTTCCATCGCGAAAAACGCCGCCACATAGGGCGACCAGCTGAAGTCCAGCAGCCGCGTCGGGGCGCCATGGTGCTGCATCAGCGCCAGCCACTGGAAATCGTCGTCCGGCTCCGGCGGGTTGTCCAGAAAGACGTGCGCTTTTCGCTTGAAAATGCGGACGATGCGCCCTTCCTGCTCCTGCCAGGCGCCTGGATCGACATGGAAGCTCTGCAGGTAGCGGGAGAGCGAGCTGTACAGCGGCCAGCGCTCGTCCCGCTCTCCCCGAAACGCCCAGTTCGAATACGGCGCTTTCGTGATCTGTTTGAGGAACTCTTCCCAGGAGTTTACGCGGACGACCGGGTACCGCGGCCGCCGCTTGCGCTCTGCCATCACCCGCTATCTTAGCGGGCTGCGTCCGGCTTCGTGTACGCTAGAAGGATATGCCGGTTCCCGCGTCCCAGGCCTGGACTGTCGCCAGCTATGTCCTGAAGCAGAAGCTTCAGGGCCGCAAGCGATATCCGCTCGTCCTGATGCTGGAACCGCTGTATCGCTGTAATCTCGCGTGCGCGGGATGCGGTAAGATCCAATACCCGGGCCACATTTTGAAGCAGCAGCTCACGCCCGAGGAGTGTTTCCGGGCGGTCGAGGAATGCGGCGTCCCGACGGTCGCGATCCCCGGCGGCGAGCCGCTGATGCACCCGCAGATCGACGAGATCGTGAACGGTCTGGTCGCGCGGAAGAAGTACATCTACCTTTGTACCAACGCGCTGCTGCTGCGCGAGAAGCTCGACCTGTTCACTCCGAGCAAGTACCTGACCTTCTCCGTCCACATGGACGGCAGCAAGGAGCACCACGACTTCTCGGTTTGCAAGGAAGGCGGGTACGAGATCGCCTACGACGCGATCCGCGAGGCCGTCGGCCGCGGCTTTCGCGTGACGACGAACACGACCCTGTTCGACGGGGTCGACTCGAAATCCGTCCGAGCCTTCTTCGATGACATGATGGCCGCCGGAGTCGAGGGCATGATGCTCTCGCCCGGCTACTCCTACGACAAGGCGCCCGACCAGCAGCACTTCATGGGGCGGGAGCGGAACATGTCGATGTTCCGCCGGATTCTCTCCAATCGCCGCCCGCAGTGGCAGTTCAACATGTCGCCGCTGTTCCTCGAGTTCCTGATGGGCAAGCGGCATCTGGAGTGCACGCCCTGGGGAATGCCCTCCTACAGCATTTTCGGCTGGCAGAAGCCTTGCTACCTGATGCAGGAGGGTTACGCCGACTCGTTCCAGGAACTGCTCGATGGGACCGACTGGCGCCGCTTCGGCTACGAGTCGGGGAACCCGAAGTGCGCGAATTGCATGATGCACTCGGGTTACGAGGCGTCGGCGGTGGATTACACGTTCACCTTCCGGGGCGTGCTCGCGACGGTTCGGGCGATGCTGTTCTCCCGGTATCGCGACGTCGAAGCACAGCATCAGCTCGAGACCGAGAAGCCCGTTTCGCCGCTCGTCCAGATCGGCGGGCTCGGCGATGGTCCCGCGAAGTCGACGCTTCAGGGTTCGGAGATCGCGGAGAATTTGCCGTCCGCAATCGACGAGGCATTCGATTATCGCGGCGACGTCACGATTCATCTCCGGACCGGCGAGCGGGTCGACGGCTATCTCTTCGACCGCGATGCGAGCGCCGGGACGGTCCGGATCATGTCCAAGGGGCAGAAGCGGACACTGCGGTACGACGAGATCGGCGGGGTCGCCTTCAGCGGGCGTGACATGGCGGACGGCCGTAGCTGGGAAGCCTGGGTTCGCAAGTACGCCGAGCGCAAGGCCGCCGGCGAGACCGGCATCGAGCTGGTCCCCGAAGCGATCGACTAGCGCCGGCTCTTCGCGCTCGCGTGGGCGCCCTTACGCGGTCTGGCCGCCGTTGCCGATACGGGCCGCGGAGCCGCGATTGCCTGCCGCGTAAACAACCAGATACAGCCGGCGAAGAGCGCCAGAAATGCCCCGGTCGCTACGTCCGTCCCCGAGCCGGATTCGCCAGCGACGCGGTCGCCGAGATGCTCCAGCGCGCCGCCATGGCGGGCGTACCAACCGCCCCAGGCGGTCTCGTCTTCTTGCAGTCCCTTAGTGATCTGCTCCTCGAATGACGGCCAAGCGGCGCGGAATA
>DATJFH010000138.1:0-12927 GCA_035495815.1 Bryobacteraceae bacterium
GAGGCTTCGAAGTTTTTCAACGCCTCTTCGGAGGAACGGCACGGCGTCACCGAGTAGCCAAGCCGGGAAAGGTACTTGGCGGTGAATTTCAACAGCGCGGGGTCGTCGTCCACCACCATGACGCGCGCGCCGGCCGGCGGCTGCGTTACCACAGGGCTAAGGGCAGCTCGCCCGGGGAAAAAGCGAACCCGACGGTCGCTACGTAGCTGTTGCGCTTGAACGTCGTGTCATCGATCTGGTAATGCCTGTAGTCGTAGCGCGCGACGAAGTGCAGGGCCCGGGTGAGCAGGTAGGTGAAGCCGGCGCCGCCGGTGAAACCCGAATACGTGCCGAGGGTTTGCGCCAGGCTGCCGAAAGAACTGTAGCCCGCGTTCAATCCCAGGTTCACCTTCCGGATGCCGGTGTAGCTGTAGGAAGCGCCGGCGCTTTCCTGCCGGGATGTCAGGAACAGACCGTTGCCCGGCGTGACTCCCCGGGCATAGTTGAACTCCAGCGAAGAATACCGGAAGGAGCGCGACAGGGAAGCAGAGATGTTGGGCACCCAGTTGGTGCGGTAGATCACCTCGATGGCGGCCGTTCTGCCGACGATTTCCGCGATTACCGGGTCGATGGCGACGCGAGTCAGGCCCAGCGTCTCCACCCGCGAGCCGCCCGCCTTGAGCGCCAGCTCCCAGTTGCGGCCGATGCGGTAGGATTGCACGAACTGGATCGTGTGTATGTCGCTTGCGCCGAATCCCTTGGTGAATTCGAAATGGGTGAAATCGTAGGCGATGCCCGACGTGGCGTGGCGGCTTGTCCGGTAAGCCGTGTCGCCCCGCACGCGGTAGCCGGTAAATCCGTACAGCGCGCTCGAACGTCTCCGGTTGAGGAAGCCGTCGGCCCCCAGGTTGAACGACAGCCTGGCGCTCTTGCGCAAGGTGAGGTCCCCCATGGTGCTGAGATAATGAGTGCGTCCATCGAATATTTCGTTACGGGGCTCGAAACTGAAATTCGGATCGACGAGCTGGAAAGCTCCGAACCCTCCGTAGGCTGCGATGCCCCGGTTGGAGATGCCGGCCGACTCTCTCAGGGTAAAGGCGACTCGCCGGGTCGCCTGCTTGGTGAACAAGAAAGACAACAACTGTTCGGTTCCGTTGTAATAGCTGTTCCTCGAGTAGTGGTTGTAGCTGCCGCGGTAATCCAGCCCGACCTGAACGGTCTTGAAGCGATGGTAGCCGGAAACCCCCAGTTCGATACTCCCGCCGATGGAGGCGTCGTCCGGTATATCGCCGGCCGAGGTCAGGGATACGGGAGTCAGCCCGGTGTCGTAGGTGCCGTTGACACCTAGATAAGGACGAAAACGAATGCTGCGCGAGGGCGCGAACAGGCTGGAGCTTCCACCGCGCGACAGAATCGCCGGACCGCCGTATTCGGTTTGCGACGCCGGGTCCGGTTCAGTCACTGGCGGCGGCGCTGTAACGGGGGCCGGCGGCGGCGCTGTAACGGGGGCCGGCTGCGGCGCTTCCGGTTGTTGAGCGAGCAAAGGCCAGACCAGAAAAAAAACGATGCAGGAGTCCCGAAGTATCAAAATTTCCCCTAGTGTTGCAACCCTCGTATAGTAGCTTGCCGGGCGCAGCCAAGCTTCAATATGGATATCTTCCAAAGTGTGACGCGAGGTTGCCGGTTGTGTCAAGCTCAAGACATATGACCAGGACCCTTTCCACATTGGGGGCCATGATTTGGGCCGCCGGGGCGGCGTTTGCAGCGAAACTGCCGGTGCGGCAAGTGGTGCTCTACAAACATGGAGTCGGTTATTTCGAGCGCTCCGGGCAGCTCGGCGCGGGAGAATCGGCGCGGCTGGATTTCAAAGCGGCGGAGATGAACGACGTCCTGAAGTCGCTGACCGTCGAGGAGAAGGGTGGCGGCAAGATATCCGGTTTGCGATACGATTCGAGCGAGCCGCTGACGAAGCGGCTGTCCGAATTTCCGTTTCAGCTCGGCCCGCAGCAGGCGTTGAGCGCCGTGCTGGATCAGCTGAAGGGGGCACGGGTCGAGCTGCAATCGGGGACGCAGACGACCGCCGGCGCCATCGTGGGAGGACGGCTCATCCCCGGGGACGACAAGCGGCCGCAGCAGGAACAGGTCACGCTGCTGCTGGATTCGGGGGACCTGCGCAACGTCGATCTGACAGCGGTCGCCGGCGTGCGGTTCACCGATCCCAAACTCCAATTGCAGTTCAAGGATTACCTGGCAACGCTGGTGAACTCGCGCTCGAAGGAGAAGCGGAGCGTCTACATCGATTCCACCGACAGCAAGGCCCGGCAGCTGGTCGCCAGCTACATGATTCCGACGCCCGTCTGGAAATCCAGCTACCGGCTCATTTTCGACGCCGCAGCCGAGCCCACGCTGGAAGGCTGGGCGATCGTCGACAACACCACCGGAGAGGACTGGACGAACGTGCGGCTGGCGCTCGTCTCGGGCCGCCCGATCTCGTTCATCAGCCTGCTTTACGAGCCGCGCTACGTACAGCGGGTGGTGGCGGAGCTACCCCAGGACCGCGCGCAGCATCCGGTGATCCACGCCGGTCAGATCGAGGGCAAGGAAGAGTCCGGTCCCCGGGACGTGATGGCGAGGAAGAGCATGGCCATGTCCGCACCGGCCCCGATGGCGGCCGCGGAGCGCAGTTCGGCGCAAAGCTCCATCGCGCAGGCCGCCGCCACCCGCGAGCTGGGCGACCTGTTCGAATACCGGATCCCGACGCCCGTCACGGTGCGCAAGAGCGAGTCCGCGATGCTGCCGTTCCTGCAGCAGAAGATCGGCGCGCGCAAACTGCTGGTCTACTCGGACCACAGCTCGCAGCATCCGGCCAATGCCGCCGAGCTGGCGAATGTCACCGGGAAGACCCTCGACGGCGGTCCGATCACCGTTTTCGACGGCGGCGCCTATGGGGGCGAAGCGCTGGTCGAAACACTCAAAGCCGGCGAAAAGCGGCTGATCAGCTACGCCGTCGATCTGGGTACGCGGATCACCACGCAATTCGACTCGCGAGGCGACCTGGTGCGGGAAGTCCATTTCCGGCGCGGAGTGCTCAGCGCGCGAACGGCGGCGGTCGAGACCAGAACGTACACGATACGGAATGTGGACCAGAAGGCCAAAACGCTGATCATCGAGCATCCGGCGCGTCCCGGCTACAAGCTCCTCGACAGGAAGCCCTCGGAGACCACCGCGTCGGCCTACCGGTTCGAAGTGAAGCTCGGGCCGGGAGTGACGGAGAAGTTCGCGGTCACCGAAGAGCGCGTCTACGAGAACACTTTTGCCGTCACCAGCCTGACGCCGGACCTGATCGCGTCCTGGAGCCGGAATAAGGCGCTCTCCGACGCGGCGCGAAAGCAGCTCGAGCAGGCGCTGAGTATCAAGAGCCGGATTGCCGCCGCCGAGTCCGACATCCGGCGCACGGATGCCGACATCACCGCCGTCATACGGGACCAGGAGCGGCTGCGGCAGAACATCGGCAGCTTGAACCAGGTCAGCGGACAGCAGCAGCAGGTGCTGACCTACGCCCGCCAGCTTGCCGAACAGGAAGGAAAGCTGGCCGGGCTGCGGGACCGGGCCGCTGAATTGCAGCGCAATCGCGCGGCCCTCGAAGCCGAGCTCAACGCGGCTCTCGAGAAGATGGAGTTTTGAGCCGACGCCGGCGCGCGGCCGGCCACCGCGCTGCTGCTGGGTGGCGGTGAAGGGCCGGCTCGGCTTTCCGCCGGACCAAGCGGGACAGTTGAGCCCAAGCGACTGATTTTGTTATCCTGACTTATTGGCTGGCTAGTTCTGCTCCTACCCTTAAGAGGTTCCAATGTCAGGTCATTCCAAGTGGGCGACAATCAAACACAAGAAAGCCGCCCTTGACGCAAAGCGCGGGAAGAGTTTCACGCGCCTCATAAAAGAGATCATGATCGCCGCCCGCAACGGCGGCGACCCGGATATGAATCCCCGCCTGCGGACCGCGATCACGGCCGCCAAGGCGGTCAGTATGCCTTCCGACAACATCAAGAAGGCCATCATGCGGGGCACCGGCGAGCTCGAAGGCGGCCAGATCGAAGAGGTCATGTTCGAAGGCTACGGTCCGGGCGGCGCGGCGGTGCTGGTAATGGTCGCCACCGACAACCGTAACCGCACGGTGAGCGAGATCCGCCACATGTTCTCCAAGAACGGCGGCAATCTGGGCGAGCAGGGCAGCGTCGCCTGGATGTTCGAGCGCAAGAGCCAGATCCAGATACCGCGGGAAAAGGCAGGCGAGGACCAGCTCATGGGGATCGTGCTCGACGCGGGCGCCGACGACCTGCGGGACGAAGGAGAGTCCTGGACCGTCTTATCTCCCCCGGAAGCGCACGACGCGGTTTTGCAGGCCCTGAGCAAAGCCGGAATCGAGACTTCGTCGGCGGAGATCGCCATGGTTCCGAAGAACCTGCTCCGCGTCGAAGGCAAGAACGCGGCCGCCATGCTGCGTCTGAGCGAAGCGCTGGAGGAGCATGACGACGTGCAGAACGTCTACTCCAACTTCGACGTGGACGAAAAGGAGATGGAGGCGCTAGCCTAGTGACGGGCGGCGCTTCTCACGAGGCCTTCCGTCCCGACGCTCCGGCGGGCGGCACTGCCCCGGCGCAGCGAACCTGATATGCGCGTGCTCGGCATCGATTGCGGCGTGGAACGAACCGGCTACGGCGTCATCGAAAGCGACGGCCGGACGCACCGGCTGCTGGCGGCGGGCGTGATCCGCACCTCACCGCGTGACGCGCTCGAAGCGCGCCTGCTTTGCATCGCCCAGGGCCTGCGCGGCGTCATCACCAGCCATACGCCGGCTGCCGCGGCGGTCGAAGAAGTCTTTCACGCCGTGAATGTGAAGACGGCCCTCAAGCTGGCGCACGTGCGCGGCATCGCCCTCCTGACAGCGGCCGAAGCCGGGCTCGAGATGGGCGAATATTCGCCCCTCGAGGTGAAGAGCAGCGTGGTCGGCTACGGGCGCGCGGACAAAAGCCAGGTGCAGCTCATGGTGCGCTCGCTGCTGGGACTCGATCAGATCATCGAATCGAACGACGCCTGTGACGCTGTCGCGGTGGCCATCTGCCATGCCAATCATCAGTCCACGGCGCGGCGTCTGGCAAAGGCGGTATCGTGAGGAGCCTGCTGCTGCTTCTGGCGTGCGCCACGCTCAGCGCTGGCGAGGGAAGGCTCTTTTTTTCAAAATCGTTCCCCGGCAGCGCGCCGGCTTTCGTCGCCATCACGGTGGAGCCGGGGGGCGCTGGAGAATACAAAGAGGCGGTCGATGACGAGACTCCCCTGAAATTCCAGCTTCCGGCAGCCGACGCGGCGGAGATGTTCGCGCTCGCCGGCAGGCTGGACTATTTCAAGCGTCCCCTGGAATCGCCGTTGAAGGTGGCCCAGATGGGGATGAAGACCTTCCGTTTCGAGGAAGGCGCCAACAAAAACGAAGTCAAATTCAATTTCTCCGAAGATCCGGACGCGCGCGCGCTGACGGACTGGTTCGAGCGCATCTCGGAGACGGCGCAGAGCTACTTTGCCCTCGAGCGCGCCGTGAAGTACGACAAGCTGGGGGTGCAAAAGGCGCTGCTGCAGTTCGAGACAGCCATCGACCGCAAGCGCGTGATCAACCCCGAGCTGTTTCTGCCGATGCT
The DNA here is from genome assembly GCA_035495815.1 of Bryobacteraceae bacterium. Taxonomy (GTDB): domain Bacteria; phylum Acidobacteriota; class Terriglobia; order Bryobacterales; family Bryobacteraceae; genus DATJFH01. The sequence goes on from DATJFH010000138.1 coordinate 5,667, forward strand.
GGACCGGGTCGCCAAGAACGACAGTTACCTCAACATGGCCCGCAGCCGGGCCGCGAATCTGGCGCAATCGATTCGCGCCGCCAAATGAAGACTCTTCTCCTAGCGCTGCTGTTCGGCGGCTTGTGTTTTTCCCAGGAGCTCTCCGAAGCCGAGCAGCGGGACCTCAGCCGGACTCTGGGCGAGGCGGGCTCGAGCCCGATCGAGCTGATTCGCGCCATCGAAGGCCATTTGTCGAAATACCCAGAATCGCCGAAGCGCGCCGAGCTCGAACGCCTGCTGGCCAAGGGCGCGATGGAAACCCGCGACGACCGCCGGATCATCCTCTACGGCGAGCGCGCTCTCGAGCGGGAGCAGGACGACCTCCAGCTGCTCGACCGCGTGGCCCGCGCCCTTCTCTCGAGCGACGCCAGGGAGACGTCCGAAAAGGCGTTGAAATACTCCCGCCGCTATGAACAGCTGGTCAACGAAATGCGCGCCCGGCCGGCGGAGGGCCGCCGCGGCCAGGGTCAATGGCAGGAAGAGCTCGACCGGGGGCTGGCGCGGGCGCTGTCTCTCGAAGCGCGCGCGACCGGCAACCTGGGAAAGATCGACGAGGCCGTCGCGCTGGCCAGGAAAGCATATGCGGCGTTCCCAACGGGCGAAGCGGCGCGGGAGATCGGCCGCTGGCTGTCGCGGTCCGGCAAGGAAGAGGAGGCGGTCCGCCACATCGCCGACGCCTTCGCCCTCTCCGACCCCAAGACCAGCGAGGGGGAGCGCGCCGCCGACCGCCGCCGCATGGGCGAGCTCTACTCCAAATTACACGGGTCGGAAAAAGGGTTGGGGGATCTGATTCTCGAGGCGTACGACCGTACCACGGCGCAGATTGCCGAGCGAAAGCTGAAGCTGATGCAGGCCGACCCGAATACGCAGGCCGCGAAGATTCTCGATTTCACGCTGTCCGGCCTCGGCGGCGGCAAGCTCAAATTGGCTTCGCTCGAGGGAAAGGCCGTGGTATTCGACTTCTGGGCCACCTGGTGCGGCCCTTGCCGCGCCCAGCATCCTCTCTACGAAAAGGTCAAGCAGAAATACCGCTTCAACGGCGATGTGGCATTCGTCTCGGTGAATACGGACGAAGACCGGTCCCTGGTTGCGCCCTTCATCGCGGACCTGAAGTGGAGCCAGGCCATCTACTTCGAGGACGGCCTCGCCCGCAAGCTCGAAATCAATTCCATTCCCACCACCATCGTTCTGAACCGGCGCGGTGAAATCATCAGCCGCATGAACGGCTTCGTGCCGGACCGGTTTGTCGACATGCTTTCGGAGCGCATCGAGGAGGCGCTGAAATGATCCTGCGGATTTTCCTGATTCTGACACTGACCCAGGCCGTCCTGCCGGCCCAGAGTGACGACGGTCCGTTTCCACCCCACAAGATCATCGGAAACATCTACTATGTCGGATCGGCGGAGCTGGCCTCATTCCTGATCACCACGCCGCGGGGACATATTCTGATCAACAGCAGCTACGAGCGGACCGTGCCGCTGATCGAAGCCAGCGTGGAGAAGCTGGGCTTCCACTTCCGCGACATCAATATTCTCCTAGACAGCCACGCCCACGGCGACCACGTGGAGGGCAACCCGCTGGTAAAGAAGCTGACGGGGGCGACGGTGATGGTGATGCAGGGCGACGAGAAATCCGTGCCCGGCAGCATCGACCGGGTCCTGCGCAACGGCGAACAGGTGAAGCTCGGTGGAGCAGTCCTGACCGCGCGGCTGACGCCGGGGCATACACGGGGCGCCACCACCTGGACCACCAAAGTGACGGAAGGCGGCAAGACTTACGACGTGGTCATCGTGAGCAGCATCAACGTGAACCCCGGCTACATCCTGGTGAACAACACGAAGTACCCGGAGATCGCCGACGATTACCGCCGCGCGTTCGAGGTGCTCCGCTCGCTTCCTTGTGACGTGTTCCTGGCGCCTCACGGCAAGCAGTACGGCCTGGCGGAGAAGTACTCCAAGCTCGGAGCCGGTCCCAATCCGTTTATCGACCCGCAGGGCTACAAGGCGTATCTGGACAACGGCGAAAAGCTGTTCCTGGGCAAACTGGAAGAGCAGAAACGCGGCGGCAAGTAGGGCTACTGCAGCGGCTGCGCGGAACCCAGGTAGATGGCGTTCAACAACAACTTGAAGGCGCCGTACGACTGCCCGCGGAACTGCGGCCGGAATCCGAACAAGACCACGCGTCCCTTCCCGTACCGGGATTCCACCAGCGCCTGCTTACCCAGCGCGTGACGCTCGCCGGAGACCCAGCCGCTGGCGAGCAGGTTCTTCGCCGCGAAGCTCACGACGCCGTGGATCTCGCGCTCGCCCCTGTTGTGCTCCGGCGCAAGAGTGATTTCGAACGCTTCGCCGCCGGAGGAGAATACGAACGCGTTCTTCGGCATCCCGAACGCGAGCGGATGCGACGTGTCGACGTTCACTCTCAGGATGGAACCGGGAGAGTAGAAGGACGATTCGCCTTCTCCGCGCGCCACGTTCTTCACGGGAAGCGCGAAGTACTCGATCGGCAGCTCGGTCGCCGAATCCAAGGCAATCAGCGTGCCGCCGTCGCGAACGAAACGGTCGAGGTGGGCAAGGCCTTCGATCCCGATGCCTCCCACGTATTCAGGACGCTGGGCGGCAATCAGCCGGCGGCCGGCACGTTCGGCCGAATACTCGCCGTCCCGGAACCCGTGCAGAATCGAGACGGCGGTCTGGGAGGCCAGGATCAAGGTATCGAACCGCCGGCGCAGATCGCCCTTCCGGAAGTCATCATTGTGAATCAGCGTATGGGCGAGGCCGTAGTGGTCGAGGAGCCATTCAGTCCAACCCTGATCGGCGTTGGCGATCCAGGGCTGATAGAGGGCTACCCGCGGCTGCTTCAATTCGTACAGCATGCGTCCAGGCGCCTGCTCCTGCAACTGCACGGTAATGCCGAACTGCCTGGCGAAATTCTCCACCCGCTCGCGATTCTCCAGGTACGGCGAGTCGAGGATGATTTCGCCCGTGGAAGCGATCCGGACCTTCTCGTTCCGGCCCAGAAAAAAATTGACACCGAAAAAGCCGGCGTTCTCGCGATGGTCGAGCAGCACGATGGAGCCCTCGCCGCGGACCTGCCCCTCCGATTTCAACTCGGGGCCGGCGGGCTCGAGGTCCGCCTCAAACCGGTCCGCGATCCGGTCCACCTGCACCCCCATATCCATGGGGAGCGTCCAGCCGGCGATGTCGTACGGCCGCTTCGGCCTGCCGTTCGCTCCCACCCCCAGGGCCGGATAAACCTGGGGCTCCAGAAGATCGACCAGGTAGGCGCGGAACGGCTGGGAGGCGGCCACGACATGGGTTCCCGCAGGATACGACTTACCTCCGGCCTGGAAGGCCGCCCTCGCGCGCTTCACCTCGACGCCGCCCTGAGCCAGGCGGTCGAGCAGTTCTACCGCTGTCGGCCGGTCCCACTGCGCCGCCGGTACGACGTAGGCGTACGGCTTACCTTTTCGGCCTGCCTCCATCGCCTGGCGCGCCATCTGGTAGCTCTTCAACAGGTAGTCGGTCCGGCGTCCGGCGGCGATGTTCAAGATGGCGAAGTCGGCGGTCAGCATGTAATCGATGGCCTCCCGGGCGCCCCACTTGCCGCCCATCCAGGGCCGCTCGTAAAACATCGAGGGCTCGCGGGTCGAAATCCCGTTAGTGAACCGGGCGGGGAACTCGGAGGGGTCGTACGTGCGCGGCGTGCCGTACGAATTCAGCGCCGTCTCGGTGAGGATGCCGTGCATGTTGTGAAACGCGGGAACCGACCGCAGGCCGCCGTTCCACCATCCGTCGTACCCGTGGTAGGAAAGGACGCCCGGTTTATTCTCCCGGGCGAACCGCTCTTTCATGGCCATCCCGATTGCATTGATGCCCTCCATGACCGCCGCCGGGATGTTCGGGTTCAACGGCTCGGCGTAGGGCGGAACAAAAATCCGGGCAGGGAAGGGCGGCGACTGGTGCTGGTTGTAGACGATCTGCGGAAACCATTCCCGGAAGAGGAGCCGGCTGACCGCGCGAGTCTCGGCGAGGTTCATCATGAACCAATCGCGGTTGTTGTCATGCCCCGCGTACTTCTGATAGAGCCAGGGCAGGGGCGCCGCCTCATACCGTGTCCCCAGGTTTCCGCGGTACCAGTGCGAAATCATGTCCAGGCCGTCCGGATTGATCACCGGAATCTGCAGCAGAATGACTTGCCGGCGGATGGTGTCGGTTTCCTCTCCGTCGTCGGTGAGCATGCGGTAGGCCAATTCGGGCGAATGCTGCGCCGGGGCGACTTCGCTGGCGTGCAGTCCGGAGTCGATCCACACGATCGCCCTGCCCTGCTCGGCCAGCTTGCGCGCTTCGGCTTCGTCCGGTTCGCCCAGCGCAAGACGCCGGCTGATGCTCCGGTACTGATCGAGCTTTTTCAGATTCTCCGGCGACGAGATGTAGGCCATGTACATCGGCTTGCCCATCGACGTTTTTCCGAACTCGGCCAGCAGGATGCGGTCCGAGGAACGGGCCAGCTTTTGAAAGTACGAGATGATTTCGCCGTAATCGGCCAGTTTGTAGTCGTCTCCCGGGGTGTAGCCGAAATGTTCCCTGGGCGTGGGGACGGCTGCCTGGCACAGAGCGGCCAGCAGGGGAGCGAAGCAGCGGAGGGCGGCTCTCATCTCGGTGGCGGCGCCGTCGAGGGCGGCGTGGGCTTACCATCTACTGTAACCGGTTCCATGAGCTCCACGCGCGTTCCGTCCGGGTCGAAGAGATTCAGCTGCCGCTTGCGATTGGTTCCGGTGCGTACCTCGAGCGGCCGGGTATAGGACTTCATGTAGCCATTGGCTTCGAGCTTGGCTTTAGACGCGGCCATGTCCGGCGTGAGCAGGCAGATATGATGCTGGGATCCGCGCTTATCCGGCGCCGGCAGATCCTTGTAGAGCATGAACTCGATATAGTCATCGCCGTCGGGGACCTGCATGTTGGTCCAGGACAGCACGTCCCCCCGGCTGCTGCCGCGCCAGATCTCGCGGAAGCCGAGGATGCCGCCGTAGAAATCATTGGCTGCTTTCAGATTGCCCACGATGACGCCGATGTGCAGAATGCGGTCGGAGATGCGCGAGGCGGGCATGAAGTTGCCTTTCTCGCGGACGGTAAAACTGTCGGGTTCGTATTGCACGATCTCCACGGTATGGCCGTCCGGATCTTTCACATTGAAGTTCGAATTCCGGATCCGGCCCTTCGGAGTCTTGTCCGGAACCTTGACGCCGCGGGAGGCCAGATAAACGCGCATGGCTTCGGCGTCATCGGTCTGGATCGAGATGTGGTTGAGCCGGTCGGCGCCGGGCTGGAGCCGCGGAAAGAGCTCGATATACTGGCGGTCGTTGACCTTGATGAAGGTGAGGCTGAGGGAGCCGTCGGGGTTGTCGAGCTTGAACGGCTCGCCGAAGCCGAGGAAGTCCTTGTAGAAGGCGCGCGATTTCTCGATATCGCTCACGAACAGCGCGATGTGCGCGACGCCGAGGATGCGCGGACGCTTCGGCGTCTGAGCCACCAGAAGCTGCGCGAGCGCGAGCAGCCAGATCAGTTTTTTCATATCGTTCCTACCTTACCTTTCGACGTGACCCCGGTGAAGCCCCGCGATACACAACCCCCGCGCCGCCCGACGCCGTTTAGCGTATCCTGGACACAAGACTATCAGACCCGAGGAGGGCTTATGCCTTTTTGCAAGACCTGCGGCTCGGACGTGACCGGCAAGAGTTTCTGCGCGCAGTGCGGCACACAATCTTCCGCGCCTCCGCCGCTTCCTCTCCCGCCGGCGAGGAAGGCCAGCCCGCTCCTCTGGATCGTGGTGGGAATCTTCGGATTTTTTGTCGTGATCGGTGTGGCCATCATGTCGGCCGGACTGTTTCTGGCGAAGAAGGTAGTCGAGAACCCGGCGCAGGCCCTGGCGAAGATCGTAGCCATCGGGAATCCGGACGTGGAGGTCGTTTCCGCCGATGAAGACCGGGACATCGTCACGCTCAAAGACAAGAAGACGGGTGAAACCGTCACCTTGAATTTTGACGACGTCAGGAAAGGGCGGATCGTCTTCCGTCAGAACGGCAAGGAAGCCGTGGTTCAGGCTCGCCAAGGGAGCGACGGAACGCTGGAAATCAGTTCCGGGGAGGGAAAAATCAAGTTCGGCTCCGGAGGGTCGGCGAAGCTGCCGGAGTGGACTCCGGTCTATCCGGGCGTCACGCCGGAGACGAACTTTTCCATGCAGGCAGGCGAAGGCGAGGGTGGGACCTATCAGTTTACGACCAGGGACTCGCCACAGGCGGTGCTCGATTTCTACAAGAGCAGCCTCGACCGGGATGGCTTCAAAATCACCGGGAATCTGGCGGGTGAAGCCGGCGGCGCGTCCGGCGGCGTGATCTCGGCTCAGAACGAAGACTCGCATCGAACGATTGTGGTGACCGTGGGATCGCAGTCCGGCGGAGCTTCGGTCAACGTGATCTACGGAACAAAGAAATAGGGAATGCCGGCGAGGATAGGCGCCATCCTTTTTGTCGACCACTGCCGCGCGGTCGAACAACACCTGGAATGCGCCTACAATATTCGAGTCCGCACGGTTGACGTGCCCGATCCCCTGACCGGCGATCTGGACGGGGCGGAAATCCATCTCGATTTCGCTCTCACTCCGGAGCAGCGTCTCTTTCTTCTGGCGCACCTGTTCGGCCATACGGTGCAGTGGAACGTGAGCCCGAAAGCATTCGACCTCGGCAAACTGCACGAGCCCCCGGTCAGCGAGACGCTGCTGCCGGAGATCATGGAGTACGAGCGGGACGCCGCGCGCTACGCGATGGCGATGCTGCACGAGATCGGGATCACCGGCGCCGATCAATGGCTGTCCGATTACACGGCATGCGACATGAGCTATCTGCGGCATTACTACCGCACGGGGGAGAAGCGAAGTTTTCGCAGCTTCTGGAGAGACCATTCTGTTCGTATCGAGCCGCTCAGGATCCCGGTGTTCCGTCCGGCGAAGCGGATCTTCCGGCGGGACGGCATCGTTATTTAAGGCTGCGGCGCCTGCGGGAAAAGGCAGCCACATACAATAGGCATGGTGCGTCCTGAAAGACGCGTTGTTCTCAGAGGTGGAAGTCCTGTCCGGGTAAGCGCCGGAGCGCCCGGTAGCAGACTCCAGCCGGGAGGAGAAATCCGACCGTGCCGAGCGGAGTGTCAAGAGCCCTTGAAAGAGA
>DATJFH010000139.1:0-3024 GCA_035495815.1 Bryobacteraceae bacterium
TCCAGTAAGATAAAGGTTGCGAGTGTCCGCCGCAATCCCGCTCTGGCTTTTGTATTCTCTCGTGGCCAGCCCGCAGGACGCCCCGAAAGGAAATCCGAAACCCATGCACGCGAACCGATTGAGTCATGAGAAGAGTCCCTACCTTCTTCAGCACGCGCACAACCCGGTGGATTGGCGTCCCTGGGGGAAGGAAGCGTTCGACGAAGCCAAGAAGCGCAACGTGCCGATCTTTCTCTCCATCGGGTATTCCACCTGCCACTGGTGCCACGTGATGGAACGGGAATCCTTCGAGAACGAGGAAATCGCGGCGTATCTCAACGAGAACTTCGTCTGCATCAAAGTGGACCGCGAGGAGCGGCCGGACGTGGACCGGATTTACATGACGTACGTCCAGTCCACTACGGGAGGGGGCGGATGGCCGATGTCCGTATGGCTGACGCCCGAGCTGAAGCCGTTCGTGGGCGGAACCTACTTTCCGCCGGATGACCGCTACGGGCGTCCGGGCTTTCCGGCGGTGCTGCGCCGGATTGTGGAGGCGTGGTCGAAAGACCGGGCGCGCATCGTCGAATCGAGCGATAACGTGCTCGAGCAGTTGCGCAGGGAGGCGCAGCCGGCGCCGTCCGCGGCAGCCCCGGTGTCGAAGGAAATTCTGGACAGCGGATTCTTCACTTTCCGGCGTTCCTTCGACACACGGCGCGGGGGATTCGGCGGGGCTCCGAAATTTCCCCGTCCGGCGGTTCACAACTTCCTGCTGCGCTATTACGATCGGACGAAGAACAAAGAGGCGCTCGACATGACCGCCGAGACGCTGCGGGCCATGGCCAAGGGGGGCATGAACGATCAGCTCGGCGGCGGCTTTCACCGCTACTCGGTGGACGCGAACTGGTTCGTGCCGCACTTCGAAAAAATGCTGTACGACCAGGCGCAGCTTGCCGTATCGTACCTCGAAGCCTTCCAGATCACCGGCGAGGGCGGGCTGGCCGATTCGGCGCGGCGCATTTTCGATTACGTGCTGCGCGACATGCTCGACAAGGAGGGCGGCTTCTACTCGGCCGAGGACGCCGACAGCGTGATCGACCCGGCCAGGCCCAAGGAGAAGGGCGAAGGCGCTTTCTACATCTGGAAGCAAGCCGAGATCGAGGGCGCGCTGGGGGCGGCGGCGGCCAAGTATTTCAATTACCAGTACGGGGTCGAGCCCGGGGGCAACGTGCGGGAGGATCCGCATGGCGAGTTCACGGGACGGAACATTCTGTTTCTGGCGCATACGACGGAGGAGACGGCGGAACATTTCGAGAAGCCGCTGGAGGAAGTGGCGGCGTCCCTCGAGGCGTCGAAGGCGAAGCTGCTGGCGCTGCGCGCGAAGCGGGTACGTCCGCATCTGGACGACAAGGTGCTGACGGCCTGGAACGGCCTGATGATTTCGGCCTTCGCCAAAGGCGGCGCGATACTTTCCGAGCCGCGCTACACGGCGGCGGCGCGGCGGGCGGCGGACTTCATCCTGGCGCGGCTTTACGACCCCAAGACGGGGGTCCTGCTGCGCCGCTACCGGGCAGGCGACGCGGCCATCCCGGGGTTCCTGGACGATTACGCGTTCTTCACCCAGGGACTGCTCGATCTCTACGAAGCGGATTTCCATCTGCCTTACCTGCAAGCCGCGATACGGCTCACCGAGAAGCAGATGGAGATCTTCGAGGATAAGTCCTCGGGCGGGTTCTACAGCACGGCGGAGGGAGACGCGAGCCTGGTGATGCGGGTGAAAGACGACTACGACGGAGCGGAGCCGTCGGGGAATTCCATCGCGGCGAGCAATCTGCAGCGGCTGGCGCAGATGACGGACCGCAAGGACTTCCGGGAGTCGGCGGGGCGAGTGCTGCGGGCGTTCACGGCAGCGGTAACGGGGTCGCCGGCGGCTGTGCCGCAGATGGCGGCGGCGTTCGAGTTCAGCCTGTCCAAGCCGAAGCAGGTGGTGCTGGTGGGGACCGCCGGGCTGCCGGACATGCTGCGGGAGCTGAATTCGCGGTTCCTGCCGAACAAGATCGTGCTGCTGGTGGATGGGGAGACGTCCCGGAAGGCGCTGAGCGCCTATCTGCCGGTGGTGGAGACGATGACGGAGAAGGACGGACGCGCGACGGCGTATGTCTGCGAGAACTACGCCTGCCAGGTTCCGACGTCGGATCCGAAAAAATTCGCAAGCCTGCTGCAATAGCCGGCTCGGCTGTCGCCTGGACCCGCCGGGATGGGCTGCTTGAGCGGGCCGAGGTGCGCGCGCTGGAGGATGTCGAGGGCGAGGGGTCCGGGCGCCGTGTAGAAATGCCGGCATCCCGAAATTTATTACCCGGGGTTTCGCTCCGGAAAAGAGCGACCGATGCGGCAGACAGGCCGCCAACGACCCAAACCGGGGCGGTGACTGGATTGCTTGGGGGCTCAGCAGGAGCTTTGCATGCCGTTACAAACACTAGAGGACGTTTTCAACGAACAGCTAAAGGATGTCTACAGCGCCGAGAACCAGATTCTGAAAGCGCTTCCGAAGATGGCGAAGAACGCTTCGTCGCCGGAATTGAGAGAGGCCTTCGAGGAACACCTGGAGCAGACGCGGGAACAGGTGGCGCGTTTGGACCGGATCATGGAAATGATCGGGGCCAGCGGAAAGGGCAAGAAATGCAAGGGCATGGAAGGGCTGCTCGAGGAGGGCAAGGAAGTACTGGAGGAAAAGAGGGAAGCGTCCGGATCCGCGCTCGACGCGGCGATGATTGCCGCCGCGCAACGGGTGGAACACTACGAGATTGCCGCCTATGGCTCGCTCTGCGCTTACGCCAAACAACTGGGCAACCGCGATGCGCTGGCGCTGCTGAAAGAGACCTTGTCGGAAGAGGAAGAGACCGATAAGCGGCTCACCCATATCGCGGGGAGCGTGAATCTGGAAGCGGCGGCGGAGCAGCCCGAGCGGAGCAGCGGCAGGAAATCAGCGAGGACCCGAACGGCCCGATAGCTTGTGGCGCTGTCAACCATTGGCCGATGGCCGGC
>DATJFH010000140.1:0-39102 GCA_035495815.1 Bryobacteraceae bacterium
TGGGGATTCTGCCGGGCACGATCGGCCTGATTCAGGCGACCGAAACGGTGAAGCTGATCCTCGGAATCGGCGAGCCGCTGGTGGGCCGGCTGATGCTTTACGACGCGCTGGGGATGCGCTTCCGCGAGCTGAAGCTGCGTAAGAATCCGGACTGCCCGATCTGCGGAGAGCACCGGACGATCACGGAGTTGATCGACTACAACCAGTTCTGCGGCATCCCCGCGCACGAGCCCGCGCCGGCGCCCGGCGTGGCGGAAGGCGAGATCGATCCGGTCGAGGTGAAGGCCAGGATCGACCGCGGCGACCCGTTCGTGCTGATCGATGTGCGCGAGCCGCACGAATACCAGATCGCGAAGATTCCGACAGCGAGGCTGATTCCGTTGGGCGAGCTGCCGAAGCGGGTCAACGAGCTGAATTCGGCGGACGAAATTGTGGCCCACTGCAAGAGCGGGATGCGCAGCGCCAAGGCTGTCGATTTTCTGAAGCAGGCCGGGTTCCGCAAGGTCAGGAACATGAAGGGCGGCATTCTGGCCTGGAGCGACAAGGTCGATCCGAGCGTGCCGAAGTACTGACGTTTTCCTGGCTACTTCGTGAATGAGGGCCTCTCCGTGGGGAGGAACGATCCCACCCGCTCGCGCGACTGCTTGGTCTTTCTGGACGTTGATGTCGTTGAAGAGCTAATCGCCTGTTCCGCGGCGGATGGTTCTGGCCGGGCAGCAGCGCCTCGGGATTGACCGTTACTGTTAGTTAAATCCTGATGACGCTACAATCGGCGCCCAAAGCGGAACTGCATCTCCATCTGGAAGGTTCGATCCGGCCGGAGACAGTGCGGGAGCTGGCGCCCGGAACGGATCTGGAGCAGATCCGTAGCCGTTATCGCTTCCCCGACTTTGCCGGGTTCATCGAGAGCTTCAAGTGGGTGACCGCGCACCTGCGCTCGCCGGACGACTATGCCTTGATCACGCGCCGCCTGCTCGAAGAACTGGCGAGCCAGAATGTGCGCTACGCGGAGATCACGCTGGCCGCCGGTGTCGCTGTCTGGCGGAAGCTCGATTTCGCGGCGGTCTACGACGCCGTCCGCGGAGCCGCCGCCGGGTCGGGCGTGACCGTCTACTGGATTCTGGATGCGATCCGCCACTTCGGCGCGGAGCACGCGCTCGAGGTCGCGCGCCTGGCCGCCGACAGGGTGGACGCCGGTTGCGTGGCTTTCGGCATCGGAGGCGACGAGGCGCGCGGGCCCGCGGGCTGGTTCCGCGAGGTCTTCGCTTTCGCCCGTAGCCGGGGCCTGCGGCTGACGGCGCACGCCGGCGAGACCTCCGGTCCGGAATCGGTGTGGCAGGCGCTCGAGATCGGCGCGGAGCGGATCGGACACGGCATCTCCAGCGCCTCCGATCCGGCGCTGCTGCGTCATCTGCGGCAGCGTGATATTCCACTCGAGATCTGCGTTACCAGCAACGTCGCGACGGGGGCTGTCGCCGGCCTCGCGGATCACCCGCTGCGGCGCATCTTCGACGCGGGAGTTCCGGTGATTCTGAATTCCGACGATCCCGCCATTTTCGACTGCACGCTGACCGGCGAATACGAGCTGGCCCGCGACCGGTTCGGATTCTCGCAGCCGGAGCTCGAAGAATTGCTCGCCAACGGCTTCCGCTACGCATTCCGATATAATCGGTAATTCGCCACCCGGTAATAAAATGCAAACCAGACAACTTGGCAACAGCGACTTGATGATCACTCCGATCGGAGTGGGCGCGTGGGCGATGGGCGGCGGCGGCTGGGCCTTCGCCTGGGGCGCTCAGGACGATCAGGAGTCCATCGCGGCCATTCGCGCCGCTTTGGAAAAAGGAGTCAACTGGATCGACACGGCCGCCGTCTACGGGCTGGGACATTCCGAAGAGGTGGTCGGACGCGCGGTGAAAGGGCTCGCCAACAAGCCATACATCTTTACCAAGTGCGCGCGGATCTGGAACGAGAAGCGCGAGATCGGCAAGAGCCTCGAGGCCGCTTCCATCCGCCGCGAAGTGGAGGCCAGCCTGCGGCGCCTGGGTGTCGATACGATCGATCTCTACCAGATCCACTGGCCGGAGCCCGACGAGCAGGTCGAAGAAGGCTGGACGACGATGGCGCAGCTTAAAGCGGAAGGTAAGGTCCGTCACATCGGCGTCTCCAATTTCAACGTGCCGCAGCTGCGCCGGGCGCAGGCGATCGCGCCGGTCACGTCGCTGCAGCCGCCCTACTCGATGATCTCGCCGGAGATCGAGCAGGAGATTCTGCCGTTTTGCGGGGCCAACAACATCGGCGTGCTCGCTTATTCGCCGATGAAGAACGGGCTGCTTTCCGGAGCGATGACCCGCGAGCGCGTGGCCGCCTTTCCGGCCGACGACTTCCGCCGCCGCGTGCCGCACTTCCAGGAGCCGCTGCTGAGCCGCAACCTGGCGCTGGCGGAACTGCTGCGGGAGATCGGCCGCCGGCACGGGCGGAATCCGGGAGAAGTAGCGATCGCGTGGGTGCTGCGGCGTCCGGAGGTAACGGCGGCGATCGTGGGAATGCGATCGGCGGAGCAGGTGGACGGCGTGATCGGCGCGGCAGAGTTCCGCCTGTCGCCCGATGAGGTGGCTGAGATCGCGGCGTTCTTCGTTCGGGCGGCCGGCCAGTAGCTACGGGCTCTCCAGGGTCCACGCGCGCGGTCGCGGCGCAGCGCGATCAGTAGCCGGCTGCTTTTCCTTCGCGGCGCGGATCGACTCCACCCTGCAGCCAGCCGGCTTCCGTCAGGATCATCATCATGTCATTGTTCGATCCCTTGAATTCGATCTCGTGCCCGCGGCTCCTGAGCAGCGCGATGGTATCGGGAGAGAAGCCGGGCTCGAGGAAGAGACGGTCCGGATACCACTGGTGATGGAAGCGCGGAGCGCTGACCGCATCCTGTGCGTTCATCTTGAAATCGACTACGTTGACCAGCGCCTGGAGCACTGAGTTCACGATCGTCGGTCCGCCCGGCGTACCCACCACCATGAGCAGCTTGCCGTCCCGGACGACGATGGTCGGGGTCATCGAGGAGACCGGCCGCTTGCCGGGCTCGATCGCATTGGCTTCGCCCTGCACCAGCCCGTAGTGATTGGTCTTGCCCGGATTGGCGGCGAAGTTGTCCATGTTGTTGTTGAGCACGAAGCCCAGGCCGGGCACGGTTACGCCGCTGCCGAACGCGCTGTTGAGCGTGACGGTCACGGCTACCGCGTTGCCGGCCTGATCCACCACCGCAAAATGCGTAGTGTCGGAGCCCTCGCGGCTCATCAGGACGCCGGAACGAATGCGGCTGCTCGGCGTGGCGTGATCGGGGTCGATGGATTTGCGCAGCGAGGCGAGGTACTGCCTGTCCAGCAGGCGGTCGTAGGGGACGCGGAAAAAATCCGGGTCCCCGAACGAATCGGCCCGGTCGGCAAAGCAGCGGCGCATGGCTTCCGCCATGAAGTGAATCGACGCCGCCGCGCCCGCGCCGGATTTCTCGTAGCCGGAGCCTTCGAGGATGCCCAGCATCTGCAGCAAGCCTACTCCGCCGGAACTGCTGCCGGAAGCCGTGATCACCTCGAGTCCCTTGTACCGCCCGGTCAGCGGCCTGCGTTCCGATACTTTGTAGTCTTTGAGGTCGGCGAGCGTGATCAGGCCGCCGTGCCGGGTCATCTCCGCGGCCAGAAGACGCGCGGACTCGCCTTCGTAGAAGTCGGCGGCGCCGAGCCTGGCGATGCGCTGCAGCGTACGCGCCAGCTCAGGCTGGACAAGGAGATCGCCGGGCTGGTTGTACGAGCCGTTCTTCAGGAAGATCCGTTTCGACTCCGGATCTTTCGATAAGCTCTCCACGCCGCGCAGAGCCTGCGCGCGCATGTAGGACAGCGGGTGTCCCTTGGCAGCCAGTTTGATCGCGGGCTGCAGCAGCTCCGCCCACGGCCGGCTGCCGAACTTGCGATGCGCCAGCTCGAAGCCGCGAACATTTCCGGGAACCGCGGCCGCGCGCCAGCCGGTTACGACGTCAGGCGAGAGATTTCCCTTCGCGTCCAGAAACATGGCGCGGGACGATTTGCCGGGAGCCCGTTCGCGGAAGTCGAAGAAGTCCGTGCTGCCATCGGCGAGCCGCACCAGGATGTAGCCGCCGCCACCCAGGCCGGTCATCCCTGAATGCGTCACGCCGAGCGCGAAGCCCACGGCGACCGCGGCGTCCATGGCGTTGCCGCCGGCCTGCAGGACGCGCGCGCCGGTCTCGCTCGCGTTCCTCTCTCCGCTCACGACCATGGCATGGGGAGCACGGTAGGGCTGCGCCCCCCATGCCAGGCCGGCGGTCATTAAGAAGGCAAGCCCACGCAGCATCAGGCCTTCGCCCGTATGTTGACCCAGGTGTGGACGTGCGGCGCGCCGCGGAAGTACCACACCATGTTGGGGCTCTCGAGCTGCCAGACGTCCCAGACGCCATCGTGGCCGATGTCGAGGTTCTTGTAGAACGACATGTGCAGAGAATCCACCCCGCCCGAGCCCTTGATGTAGCGCATGGCTTCGTCGATGTCCTTCTTCCGGAACGGCATGAGCAGATCCGCCAGCACCTTCTCTACCAGGCGCTTCTGGTCCTTGCTCATATCCGCGACCGGCAATCCGGCGAGCTCGCTCTTCGGCTTGAGCGCAATCGTGTCGGTGGCCTTTTCCGCCCGGGGATCGCTGCGCAGCGCCTGCTCGCGCTGTTTGCCGCTCAACGCGTTGAATACCTCATTGGCGCGCTTGGCCTGATACCAGTAAACATTGTTGGGGTGATCGGGCTTCTCCTCGAACGTGGGACCGGCCTGGTGGCCGTAGAAGATCGGCCCGCCGAAGGCCGCCCCCTGCACCGAATCCCCGTCGCACCGCGCCGTGCAGTGTCGTCCGGTGAGGACGAACTCGAATGCGCCGGCGCCGGGCTCGCCGAAAAGCGCTACCGAGTAGTCCGCAAGGCCCACCCCCTTGGTGTCCTCTTCCATGTGGGCGATTACCTTGTTGACGAAGTCCGGATTGTGCAGCCCGCGGAAGATCTCGTTGATCATGGCCTGCTGGTCCGGGGTGAAAAATGCCCCGATTTTCTGCGGCACGATGTGCCAGTTGTTGTCCACCTTGGAACGTAGCGGATGATCGAACGGGAAGACGATCTTGGGCTTCTGTTCCGGTGTGAGGCTGTTGAAAAGCGTGGTCACCAGAGTTTCCGATGAACCGGTGAAGGTACGTGGCGACGCGGCTGAGATCGCGGCGGCGGCGGTCCCCAGGGCGGCGGTTTTCAGAAAGCCGCGGCGATCCACGGAATCGCAATCAGGACATCGCATTGTGTTTCTCCTTGGTCAGGATTATAACGCTTTTCACACCGCGCGACGCTTTCGCAGCTCGTCCACCGTGACCGCCAGAATGATGACCGCCCCGATGATTGCCTGCTGCAGGTACGGCGAGACGCCCAGCAGGTCGCTGCCGTTCGAGAGCAGCCCCATGATGAACGCTCCTATCAGCGTGCCGAGCACGCTGCCCTCGCCTCCGTGCAGGCTGCCTCCGCCGATAACCACCGCCGCGATGGCCTGCAATTCGTAGCCCTGGCCGGCCGTCGGCTGCCCGGTCATGAGCCGCGATGCTTCGATCATGCCGGCGAGGCCGGTCAGCATGCCTCCGATGGCGTACACGGCCGTGGTGTGAAAGGCGACCGGAATGCCCGCGTAGACGGCGGCGTCCTCGTTGCTGCCGATCGAGAAGGCGTAGCGGCCGAGGCGCGTGTGCTCGAGAGTCAAATGCGTCAGCAGAGCGCAGGCCACCAGCACCCACAGCACGAACGGGACGCCTAGAATGTTGCCCTCGCCCAGAAACGAGAAAGTGGGCGGTATCTTGTGCACCGGCAGCCCGTTCGAAATGATCAGCGTCACTCCGCGAAAGATTCCCAGCGTGCCCAGCGTCACGATGAATGGCGCGATCTTGAGACGCGTGGTCAACAGGCCGTTCATCAGGCCGCAGCCCAGACCCGTGACCACGCCGGCGGCGACGCCTAGAGGGATGGATGCGCCCTTTTCCATCGCCATCGTGCCCAGCAGCCCGCCCATCGCCAGGATCGCGCCCACCGAGAGATCGATCCCCCCGGCGATGATGATCATGGTCATCCCGAGCGCCATGATGTTGATCACGGCCGTCTGCCGGACTACGCTCGAGAGGTTCGTCTGCGTCAGGAAGTGAGGAGACGCGATCGACAGGGCGACAAACAGGATGATCAGGCTGAGGAACGGGAGAAGCCGTTGGATCATGAGCGGCTCCGGAAAAGAAAAGGCAGGTCGAAACTCAAAGGGCAGTGAGCACGAGTAAAGCATGGCGCCGGGACACGGTTTCTTCCATCCGCGGCGCCGCCAGCCGTGGGCCGGAACACTTTTTCCTTTTGACTCGCCTGTCTCACTTCTCCTCCTGAGCCAAAGTTGCCCGACGCATGATCTCTTCCTGAGTGGTCCCTTTGGGCAGTTCGCCCGAAATGCGTCCCTGGCGCATGACCAGGATACGGTCGGCAACCTGCAACAGCTCCGGCATCTCGGAGCTGACCATCAGGATGGCGGCGCCGGAGCGCGCCAGCGAATCCATCAATTCGAACACCTCGGCCTTGGCGCCGACGTCGATACCGCGGGTCGGCTCGTCGAAGAGGAATACCTTGGAATTCCGGAACAGCCACTTGGCGATGACCACCTTCTGCTGGTTCCCGCCGCTCAGCCGGCCGGCGAGTTGCCTGCCGGATGCGGCGCGGATGCGCAGCCTCGCGATGTAGTCGGCCGTGATGCGCGTTTCGCTCGCGAGGTCCAGAATGCCGGGGCGGCTGATTCCTTTCACGTTCGCCAGAGTGACATTGTGGGCGATGGGGAGGCGAAGCGCGAGTCCGGTCTTCTGACGATCCTCGGTCAGCAGGGCGATTCCGGCGGCGACCGCCTCTTTGGGCGAGCGGATCCGGGTAGGCCGGCCGGAGACGAACACCTCACCGGAGTCGATCGGGTCCAGGCCGAAAATAGCGCGGCATAGCTCGGTCCGGCCCGCGCCGATGAGGCCGGCCATTCCCACGATCTCGCCCGCCCGCAGCGTCAGGCTGATATCTTCGAGCTGGCCGCGCCGGGTGAGCCGTTCGACCCGCAGCGCTTCCTCGCCCGGAGCGATCGGGTCCCGCTTGTAGATGGCCGAAACTTCACGGCCCACCATGTTGCGAATGATCTCGTCGGTGGTCATCTCGCGCAGCGGACCGGAGTGGACGGTCCGGCCGTCCCGCAGGATGGTAACGCTGTCGCCGACCGCGCGCAGCTCCTCCAGACGGTGCGTAATATAGATGACGCCCATCTTGCGCTCCCGCAGCGTCCTGACGATGCGGAATACCTCCTGAGTCTCGGCCTCGGAGAGGGACGATGTCGGCTCGTCAAAGATGAGAAGACTCGACCCGTGCTGGATGGCGCGGCAGATTTCCACCAGCTGCTTGGCGGCCGGACTCAACTTGTCGACGCGCCATTCCGCCTGGAGAGGGAAGTGGTGATCGGCGATCAGCCGGCGGGCCCGGGCGACCATCTCGCCCCGGTCGACCCAGCCCAGAGGACGGCGCGTTTCCCGGCCGAGGAAGATGTTCTCGGCGACCGAGAGGTGAGGGGCCAGCAGCGATTCCTGGTGCACCATCGCGATCCCGATGGCGGCGGCTTCGGCAGGCGCATTGAGCCGTACTTCGCGCCCGTTCCAGAGCATCCGCCCGGCGTCGGGCTGGTGCATTCCGGCCACGATCTTCATGAGCGTGGACTTGCCCGCGCCGTTCTCGCCGAGGAGCAGATGCGCTTCGCCCGCGTCCACGGAGAGATTGCCGTCGGAAAGAGCCTGCACGCCGCCAAATCTTTTTTGGATGCCCTTCAACTCGAGAAGCATGCGGAAGGGTCTAGTGTAGCAAGCCGAAGTCGAGGTTTTCGATCACCTAGCTCGCGGCTTTGGCCAACAACGCCTTTATTTTTGCCGCCTCTTCCTGAGAAGGCCGATTGATCAACGCATGTTCCAGCTCTTTCCTTGCTTTCGTCTTTTCGCCCTTTTGCAGCCAGGCGGCGCCCAGATGATAGCGGAAGGTGGGCTGGGTCGGCCGTCTGCTGACAAGGTCGGCCAGGATCTCGATCGCGTTCTCCGTGAGATTCTTTTTCAGGTAGATCCAAGCCACGGTGTCGGAGATCTCCTGCACCGCGGGCCATTTCTGCCTGGCGCGCTGGGCAAAGGTCAAAGCCGTGTCCAGGTCACCGTTCCTCTCGGCAATCAGATACGCGAGATTGTTCAGCGCCACCGGGTTCTCCGATTGCAGGTTGAAGGTCTTCTCGTACAGTTCCTTTGCGTCCGCGTTCCTGCCGAGATGGAGCATGGTCAGCGCCAGATTGCTGAGGACAGCCGCATCTTCCGGAAGCTGCTGCCTTGCACGCTCGAGCGATTGCAGCGCCAGATCATATTGACCGCTGCTGCGGTAGGCTTCTCCCAGGCCTGCGAGCACCTCCCCAGCCATCTTCGATTTGGGATCGATCTGCGTGAGTATGGCCTTGTATCCGGTGATGGCTGAATCATAGGAATGCGTGCGGACGGACATGTCGGCGAGCGCCCGGCGCAGATCGAGCCTGCCTGGATATTTCTTGCTTTCCACGTCCAGCATCCGGAGCGCCTTCCCGGAATCGCCTCTGGCAATGTACATGTCCACGATTCGCAGCAGACCTCGCAGGTCAGCCGGGTTGTGTTGATACGACATCCGGAAAGCCTTTTCGGCCTCCTGGTAGCTCTTTTCACTCAAGTGAATCTCGGCCAGCTGCAACATCGCATCGCTCGATCCGGGCGCCCTTTTCAGCACCGCATGGATCTCTGCCCGCGCTTCCTCGAACCGGCCCAGATTCCGTAGCGCGACCGCGCGAATCAGCTTCGCCGGAAGGATGTCGGGATTGAAATCCTCGAAGATATTCTGCGTCGTTTTGATGGCGCCTTCGTTCTGGTCGAGCAGCACCTGCAATTGGGCGAACTTGAGCCTCGCCGGGAGATAACCGGTATCGAGCTGCATCGCCTTCTGCAGTTCGGGCAACGCAAGCTCGTTTTGGCCTTGATCCATCAGCGCGCTTCCCAGCAGATACCGCGCGAGCGGGTTCGACAGATTGGCCTGCAGCGCCGACCGCAGCTCTGTAATCGCCCGGTTGACGTCCCGCTGCTCGAGAAAATTGGAGGCGTAGATCAGCCGCGCCTCGCCGTCCTTCGGATCATCCTTTAGAATCGATTCGATGATCCTGCCTGCCTCCTCGTTTCTGCGCGCGGAGATCAGGACCTCGGCTATGCGCTTCTGGTAGTAGCTTTTTCCATTGGGCTCCGTCCGAATACCCAACTCGTACTGACGAATAGCCTCGTCGAGATTGCCCAGTTTCACGTAAAGGGCGCCGACCGTCCGCTGCAGTTCCTTGGTCCCCTTACCGGCCGACTTCAGCTTCTCTACCGTTGCCACCGCCTCATCCTTCCGGCCGAGGTTGTGATAATGCGTTGCCAGGTTCGTGAGGAACAGAAGCTCCTTCGGGTTGTTCGCCAGCCCCTCCTTCAGAACGGACTCCGCGTCATCGAGCCGCCTCTGCCGGACATAGAGATTGTAGAGTTCGCCATACATCGGAACAGAGGTTTTGTCGTGCCCGATCTGCGCTCGGTACACCTTCTCTGCCTCCGCGAACTGCCGGTCGGACATCAGGCTTCTGCCCAGCGGCGCAATGATGTCCAGTTGGAACGGTTTGATCGCGTCAGCCTGGCGGAACTCCCGGATGGACTCGAGCAGCCGCTGTTTCACCTCGTCGGGCAAGCCCCGGCGGCTTGCGTCCCGGGCGTCCAGCATCGCCAACCGCGCCTTGAGCCGGTGCCCGTCGTAAGCCGAGGCTTCGCTGCGTAGGAGATCGGCCACCAGTGCCTCCGACTCGGACCGCAGCGCAGGATCCTTGACCGAGCCTTCCAGGAAGGAAAGATAGATATTGGCGAGACTGGATTTGGCGCTTGCGCCGTCCGCCCCGTGGGGCAGTAGTTCCACGGCGGCGCGGAGGGGTTTCACCGCCTCGTTGATCCTGCCCTGCTTGAGTTCGGCGGAAGCCAGGCGGTAGTAGGCTTCACCAAACCTCGCATCCAGGCGGATGGCGCTGCGGTACATGATGGATGCCTGGCGGTACTTGCCAAGCGCAAAGTACTTGTCTCCGGTCAGGAGATACTTGCGCTTCGTGACGTCAGGATTCCGGCTGCAGGAAACGGCCAATGCCGTCAATACAATCAGCAGCCCGGTGACGAGTTTGCGAGTGTCACGCTGACGAAGCACGACCGAAAGAGCAACCGGTGGTTGAAGAATTCTATTTTTTGCCAGCCGCAGCCCGCCTGGATCGGCGTATGAATCCGATTGTCACCAGCCCGCCCATGAAAGTGAGCCAGGTGCCCGGTTCGGGGGTAAGCCGTATCACGGAGAAGGTCTCGTTGCCTCCCTGCGAATTTGTCGCCCAAGCCGCCAGACCGATGCGATTGGAGCCACAGGTTGGGCAGGTAAGATAGGGGCTCAGACTGAGGACATCCGAAGCGGACAGCACGAAGCCAAACCCAAGACTGCCTTGCCCCACATCCGAGGAAGCTAAGAAAACCGGAGACGAAAAATTGTCCGTGCTGATGAGTGCGGCGCCCGTTGACGAATAAACCGTTAAAACCAGGTTCTCTAATTGAATTGCGTCACCACTGGGCTCGACCGGGTTGAATACGACGTGAAGGTAGTTGGGATCTGTAATTCCTAAGGTGCTTATAGTCTGAGTCTGCACCTGCGAATTGCCCACTTTCTCATCGTAAGTAGTCCCCGATGAGACGAAGCCGGCAGGACAGGCAGCAGAGCCGACCACGTCGACCGTGCCGTTCCAAGCTACGCACCCACGCTCGGTAGTAGTGTTCTGAATTGTCAATACAACGTTGGAAGCCCCGATTCCAGCCCCACCCGAAACCACAGGGCCTTCGAAAATCAACCCCGCGTGGGCCGTACCGCAAGTCATTAGCCCGGCTAATGCGACAAGCGGTAAGAGCTCACCCCGAAACATGTACCTGGTGTCCATCCGTCTCCCTCCGATACCCTCTCCGTCCAAACACACTCAACTGTGTAGTGTACAACAGAATCAATGTACGGTAAAGGCAAAAACGGCAAAAAGCCGGCCTTGCGGGAAAGTACCAGTACCGAATGCGTCTCCTGTCAAATCAGTAGGCGCAAATGCCGGCGAGAAACAAATTGAATTGGAAATGTTTTTAAGGTATCCTATGGATGCTCTGGTCTAAATTTCGCTGAATCTATGGAGACGGTAATTGAAGCTTCATTGAATCGCGATGAAATGGAAACGCGGCGTTTGGAGGCGGTACAGGACCTGCTTAAGGGTTTGAGCCAATCGAACGTCGCCCGGAAGTTTGGTGTGAGCCGCACCACGGCTTCGCGGTGGAATCGGGCATTGCAGCAGAAGGGAGTGGAGTCGCTGAGGAAGCGCCGGGCGACCGGCCGTCCCAGCCGGCTCAGCCGTGAACAACTGCTGTTGATTCCGGATATATTCGCCCAAGGCGCGATTATCCACGGCTTCCCCGACAACCGCTGGACTACAGCCCGGCTTGCCTCCGTGATCGAAATGCGTTTCGGAGTCCACTACGATCACGACCATGTGGGCAGACTGATGCAAAAGCTGGGTTTACGGGAGCCAAAACAAAGAAACGCCAGCCGGGCTTACGCCGCTGCCGGTTATGTCGGGATGACCGCCATCGCCGACGCTGCGGTGACGGCTCTGTAGCCTCCGGCTAGGCCGTCTCCCGATACTCTCCGAATACCGTCCGCAGCCGGTCGGCGATCTCGCCGACCGTGGCGTAACGGGATGCCGCCTCATGGATGCGCGGCATCAGGTTCTCGCCGCCGCGAGCCGCGGCTTCCAGCCGGGCCAGCGACTCCGCCACCTGCTCCCGGCTGCGGGCGGCCCTGACTTCGCGGAGCCGGGTCACCTGCGCCTGCTCGAATGAAGGGTCCAGCCGGAAACCGGGAAGCGGCTTCTCTTCCTCCATCCGGAACCGGTTCACACCGACTACGATGCGGCTTCCACTCTCCACCTCCTGCTGCCAGGCGAAAGCGGCGTTCTGGATTTCGCCCTGGATATAGCCCGATTCGATGGCTCGCAGCGTGCCCCCCATCGCCGCAATACGGTCCAGATATTGCACCGCCCCCTTCTCGATCGAATCCGTCAAGGCTTCGATGGCGGCACTTCCACCCACCGGGTCGACCGTATTGGTCACGCCGCTCTCCGAAGCGATGATCTGCTGGGTTCTCAACGCCAGCCGGGCGGACTCCTCGGTGGGCAGCGAGAGCGCTTCGTCCCGCGAATTGGTATGCAGCGATTGGGCGCCCCCCAGCACAGCCGCCATAGCCTGTAGCGATGTCCGGATGACGTTCACGTCCGGCTGCTGCGCCGTCAGGCTCGAACCAGCCGTCTGGGCATGAAAACGCAGCATCATCGAACGCTCATTCTTGGCCCCGAACCGGTCCCGCATCAGCTTGGCATAAAGGCGGCGCGCGGCCCGGAATTTGGCGATCTCTTCCAGAAAGTCGTTATGCGCGTTGAAAAAAAACGATAGCCGCGGAGCGAACGAGTCGATTTCCAGCCCGGCTTCGAGCGCCGCTTCGATGTAGGCGATGGCATTGGCGAAAGTGAAAGCGACTTCCTGTATAGCCGTCGAGCCGGCTTCGCGGATATGGTAGCCGCTGATCGAGATCGTGTTCCACTCGGGCAATTCGCGGCTCGCCCACGCGAACAGGTCCGTGATAATCCGCATCGCCGGCCGCGGCGGATAAATGTACGTCCCCCGGGCAATGTATTCCTTGAGAATGTCGTTCTGTACGGTGCCCGACAGGCGGCGAATGTCGGCGCCTTGCCGTTCCGCCACCAGGACATACAGCGAAAGCAGGATGGCCGCCGTCGAATTGATCGTCATCGAGGTCGACACCTTGTCGAGGGCGATGCCTTCGAAAAGGCGCTCCATATCCGCGAGGGAGGAAATGGCTACCCCGACGCGTCCGACTTCTCCGGCTGCCAGCGGGTGGTCGGAATCGAGCCCAATCTGAGTCGGCAGGTCAAAAGCTACCGAGAGTCCGGTAGCGCCCTGGCTGATCAACTGACGGTAGCGTCGATTGCTGTCCTCCGCGCCCCCGAAGCCGGCATATTGTCGAATCGTCCAGGGACGGCTCCGGTACATATCCCGATAGATACCGCGCGTGTACGGGAATTCTCCCGGCCGGCCGAGTTCGCCGCTCACGACCGGGAAATCTTTCGGGCACGCAGGAAGGAGGTGACGCCGTAGTAGGTCATGATCAGGACAAAACAGCCGATCACGATGAGCCGGAAGAAGTTCTGCGGAGAGCCGTCAAAATTGCGCGCAGCCCGGAATCCGGACATGGCTCCCAGGAACGCCAGCGAAAGAAACAGAAATCCGATAACCTCATGCCACAGCGATCGAATCGGCCTGATCACCTGCGGCACGACGTGCCGGAGCAGTTCCGTCCCGTGAGTTAACAGGCTGCGTTTCACCACAAAACTTATTCTACCGCGCTCACATCGCGCCTGCTTCCTGCCGATAGAGCTTTATAGGCGGGCAGCGCTTTTGGTTTCCGGTCTGGTCAAGCAGTTCGGTTGCCCTGCCAAGGGACAGGCCTTGTGGACTGGCATGAAGGTCCACTACAATGGTCTCGGCTTTCAGAAAGTGGAACTTCCTTAGGGTTAGGCGCATCTGCTTCAGTAGAAAGTTCCTCGGTTCCGGGGAAAGAGGCACAAATTGGAAGAACGTCTTAAAATTCTGATGCAGGAGTTGGGCAACGCGATCAACGAGACGCTCTCGGACTCGGACCGTATCGCGGAAGCGATCGGAGAGATCAAACGCGCCGGTTACGACGTATTCCTTGTTCTGGAAGCGACGATCGGGTTTAACAAGCGCGACGAGGACGGCGTTGAGCCGGCGGGGGAAGGCGAGACTGAGGAGCCTCGAACATTCGAAACCACCGGAAAGATCAAGCTGACCACTCAGGATCAAAAGTTTCTCCGCGCCCTGAAAATCGCGGTTGACGAAGAAAGCCGCTAAATCCCAAGCAATTCCCCGTAGACGTTCCAGGTGTTTTCAAGCGCACGGCCCCAGGTAAATTCCGCGGCGCGCATCCGCCCGCGGCTCGCGAGATCTTTCCGAAGACGCTCGTCCCCGGTCAAAGTCTGCAGCGCGGCTTTTAATTCCTCCACCGATTCCGGGTCGATCAGCATCGCCGCGTTCCCGGCTATCTCCCGGGTAGCGGAACGGTTGGAGGTGATGACCGGAACGCCAGCCGCCATCGCCTCGAGCACCGGGATTCCAAATCCTTCGTCAAGGGATGGAAAGGCCAGAATCATGGCACGCGCATACCAGTCCGCCAGTTCGCAGGCGGTGACATAACCGGGCGTGAGGATACGGCTGCTGCGGACCTTTCCCAGGATTTCTTCCGCCCCAAACCCGTGGGATCCGGCCAGCGCCAGCCGCCAATCCCCCGGAAGAGCCTGGAAGGCCTCGATAAGCCGCGCGACGTTCTTCCTCTTTTGGATAGCCCCTACATGGAGGATGATCTTTTCCCGTCGAAGCCGGCCAGGGAGCGGGGCGCGGACGCCATGGTGCACCACTCGGATACGCGACCGCTCGACGCCCAGCAGTTGCTCGACTTGCGAAGCCGTGAACGCGGAGACCGCGATGATCAGGTCCGATTGCGCAGCGGCATGGCGGGCTTGAGCCGCGAAGCGCCCCCGGAATTCCGGTGTCGAGTAATCGCCGGTGAGCACGAACAGGTCGTGAAAGGTGGTGACCGTGCGTCGAGGCCGGCTCGCCGGCAGCCGCTGATTCAATGCATGGAACAGAGCAGCCTTCCGGGGAATGACCGTCCCGGTCAGAAGGAAGCGCCGGCAATTGCGGGGCAAATCCTCCCGCAGAGAACGGACCAGACGATGCGGCCGGTAGCAGAACTGGAAAGAGGACTCCGGATGCGCGGCCGCCAGGCCGAACAGAATTTCGCGCGAGTATACACCCACACCCGAAAGGTGGTGTCCAAGGCTGTAAGTGGCATCCAGGGCGATTATACTTGGATCCGGCATCCGGCGGCAGTTCCATTGTACAGAAATCGCCTGCCGAAGCTATTTTTCAGAATCTTTCGTCCACTGCCTAGTAGTAATTCTGACCGGAAATTAGGTTACAATGATACTTCACAAGCGTAAGAGAGCATGCTAGGGTAGATCTTTGGTACCAGAAGTACCATATTACCATAGGAGTCTTATGGAAAGGACGCAACGGGATCTGGCTGAGGACAAAGACCAGACTTGTCTGGGTTTGGGCCGGTGGCGGCGGAAACGAGCATTATCACTCGAGCAGATAGCCGAAGCAACCAAGATCGGAGTGCGCTCGCTGCAGGCGATCGAGACCGAAGCTTTCCAGAAGCTGCCGGGTGGTATTTACAGCACCAGCTATATCAAGCAGTATGCCCGGGCGATCGATTTCGATGAGTCGCAAATCCTGGCGCTCTATTACTCGGTGATGGGGCCGGATTCGCAACCCGTCGACAACAGTGGCAGCGTTCCGGAGCCGGATCGGGGATTCGTAACCCGGTTGCTCCGGCATACCTCTGATGTGCTGGGTTCGCTCACCTAAGTTCCCGCTAACTGAGATCCGGGTCAATCCACCGGGCGTCAAGAAGAGTTTCGACGCAGCGCTCGAGACTGTTCCATTGCACGACAACTGGTAATCCGTGAATCGGTTCTTGCCCCAACTGTCTCCTCTTTTGAAGACCCGTTAACGTTGTCAGGTGAGCAGCATTTCCGCTGGATTAATCGCGCCGGACGTGTATTCCGAGCCGCATGAGCCGCCAGCGGCGTAAGCGCGCGGCTTGACTTTCCGGCGCCGGTATTCTACCTTAACGATTCGATTTGCCCGCGGCCGGCAATCTATGGAAGAAGACTTGGATAGGCAGTCCAGGACCGTCAGCCAAGTCCTGGATTCGACGCTGGAGAGTGTGGACATAGCCGAGCGGGCGGCGCTTGATCTGGCGCGCGAGTCCGGTTTTGGGGAAGAAGATCTGGACCGGATCGGGATGTCCGTCCGGGAATGCATGGTGAACGCGGTGGTGCATGGCAATCGCTACAGCGCCCACAAAAAAGTTCGGTTTGCGGCGTCCTGTACACCGAAGCAATTGACGATCCGGGTGGCCGACCAGGGGGAAGGATTCGATCCCGAAGAACTGCCGGACCCGGTTGCCGCGGATAATCTGCTTCGTCATTCCGGCCGGGGAATTTTTCTGATGAAGGCGTTCATGGACGACCTTCAGGTTCGCCGCCTCGAGCCTTCGGGCACGGAAGTGACTTTGGTCAAAAACATCGCGGGGAACTGACTGTGGGGAGTGCTGGATTCGAGGAGAAAAGCGGGAATGAGCGTAAAACTGACGACTCGACAAGTTGGAGATGTGACGGTTATCGATGTAGCCGGCCGGATCACCCTCGGTGAGGGATCGAGCGCCCTTCGGGACGCGCTGCGGGATCTGGTGAAGGAGAACCATAAGAATATTCTTCTCAATCTCAAGGAAGTAACCTACATCGACAGCTCGGGGATCGGTGAACTGGTGTCCGCGTTTACCACCATCACGAATCAGGGCGGCCACCTGAAGCTTCTGAGCCTGACCCACCGGGTGAAGGATCTGCTCCAGATCACCAAGCTTTATACGGTCTTCGACGTGCACGACGACGAGGCCCACGCCGTCCGCAGTTTCGCGTAAGGTCAGGCCCGGACGGCATTGCGATGAATCGCCGGTCGCCGGGAACTGGCGCCGAACGACTGTCCGCCGCGTGCTAAAATAAGGATTCCCGATTTTTCAGAGGATTTCCGTGGACAGAATTACCCGTAACAAACTCAAGACCGATAGGTTCGCCGTCGAAGTCGAGCACTCCGTCGAGTTCGTCGCCGAGCATCGGAAGCAAGTCATCCAGTACGGCGCAATCGCAGTCGTGGTGGCTTTGATTGTCGCCGGCATCTGGTATTACCGCAGCCGGCAGAGCGAACAAAGGCAGGAAGAGCTGGCCAAGGCGATGGAGATCATCCAGGCGCCGGTTTCGGCCGGCGCGCCCCCCGGACAGCTCTTTTTCACCACCGAAGCGCTGAAATCCGCCGCGGCGGAAAAAGCCTTCAAGCCCATCTACGAAAAATATTCAGGTACTCCCGAAGCGATCATAGCGGCGTCTTACCTGGGCGCCATCTCGGCCGACCAGGGAAAGCTGGCGGACGCCGAGAAGTATTTCCGGCAGGTGGCCGATTCCGGTGACTCGAACTATAGTTCGATGGGCAAGCTCTCGCTGGCCCAGGTCCTGTTGAGCACGGGCAAGAATGCCGAAGCCGAAAAGCTGCTGCGCTCGCTTCACGACAATCCGACCCTCTTTGTCTCGAAGGAGCAGGCGGCCATCGCGCTGGCGCGGGCCCTGGCGGTAAGCAAGCCGGCGGAAGCGCGCAAGCTGCTGGAGCCGCTGCGGACGGAACGTCCCGCCGTCAGCCAGACTGCCATCACCCTGCTGGCCGAGTTGCCGGCGCAGTAGGCGCGGCGCCGGGTGATGTTGAGCGCCATTCGGTTTCCGGTCGCGGAGAGCCGGGGGCGCCGGTACCCGGAACTGGAGCATCCCTACCGCGATCCGTTCCAGCGCGACCGCGACCGGATCATCCATGCGCGCGCCTTCCGCCGCCTCGAGGCCAAAACACAGGTGTTCACTCCCGGCCTTTCGGACCACTTCCGGAACCGGCTCACCCACACGATCGAGGTCTCGCAAATCGCCCGGACGGTGGCTTCCGTTCTCGGCCTCGATGAGAATCTGACCGAGGCCCTGGCGCTCGGCCACGATATCGGCCACCCGCCCTTTGCGCACGCCGGCGAGCAGGAGCTGAACCGGCAAATGCAGCGCCACGGCGATCATTTCGATCACAACCTCCACGCCCTGCGCATCGTGGAAACGTTCGAGCAGCGCTACGCCCGCTTTCCCGGTCTGAATCTGACGTTCGAAGTCCGGGAGGGAATCGTCAAACATTCCCGCGATTTCGAGCCGGGCGAAATTCCGGAGCTGGACGAATACCTGCCCGGCCAGCGCCCCCCTCTGGAGGCCCAGTTGATCGATCTGGCCGACGAGGTGGCCTACAATACCGCAGATCTCGATGACGCCTACTCGGCGGGCCTCCTGACTCCGGAGCAGATCGCCGGGTCGGCGCCGGCGTACGCCGCCATCCTGGAGGAGTTGGATCAGCAGTTCCCGGGCGCGACCGAACGGGAGCGTTTCCACGAATCCGTGCGCCGGCTGATCGATCTGCTGGTGACCGGGCTGATCGAGGGAACGGCCCGCAAAGCCGTGGAAGCCGGCTTGAGCAGCGTGGAGCAGCTGCGGCGCCATCCGGAACGAATCGCCGCGTTCACGCCGGCTTCGCTCGAAGCCAACCTGGCGCTGAAGGGTTTTCTGCACCGCTGCGTTTACAGCTCCGAAGCCCTGGCCGGCGAGCGCCGCCGCTCGACCGCCATGATCGGGGAGCTGTTCGAATTTCTGATCTCAGAGCCTGAACGCATGCCCGACCACTACCTGGAGCAGTCGGCCGGACAGCCCGTCCACCGCATCGTCTGCGATTACATCGCCGGGATGACGGACAGCTTTTTTCACCGCACCTACGAACAACTGCTTGGCCCGCGCCGGCCGGTTACTCCGGCTGTGTAACCACGTTCGACAGTTCCACCGACCGGACCACGTAGAGCTTCCGCAGCTGGCGCCCTACCTCTTCCGCGATCTTCTCGGCATCCTCCCCCTCGCCGACCTCGACTTCCACCTTCAGAAACACGTGCGCGCGCGTCAACTGGACACCCTCCGCCACCATTTTAGATAATTGTGGTGTCGGGACATATCCGGACACTTCATGACTTGCAAAATCTGTGAAACACGGCGCGCGCGCCGCTTCTGTCCGGCCGTGGGAGGCCAGATCTGCTCGCTCTGCTGCGGGCAGGAGCGCGAGATGACGCTGCGATGCCCGTTCGATTGCGAGTACTTGCAGGAGGCGCGGAAGCACGAGCGGCCGGCGCAGGTGAATCCGGATCTGTTTCCGAATCGGGATATCCAGATCGACGAGGCCTTCCTCTATCAGAATGAAGCGCTGCTGATCGGAATGGGAAAGGCGGTCATCGACGCCGCTCTGACGACGGCGGGGGCGGTTGACAGTGACTTGCGCGAGGCTTTCGAAGCTTTGATCCGGACGCAGAGGACGCTGCAATCGGGCCTTTACTACGAGACGCGGCCCGAGAACCCGATTGCGGC
Organism: Bryobacteraceae bacterium; assembly: GCA_035495815.1. Classification (GTDB taxonomy): domain Bacteria; phylum Acidobacteriota; class Terriglobia; order Bryobacterales; family Bryobacteraceae; genus DATJFH01. Next base: position 19,410 of record DATJFH010000140.1, read on the forward strand.
TGAGTTGTGCCGCCGCATCCGGGCGGCGATCGACGAGTTCCGAAGGATCGAAAGAGAGAATCTGCAAATGGCCAAGACGCGGGACGCGGATGTGCTCGGCATCCTCACGTTTCTGCAGCGCATGGAACTGGATCGCAACAATGGACGGAAGCTGGGCCGGGCGTTTATCGACTTCATGCGGGGCCAGCTGCCCGAGGGTTCAGCGGAGAGTCCGGCGCGGGCTTCCGGCTCTTTGATCGTAACGTAGCGTACGCGCCGTGCCGCGGCTCAGCGCGGCGCCTGCAGCAGATAGTCATGAGAACCGGCATCGCCATCTTCGCGCACGGCTCGAGCGTGGCCTCGGCGAATGACTCCGTTCGCGCGGTCGCCGGGCGAGTCGCCAGCGAGGGCGGTTTCGACCTGGTGGAGGCGGCTTTTCTCGAGCAGGGCCAGCCGGACCTGGCTGAAGCCGTCCGGCGGCTGGCGTCGGCCGGCGCAACGCGCGTCCTGGTGACGCCTTATTTCCTGACGCTCGGACTGCACCTCCAGCGCGATCTGCCGCGAATCGTGGCCGGCATCGCCCGCAACCAGCCTGGACTCGAGATCCGGGTGACCCCGCCGCTCGATGGCCATCCGGCCCTGGCGCAGGTTTTGATCGCCCGGATCCGAGAAGGCGAGGAGAATTGGAATGCTTTCCCCCAAGACGGCGATACTGCTGGAGTCCCGTGAGCTTGCGCCCGAGGTGCGGCATTTTGTCTTCCGGATGGAAGACTGCGAGAGCTTTTCGTACGTGCCGGGCCAGTTCGTTTCGTTCACGGCGGAGATCAACGGCTCGGATATCACGCGGGCCTACTCGTTCGCTTCTCCCCCCTGCGGAAATCGATTCGAGCTGTGTCTGAACCGCGTGCAGGACGGCCACATGTCGCCTTACCTGTTCGAGATGCGGCCGGGCGCCCGTATCCGCGCCGCGGGGCCTTACGGCGGCTTCATCTTCCGGCAGCCCGTCGAGGATTCGGTCCTGGTGGCCGCCGGCGCCGGCGTAGCCCCGTTCCGCGCCATGCTCCAGGATCAGCTCGCCAAGGATGCGGTCCACCGGTTCACCTTGATACTCGGCTCGAGGTATGAGCGGACCCTGCTTTACGGCGCGGAGTTCGAGCATCTGGCAGCGCGGCATCCGAATTTCCGCTTCTGGCCGACGCTCAGCCGTCCCGAACCGGAGTGGACCGGACGCGTGGGATATGTACAACGTCACTTGTTCGAGGCCGTCGGCGAACGCCGGGACCTGAACGTTTTCGTGTGCGGCCTGGCGGCCATGGTGAACGAAGTGAAAGCCATGCTCAAGGCGGCGGGCTTCGACCGCAAGCGCATCATCTGCGAAAAGTACGACTGAAGTTGCCTCCCGAACCCTGTTTCTTATAGTGTGAAGCATGAATGGAAAAGCCTATGCCGTCCTACTTGCGCACCATTTCACTGTTCATCGCTGTTTGTGTGGCCGGCCTGGCGCAAAGCTCCGGAACCCTGACCGGCGTCATCACGGATCCTTCCCAGGCGAACCTGCCCGGGGTCTCGCTGTCGCTGACCAATGAATCGACCGGCGTGGCCGAGCGCGCCGTCAGCAATCCGCAGGGAGAGTACACCTTTCCTCTGTTGCAGCCGGGCCGCTACCGGCTGACGGTGGAAGCCAAGGGCTTCCGGCCGTATACTCAGTCCGGCATCGTGCTGGAATCGGCGCGCGTCAGCCGGTTGGACGTGAAGATGGAACTGGGACAGGTAACCGAGGCGGTCGAGGTGACGGGGGCCGCGCCGCTGCTCGAATCGGAAAGCTCCACCGTCGGGCAGTTCATCGAGCACAAGACCGTAATGGACATGCCTCTAACCGGCCGGCGCGTGGGCGAGCTGCTGGCGCTGCAAGGAAACTCGATCTTCATCCAGGGCGACGTGATCCGCCCGCGAGTCGCCGTCGCCGGGGGACGCTCGGATCAGCAGCAATGGATGATCGACGGCGTGAACGGGTCCAATATGGCTCTGGAAGTGCCCCAGGCGCTGTTCAATCCGCCGGTGGAATCGGTGCAGGAGATCCGCATTCAGCAGAACTCCTACTCGGCCGAGTACGGCAATACTTCGAGCGGCGTGGTGGCCATCACGACCCGGTCGGGAACAAACCAGTTCCACGGCAACGCCTACGAGTTCTTCCGCAACGACAAGCTGGACGCCAGCAACTTTTTCGCCGCGCAGAAGCCGCCGCTGCGCTGGAACATCTTCGGCTTTTCGGTAGGTGGGCCGATCCGGCGCAATCGCACCTTCTTCTTTTCCAACGTGGAATGGCAGAAGCAGCGGATCGGAGGGACGCAAACGCTGACGCTGCCGACCGACCTCGAGCGCGCGGGCGATTTCTCCCGCACCCTGACCGCCGCCGGAGCTCTGGTCCCGATTTACGATCCCAACACCACGGCGGCCGATCCGGCGCGTCCGGGGCAGATGATCCGCACTCAATTTCCCGGCAACGTGATTCCCGGCAACCGGATAGACCCGGTCGGCGCCGCCCTGGCCGCGCTCTATCCCCTTCCGAACCGGACGCCCACGAACCGAGCCGGGGCCAACAATTTCAGCGGCAACAACGTCACGGCGCTCAATCTCACAACCTGGACCGCCAAGGTGGATCATCAGATCCGTTCGAACGACCGCGTCTCGGTGCGCTTCATCCTGCACAACTTCCCCACCAGCACGTCGGCCGTGTTTCCGGAAGTGGCCGCCGATCCGACCGCAGCCCATAACAGCAGGCGCGCCTACAGCATGCTGGTCGAGGAGATTCACAACTTCTCCGGCGCCGTGGTCAATGACTTTCGCTACAACTTCCAGCCTCGTTATTTTTACAATCTCTCGTACGGGCTCGATCAGGGCTGGCCGCAGAAGCTCGGACTCAAGGGTGTCTCGGACCGCGCCTTTCCGAGGGTGGCGCCGGCCGGCTACTCAGCCCTGGGTCCGGGGACGCAGGAGCGCATTCAGACTCCGATCCGCGATACAGACATCATCGACACCGTGTCCTGGTTTCACGGCTCGCATTCGTTCCGCTTCGGCGGAGAGTTCCGGCTGGTGCGCAACGTGGACATCCTCAACAATCAGGTTTCCGGCATGCTGGCCTTCGCCACCCAGCCGACCGCCCAGCCGAACGTGGCCAACACCGGAAACCCCATCGCCAGTCTGCTGGTCGGATTTCCGAACTCCGGGACCGTGCACGCCACCGATCTTCTGGACCGGCGGGCCAAGTACGTGGCGGTGTTCGCCCAGGACGACTGGAAACTGACGCACAATCTGACCGTGAACATCGGCCTTCGATGGGAGGTTCACACGCCGAGGACCGACGCCAACAATCGCCAGAGCGGATTCAACACAATCGCGATCAACCCCGTTTCGAAGACACCCGGGGTGGTCACCTTCGCCGGACTGAACGGGCTGGGGACGCAGATCTACGACGGCGACTTCAACAATTTCGAGCCGCGCATCGGGCTGGCGTGGAAGGTCGGGGGGAGGACGGTAATCCGCGCCGGCGCGGGAATTTTCTTCGGCCCGCCACAGCCGGGGTCGAATAATACCAGCGCGGGATTCGAAACCTCGGGCAGCTTTTCGACGCCCGATAACGGCATCACCGCTCCGTTCCTGCTGCGCAACGGTTTCCCCGGCGGGGCGGGACGCGCTCAGCTCGGACCGGAATTCGGAGCCGTGCCCGTCGGGAGCGCCGTGGTCTTCGCGCCCACCTTCATCGAGAGCCCGCGCGCTCTTGGATATACCGGGCAGTGGAACTTCGGGATCCAGCGCGAACTGGGCTGGGACGCGGTGCTCGAGCTGAGTTACCTCGGCAACGGCGGCCATCGTTTGAATGGCCCCGATACGAGCATCAACCAGGTCCCGATCGCCTTGATGGGTTCCGGCAATGCCCAAATCCGCAGGCCGTTCCCGCAGTTCGGCAACGTTTCGCTGGTGGCCCCGATGTGGGGCAACTCCAGTTATCATGCCCTGAATATCAAAGCGGAGAAGCGCTTCTCGCACGGACTGAATTTCACCGCGAACTACACGTTCTCGAAATTCATCGACGACGTCGCGCCCAGTTTCCAGGTGGGTTCGGAGCCCGGTAACATGCAGAACTTCTACGATCGCAGAGCGGAGAAATCGCTTTCCGCCAACGACGTGCGGAACCGCTTCGTCGTGAGCTCCGTCTACGAGCTACCGGTCGGAAAGAACAAACGGTGGGCGCTGTCGGGTGTCCCCGCGGCGGTGCTGGGAGGATGGAGTTTCGGTTTGATCGGCATTCTGCAGCAGGGAGGTCCGGACGGTCTGACGGTGCAGACCAACGGCACGAACTCCTTCAATCCGGGCGCGCTGAGACCCAACGTGTTGCGCGATCCGTCGCTCGGACCGGGCGAGCGGAGCATCGCCCGCTGGTTCGACACCGCGGCCGTCGCGGCGCCGGCTCCGTTCACCTTCGGTAACGCGGGCCGGGCGCTGCTGACGGGCCCGGGATTGATTGACGTGAGCCTGTCGCTGCTGAAGAACATCCGCTGGAAGGAGCGCTACAATGTGCAGTTCCGCGCCGAGGCGCTGAACCTGCCCAATCATCCGAATTTCAACGATCCGGGAACAGCTTTAGGTTCTGCGGGCTTCGGCGTAATCAGCAGCGCGAAGGATCCCCGGATCATGCAGTTGGGTCTGCGGATCGAATTCTAGACGGCGCGGAGTCCGGACTACCTTGGGCCGAAGTGCTGCGAAAGAAAGTCGAGAATCTCCTTCCGATCCTCCGGCTTGACTGTCGCGCCCCAGCCGGTCATCTTGGTGATCTCGCGATCCCACTGAGCGCGGGTGATGCGCTGGCCGGCGACGATGTCCGACTCGTGGCACCCGAGGCATGCCTCCTTCACCTTGGCCGGGAACGGAGGAATGGCAACCTTCTCCGGAGCGGGCGGGGGCGTGTCGGCGCCGGCCTGTACGCGGACCTGGTGCACCACGTTCCAGAGATAGCCGGACGGGTTCCAGTCTTCCACCAGCGGCTGCGTCGCTCCGGCGGCATCGGTGGCGCGCGCCATCAGAACATAGGATCCCGGACCGGGCGGGGTCCAATTGAACTCCCACAGCCGCCAGGCGTAGCGGGCTTTGTCGCGGCCTAGCGTCGCCGGACGCCAACTCCGGCCGCTGTCCGTGGACACGTCGACCTTCGCCACCGGAGATTCGCCAGCCCAGGCGGCGCCGTGAATGCGCACCGGTCCTGATCCCACGCCCGCGCCTTCGAGAGGTCCGGCAATGACCGACTTCGGCCGGATGCCTTCGAGCGGCTTCAGGTCCGCGGGATCCACCGCCGCGCCAGGCGCCACCGGACGCACCGGGTAGCGATACGCGGTCTTCATGAAAAAGCCGTCGTACTCCTTGTCGAGCGCCTGAATCTGGGTGACCCACTTGGACCACGAATCTCCAGCCCAGCCCGGCGCAACCAGCCGCAACGGGAAGCCGTGCGCCGCCGGCAAAGGCTCGCCGTTCATTTCGTAGGCCAGCAGCGTGTCCGGGTCGAGCGCCTTTTTCAATGGAATCGTGCGGACGAAATCCGGCATGGTTCCCATGGGCGTGTCGGCGCCGTTGAAAAGCAGATGCTTTGTGGAGGCCTTCATCCCGGCCTTCTTGAGAACGTCGGCCAGCCGCGCTCCGCGCCAGCGCGCATTGCCGACGCCGCCGCGAGCCCACTGCATGCCCGTGACGGACGGCTGGTAATATCCGCGGCCGTTCCCGGCGCATTCGAGTACGCTCACTACCTCCACGGCCGGGAGCTTTTTCAACTCGTCCAAGGTCAGGTCAAGAGGGCTGGCTACTTCGCCGTCGACCTTCAGGCGCCAGGAGCCCGCGTCCACTGCCGGCCGGTTCATGTGGCATCGCACAAAAAAGCGCTCGACCGGTGTGATCCACGTGCTGAAGCCGTCGAGCGGCATTTCCATGTCTTCCGGGCGGACGGAGCGGACGATCATATCCCGTTTCGGACGGTCCGCGGCGCGGCTGTATAGCCCCCCGGCCAGGGTCGCCAGCGAGCGGAAGAAAAACCTGCGCGAAAAATTCCTCGGGATGATCATGGCGCCGCGAGGGGGACCGAAAGGTGACGCAGATCGCCGTCGCGGATTTCGACCGGGAGAGACGCTTTCAGATCGCCCTTTTCCAAAGTCAGCCGGTACTTGCCGGGCGCGAGGCTGATCTGGGCCGGGGTAACGCCCGGCCACTTGCGGTCATCGATTGAAATGGAGGCGCCGCTCGGATCGCTTTGCAGCATCAACAGCCCGGACGCGCGAGCCAGTGTCAGCAGCGGAAGTTCGATCTGGGCGCCGGTCACTTTTACCGGGCGCAACAAGGTCTTGTAGCCGGCGAGGGAAATGGAAATCGTATGGTCGCCCGCGCTGGCTTTAAGCACACAGGGGGTGAAACAGGCAGTGCCTACCAGTCCATCCAGGGTCGCGGTAGCCCCGGCAGGATTGCTCGCCACCGGAATTTCGACCGAAGTCACCGGACGCTGAGGAGGCGGGGACTCTGTTTTGTGGCTGGCCGCGGGCGCCGCTGCCGGCGGAACCGGAGCAGTTTTCGGGCTTGGCGCGTCTTCCGGCGGCGGAGCCGGAGGCGTCACCCGGGTTTCGACCTGCTTGGCCGGCGTCTGGACCGGGGCGACGGGTGGATTGATGCCCGAATCGATAGGCTGCCGTATAAAGTACGCCGCGACTCCGATGGCGCACCCTACCAGCAAAGCGATGAGGATCGGAACCGTGCGGCTCTTCTTCTCCACTTCCTCGCTCGCGCGTAGAATCGGTATGTCGCGCACTGGAGGAGCGGGAGCAGCAGGCGGAGGCAGCTCCACCTTGGGAGGCGGCGGAGGTTGGGATTGCGTCTCCGCCATGGTGGGGAAATTCATGCTTCCCCCGCGGGCCAGGCTCTTCCAGCCGGGGCTTTCGGCGCAGGCTGCTTCGAGCGCCTCCACCATGGCCGCACACGTCTTGTACCGTTCTTCCGGAACCTTGGAAAGGCCCTTATGCAGCACCGCCTCGATCTGCGCTCCGAGCGTCGGATTCAGCCGTCTGGCCGGGGGTGGAGGCTCGCAGACGATCTGGTATACCAATGTGGTCAGATGCTCGGCAACGAAAGGCTTTTCCCCCGTGAGCATCTCGAACGTCATGACACTGAGCGAGTATTGGTCCGCCAACCCGCTGACGGCCTTACCCTGCACCTGCTCCGGCGCCATATAGTTCGGTGTTCCCACGATCAGGCCGGTTTGCGTGAGCTGGTCGGCGGCGGAGATTTTGGCGATGCCGAAATCGGCGATCTTAGCAATGCCGGCTTCGTTGACGATGATGTTGGCCGGCTTGATATCCCGGTGAATGATCCCTTTGTGATGAGCGTAATCGAGGGCGGCGGCCGTCTGCCGGAGGATGCTGAACAGCCGCGCCGGCTCCATCGGCGTCTGCTGGCCCAGAATCTGCTCGAGCGTCGAGCCGGGGACAAACTCCATCGTGATGTAGGCCGTTTCGTCCTGCTCGGCCATATCGTAGATGGTTACGATGCCCGGGTGCGACAGAATGCCTGCGGAGCGCGCTTCGCGAAAAAGACGTTCCCGCTGCTTGCCGCGCTGTTCGGAGTTCGCCAGCTCACTCAGCCTGATCGTCTTGATGGCGACTTCGCGGCCTATCGACGGATCGAGCGCCCGAAAAACGACACCCATGGCCCCACGGCCGAGTTCACCGAGGATCTGATATCGCCCGAGTTGATCCATGCTGCTTGCCCGATACTAGCAGAAAACCCTAGCGCAATGGTAGTGAACAGTCAGCAGGGTTAAGATCGGGCGCGGCGCCCGGCGCTGCAACGCTTCATCGCTCAGCGGCATCGATGCGATTCCCGCGCCCGCAGGCGCTGTGCGGCCGGCTGCGATGGCGCAGCAATCGAAATGGACCAAAAATAAACATCCCCGGCGCCCCGGCCCGTGATTGAGGCTCTGCGGTACTGGGAAGTACATTGCCTTAGGTAACTCCCTTAGGCATTGACCGGAAGATGACGGTAGTGTACAGTCTAGCATTGCCCCCCAAATTGACGCGCATTACCTCAAAAACTATGTTCCGCCTTCTGGCTGTTTTCGCATGCATGGCAACCAGCGTTTTCGCTTCGGGCGTTTGTCAGTGCCCGCCGACGATTTTCGGGTTCGTCAACGGTGTCGCCATTCCGACTGAAAGTTTCACTTTGACGTCACTGGGCGAGCAGGGATACAGCATTACGGCGAACGTCGACCATCAGCAGGACCCGGCGTATGCGCTGCAACTCAATGTCACGACCAATCCCGACCCGGCGATCGGTTTCGGCATCCGCATCAGCGGGGATCCCATAGTCGATTTCACCATCACGCAGGTCTTCATGGGTGGGCCTTTCTCCAATCTCACACTCCAGAGCGACAGTACCGTGAGCGATGGAAACGGCGACGGAATGGCCTCCATGTCGGGTTCGCCCTTTATCAAGACGACGATCATCCCGTTCGTGGCCAGTCCGCAGATCGAGAATCAGATGAATCTGAATTGCTCCGCTAGCGGGAGCGCATTCTTCGCGGATGCCGCCTGCCCCAGCCAGTTGCAGGGCTTCGAGGCAGGTGGCTACAGCACCGGCATTCTGGTCATGCAAATCCACTTCGACCTGAGTGACGGCGATTCCGCGACCGTCAATGCATCGGCGATTTTAGGCAACGCAGCGGTTCCAGAACCCGGAACCGGCATCCTGCTTGGCGGGGGGTTGCTGGCCGTACTCGCCTGCACTCGCCGCCGCCAGCGCGCGTAGAGTGTCGGTCTCGTACCGGGGAAGCGTAATCCGGCGATGGATTTCCAGAAGTTCATCCGCTCTGTGACTGCACGTGTGCCGCTCTAGAATCGTACGGCGGCCGCTGGCGGCCAGCTCGCTCCGCAACTGGGCGTCGTTCAGCAAAGCTCTCATGCCCCGCTGCATTTCCTCGCCAAAACCGGCGATCAGATAGTCTTCTCCCGGGCGGAAAAGACCCTCGCTGTCCTCCCAGGGCGAGCAAATCAACGGTGTGCCGCAAGCCAGCGCTTCAAAAACCCGAATGGACGGGATCCCCGGCAACGCGGCGCGGTACGGACGCCTTGGAACGTGCGCGGTGAAACGGAATCGGGCATAGACTTCCGGAGTCCGGTAGTTGGGCAGCCAGCCCTGGTAGGTCATCCCGGACCGGTCCATCTCATCGAGCGCCGCCTGCGGATATCTCACTCCGTGGGTAGTCGAGACAAGGGCCAGCGCGCGGGCGGGCTCGAAGAGGAACTCGCGCAGATCCTCATCACGCTCGCCGTCCGCCCAGTTGCCGATCCAAACCAGGTCGCCCGAGCGCTCGATTTCCGGAAGCGGCTTGAACAAACGGGTGTCGGCGGCTTCGTGCCACGTCCAGGCGCGCTGAACCGCCTTGCGCTGGAGGTACGCCTCCCGTAAAGACTCGCCCGAGGCCAGCACGCCGTCGTAGTGCTCCAGATCGAGGGAGCGGGCGCGGGTTTCGGAGGTGATCAGGCTGTGGCCGGTATCGTGATACAGCAGAACGTAACGCCCACCGCGCCGACGGTGTTCCGCAAGCCGCCTCACCAACAGGTGTGTGTTGGCCTCATGCGCAAGCACCAGGTCCGCGGCATCCAGCACATGGTCCAGGTCGAACTGGTTCGGGTCGTACCGGCTGATCCGAAGCTTGGGATATGCGGAGTGAAGCCCCCGGATCGGATCCGCGCCGTGATCGACCATCAGCTGATCCAGCGCTCTCGGGCCGGAAGGTTCGAAAATCCTGACGTCGTGACCGCGCCGGATTAATTCGACGGACACACCACGCAGAAAGTGGGCGCTTCCCTGATCCCAGTCCGAGAGTACGGATCGACTGAATAGTACTATTCGCATAAATGCGCCCGAGTCGCAGCCCTGGTCCTTGCGCTGGCGCTTAGATCCTTGCATTTGTCTCGCCAGCCTGGGTTTTACCACAGAAATCACGGAACATCGGGGCGCGCCCGCCCTAAATGGCTTTGTTTGGTTGGAGTAATACCGGGCCTGCGCGGCGGGATGCGAGCCTGCCCCGCACGCACGGCCGTGATTTACAGTAAGAATTACTCATGAGCGAGTCGAATACGCCTTGGCAAGGTTCAAGCCAGGCTGCGGTACGATCGGATTTGGCCGAAATCACCAAGCTCCGCGATCTGCCCTCGGTAGACGAAATGTTGGTTGGCCTCTCAGGCCTTCAGGGCAGCTATCCACGGGCCTTGATTGCCGCGGAAATCCGTCTGGCGCTCGCAGAGGCCAGGAGGGCTCTCCGGGCCGGTTCGGAGCCGCCTCCGCTCCTCGAGCGTGTCAGGGACCGCCTGGCCGCGCTTGCCGCCCCGTCGCTGCGCCCCGTAATCAATGCCACCGGTGTGATCCTGCACACCAATCTCGGGCGAGCGCCGTTGGGACCGGCAGCCGTCATCCCGGGCTTCTCCAATCTGGAGTACGATCTGGCGGCCGGAAAACGAGGCAGGCGCGACGCGCACACCGGCCGTCTGCTCGAAGCTCTCCTCGGAAAGCCCGCCATCGTGGTCAACAATAACGCAGCCGCGGTCTATCTCGCTTTGCACGAGTTGGCCGCCGGTTTCGAGGTGGTGGTCTCCCGCGGCGAGCTGATCGAGATCGGCGACGGCTTCCGTATCCCCGAAATCATGCGCCACTCCGGCGCCGTCCTGCGGGAAGTGGGAACGACCAACCGGACCCACATCGACGACTATCGTGAGGCCATCAACGAACGTACCCGGCTGCTGCTCCGCGTGCATCCCAGCAACTTCCGCATCGAGGGATTCACGGCGCGGCCCGCAGTCGAAGAACTGGCGGCGCTCGGCCGGGCCAAAGGCGTGCCGGTCTACGAGGATCTGGGCAGCGGCTGCGCGCTCGATCTGCGGCCATTCGGGATCGACGAGCCGCTGGCGGCCGCCAGTCTTCGAGCCGGAGCCGCCCTGGTCAGCTTCAGCGGCGACAAACTGCTGGGCGGACCGCAGGCGGGAATCCTCGCCGGTACGCCCGAGCTCGTCACGCGCCTCCGCCGGAATCCCATGTTCCGCGCGCTGCGCATCGACAAGAGCATTACCCAATTGCTTGAAGGAACGCTGCGAGACCTGCTGCTCGAGCGCTGGGACCGGATTCCCGCTCTCCGCATGATTCGCCTCGAGGCGGGAGCCATTCGCCTTCGAGCCGAGGCTCTGCTGTCCGCGCTGCCGGTCCTGCCGGTGGAGCTGATCGAAGGCCATTCCGTGATCGGAGGCGGGTCCACTCCGCAGCAGGCTCTGCCGACCTGGCTGATCGCCATCGGAGGCGACCGGGTGACCGCTCTCGAACGTAGCCTGCGGCGGGGCGATCCGCCGGTGGTGGCGCGGATCGAGGACGGCAAGCTGCTGCTCGATCTGCGCACCGTATTTCCGGAGGAAGAGCCCGCGCTGGTGAAGGCGCTGGTCAGCGCCGCGGCAAGCGCCACGGAGTGAGTCCCGACAGGACATCCGAACATCTTGCGGCAAGACGGCGCCCATCCGCCCTGGGGTCCGCGCATCTGCCGGCTTTGACGTTAAGATGGCCTAGTGGCGCCGAGTTTGCCGTGATTCGCCCCGCCCCCCAAAACCGATGCAGCAGACAATTGCTATCGTAGGCGGCGCCGGCGCCGAAGGCTTCGGACTGGCAGCGCGCTTCGCCCATGCCGGCGCGCGCGTGCTGATCGGCTCCCGGGACGCGCGGAGAGCGGCGGACGCTGCGGGGAAGATCGTCAACGCCGAGGGGCGCCTGAATGCCGACGCGGTTGCCGAGGCCGACATCGTCGTGCTCACCGTCCCGCTGGCGGCCCAGATCGCTACCCTCAAGTCGATCCGAGGCAGCTTTCGACCCTCGGCCATTCTGGTGGACGCCACGGTGCCGCTTGAAATAGCCATCGGCGGAAGCGTGTCGCGGTCGCTGACGCTCTGGGCCGGCTCGGCGGCGCAGCAGGCCGCCCGGCACGCGCCGCCCGGCGTCGCCGTGGTGGGCGCTTTCCACACCCTCAGCGCGGAGCTTCTGGCTCAGCTCGACCAGCCGATCGACAGCGACGTGCTGATCTGCGGCGATGACGCGCGGGCCAAAGCCGTGGTCGCCGGGTGGATCGCGCTGCTGCCCGGCGCGCGAGCCATCGACTGCGGACCGCTCGAGAACGCCCGCCTGCTCGAAAGCGCCGCCACCCTGCTGATCTCGCTCAATATCCGCCACAAAGTGAAACACAGCGGTCTGCGTATTACGGGACTCGGGCTGTGACCGGGCCGGTTGTGGCGCTGGCCGGCGGCGTCGGCGCCGCGCGGTTCCTCGACGGCCTGGCGCGCGTGATGGATCCGGGCCGGCTGTGCATCGTCGGCAATACGGCCGACGACACGGAGATGTACGGCCTCCACATTTCACCCGACCTCGACACCGTGGCCTACACGCTGGCCGGCCTGGCGAATCCGGAACACGGCTGGGGGCTCGAAGGCGACACGTTCCACTGTCTGGACGCCTTGCGCAGCCTCGGCGCCGACGCCTGGTTCCAGCTCGGCGATCGCGATTTCGCCACGCACCTCTATCGCACCGCGCGTCTGCGCGCCGGCGCCACCCTTACGCAGGTGACGCGGGAGCTGTGCGCATCCTGGGGCGTTCGCCCCGCACTGCTGCCCATGTCCGACGATCCAGTGCGAACTCGGGTGAAGACCCGCCACGGCACGCTGGATTTTCAGACTTACTTCGTGCGGCGCGGGGCCCGTGACACCGTGCTCGGCATCGACTTCCGGGGAGCGCTCCAGGCCCGGCCCGCCCCCGGACTGTTACAGGCGATCCGAAATGCCGCCAGAGTCATCCTGTGCCCGTCGAACCCCATCATTAGCATCGGCCCCATCCTGGCCGTGCCGGGCATCCGCGAGGCGCTGCGGAAATCGGCCGCTCCCGTGGTTGCGATCTCGCCCATCGTCGGCGGCAAGGCGCTCAAAGGCCCGGCGGCGCGTATGATGAAGAGTCTGGGGCTGCGCGTCTCCGCCACCGGCGTGGCCGAATTGTATCGCGACTTCCTCCATGCCATGCTGCTCGACCGCGCCGACGAGCGGCTGGCGCCCGCCATCGAGAAACTCGGAATACGAGCCGTGGTGACGGATACGATCATGACAGGTCTGGCTCGAAAGAAGGCGCTCGCCCGCGCGGCGCTCGGTCCGCTTCGGCCATGATCTTCGTCCTGCTACCGGTGAAAGCGCCGGTCAACGCCAAACAGCGGCTGAGCGGAATGCTCACGCCGGAACGGCGCGAGCGGCTGGCCCGCCTCATGTACGAGCAGACTCTTGAAACCCTCTGCGCCGCCCGCGCCGTCGATCGCGTGGTGGTGGTCACGAGCGACGCCGGCGCGGCCAGCCATGCCCGCCGCGCCGGAGTCATGGTGTTCGACGAGCAGGAGCAGCGCAGCCACAGCCACTCCGCGGACGCCGCCGCGCGCCGGGCCATGTCGCTCGGAGCCGAGGCGGTGCTGCTCTCTCCGATCGACGTTCCACTCCTTACCGCCTCCGAGATCGACGGTCTTGCCGCCATGGCGGCCCCCGGCCTGGTGATTGTCCCTTCCTCCGATGGGACCGGAACCAATGCCCTGCTGCGTACGCCGCCCGACGTGATCGAGAGCCGCTTCGGTCCCGGCAGCTTCGCGGCCCACCTGGAGCAGGCGCGGCAACGCGGTATTCGCGTCGAAGTGGCTCGTCCGCCCGGCTTGATGTTCGATCTCGATACGCCGCAGGATGTCGCCGAACTGCTGCAGCGCGCGCCCGGCTGCCGCGTCGCCCGTTTTCTATGCCCGTCCGGATCGTAGGCCTGGCCGGTTTGCCGGAGGTCAAGGCGGGCGACGACCTGGCGGCTCTCATCCGCGCCGCCGCGCCGGAGGTCGACAGCCGCACGATCGTCGTGGTGGCCCAGAAAATCGTCTCCAAAGCCGAGGGCGCCGTCGTCGATCTCCGCAAGATCGTGCCCTCGCCGCGGGCGATAGACTGGGCGGCCCGGTATGGAAAAGACGCCAGGCTGATCGAATTGGCGCTGCGGGAATCGCGCCGCATCGTTCGCATGGAGCGCGGCGTGCTGATCGGCGAGACGCGGCACGGTTTCATCACCGCTCACGCGGGAGTCGATTTTTCCAATGTCCCCGGCGACCATTTCGCCACGACCCTGCCCCTCGATCCGGACGCATCGGCGGCCGGAATCCGCGCCGGCCTGCGCTGCGGCGCCGTGATCGTCAGCGACACTTTCGGGCGGCCCTGGCGTGAAGGGCTGGTCAACGTGGCCATCGGCGTCGCCGGACTCGAGCCGCTGGCGGACCTGCGCCGCACGCGCGACTGGACCGGCAAGCCGCTCCAAAGCACCCTGCTCGCGACTGCCGATGAACTGGCGGCCGCCGCCGGCCTGGTCATGCCCAAAGCCGCAGGCATCCCCGTCGCCATGATCACCGGATTCGATTGGACCGGACCCGGTGATTCGGCCCGAAGGCTGATCCGGCCGCCTGAAACGGACCTCTTCCGATAATCACCACAATTTTGTGGTGTTATCATGAAAGCAGGGAGGTGGATATGTCCGGTCTCACGACCGGCGAGGCCCCCTTTATCGAAGCGGCTCTCGCCGGGCACGAATTATACATCCGGCAGCCCTTCGAATTGTACACACCCGAGAATCACGCCGCCTGGCGCAGCCTCTACCGTCGGATTGCGCCGCGCTGGGAGCGTTACGCAAATCAGCACTTCCTGCAAGGCATCGATTCTCTTTGTCTCGATCCGAACCGCATTCCCAAGCTCGACGACGTGAACCGGTTTCTCCGTCCTCTGACCGGATTTCGGGCCAGGGCGGTGAGCGGCTACGTTCCGGCATTCGTCTTCTTCGATTGCCTGCGAAACCGCGAATTCCCCACCACGATCACGATCCGGCGGCTCGACCAGCTCGATTACCTGCCTGAGCCGGACATTTTTCACGACATCGCCGGCCACGTTCCGATGCACACCGACCGGCATTTCGCCGAGACGCTGGTGCGCTTCGGCGAGTGCGCCCACACGGCGGCGGAAATCGTTTCCGGCATTCGCGACGAAGCGGCCAGAGTGCGCACGCTGACCAGCATCTTCCGGGCGATGGCGCGGTTCTTCTGGTTTACCATCGAATTCGGGCTCATGCGCTCGAAAGACGGCTTGCGCGTGTACGGCAGCGGCCTGCTGAGCTCGTTCGGGGAAATCGAGCACGCTATCGTCTCGCCCGAAGTACAGCGTTACCCGATCCAGCTCGAATGGGCTGTCAACCAGGCCTTCGAGATCGATCACTACCAGCCGCTGCTGTTCATCGTGGATTCCTTCGACCATCTCTTCAGCCTGGTGGGGTGTCTCGAGCAGTGGATGAAAGAAGGCCGGCTGAGCAACGTGGCCCCGGGAGAGCCGTCCGTAAACGAGAAGGATCTGAAGAGCTTTCTGAATCCGGCCTGACGGTGGAGATCCCCATCCTGGTGTGATTGAATGGATGGGAAATGCGGGTCCGTTTCCTCGGCTTCCTCGCTCTATTGACAGCAGCCGCAGCGCAGCCTCCGGACCACGGCGATCTCGAGTACGGTCCTCACCAGCGCAACAAACTCGACCTCTGGATCGCGAAGTCCCCGCGCCCGGCTCCCGTCGTGGTGTTCATCCACGGAGGGGGTTTCGTGAGTGGAGACAAGAGCAAGGCGCGCGACTCGAAACTGCTGGCGCAATGCCTGGCTTCGGGCGTCTCCTATGCGTCGATCAACTACCGCTTCCGCGGCCAGGCGGCGATTCAGGATATTCTCCGCGACAGCGCCCGCGCCATCCAGTTTCTGCGATATCACGCCAGGGAGTGGAACATCGATCCGAAGCGGATCGGCGCCCACGGAGGCTCGGCCGGCGCGGGGACCTCGCTATGGCTTGCTTTCCACGATGACCTGGCGGATCCGGACAACGCCGACCCGGTGCTGCGGGAATCGTCCCGTCTGGCCGCTGCCGGCGCGACCGCGCCGCAGGCCAGCTACGACCTGGAGCGCTGGCCGGAAATCCTCGGCGTGAGCATCGCCCAGTTCAGCCGCGGAGCCGAGTTCTACCTGTTTTACGGATTCAAGAGCCCGGCCGAGCTCACTACGCCCGCCGGAAAACGGATTCGCGCCGACGTCGACATGCTGGGGCTGATCAGCAAAGACGACCCCCCGGTTTACGTCGCCAGCTCTCTGCCGGACACGCCTCCCAAAGATCGCGGCCATGCCAACCACCACCCGCGGCATTCCATGGCGATCAAGAAACGCTGCGACGAAGTCGGCGTGGAAGCTGTAATGAAGTTGGGCGCGGACGGAAAGGAGGGCGACGGTCCCTCGCTGGGGGCATTCCTTTTAGAGAAATTGAAGAAGCCATGACCCGAAGAGATTTCGCACGACTCCCCGCATTCGGCGCCGCCCCGGCGCTCCCCTCGCCTGCTCAGGCGCAGCGCCGCGCGGCCGCTGGCGGTCCGCCCAATATCATTTTTTTCATGGCGGACCAGATGACGCCGTTCATGACCGGCCCCTACGGGCAGAAGCTCGCGCACACCCCGCACCTCGACGCGCTGGCCGGCGCGGGCGTCGTCTTCGAGAACGCGTATTGCAACAGCCCGCTGTGCGTCCCGAGCCGGCTCTCCATGTTCACCGGACGGCTGCCGCAGCAGGTGGGCGCCTACGACAACGCGTCCGAATTCGCCGCCCATCACCCCACCCTGCTGCACTACCTGCGCCGGGCCGGCTACCGGACGGCTGTCTCCGGCAAGACCCATTTCATCGGCCCCGACCAGTTGCACGGCTTCGACGAGCGGCTCTCCCCGTGCATCTTCCCCGCCGATTTCGCCATGCTCCCGGACTGGAGCCTGGGGCCCGTGTACAACAAAGGCACGTCCATGCAGAGCATGCTGCGCGCGCTCGGACCCTCGGTGTGGAACCGGCAGCTCGCCTTCGACCAGATGACTTTCGACCGGTCGATCGAGCGCTTGCGGCAGCACGCGCTCGCCCGGGACGCCCAGCCGCTGTTCCTGAACGTCTCCCTCACCCAGCCGCACGACCCGTTCACCACGACCCGCGAATTCCTCGACATCTACAAGGACGCCGAACTGCCGCTCCCCAGGGATCACGGCGACATCCGCCGCCTGAGCCCGACCTACGAGTGGTTCGTCATCCATCACGGCACGGACCGGGAGAAGCTGTCCCCGGAAAAAATTCGCGAGGCCCGGCGCAACTACCTCGGCATGATCTCCTGGGTGGACGACAAGGTCGGCCGTCTGATGGGCGAGCTGCGCCGGCTGGGGTTGGCGGACAACACCATCGTGGTCTTCACCAGCGACCACGGAGAGATGCTCGGCGAGCACGGCCAGTGGTCGAAACGGCTGATGCTGGAGTGGTCGGCCCGGATTCCGCTCATCATGGCCGGAACGAGCCGGATTGCCGCGGGCAGGCGCGTGGCCGCTCCCGTGTCGCTGCTCGATCTGTTCCCGACCTTCGCAGAGATCGCCGGCGCGAAGATCGAGACGCCGCTCGACGGACACAGCCTGATGCCCCTGGTCAGCGGCGCCGCGGACGGGCGCGACCGCGAGGTGATCGCCGAATACATGGGCGAGGGGCCCATCGAGCCCATCCGCATGCTTCGCTCCCGCGCCATGAAGTACATCATGGTGAACGGCTATGGTCCTCAGCTTTACGATCTGAGCCGCGACCCGGAAGAGTCCGTCAACCTGGCCGGAAATTCCGGGTATAGCGCGGTCGAGAGCCAGTTGCGAAAGCGCATCGAGACCGGTTGGGACGGACCCGCGCTGAAAAAGGCCGTGCTGGCCAGCCAGCGCGAGCGGGCCGTAGTCCGCTCGATCGCGCAGCACGGGACTGCCCCCAGCTGGGCTTCGCGTTTTCAAAGCAATTGAGATATCCTCGTTAATTCTTATGAACCGCCGTGAATTCCTTGCGCTGCCCCTGCTCGGCCTGACCGGAGCCCCCGGAGCTTCCGCCGCCAACGAGCATCCGAATGTGGTGATCTTTCTCGCCGACGACCTCGGCTGGGCCGACGTCGGCTTCCACGGAAGCGAAACCCGCACTCCGAATATCGACAAGCTGGCCCGCGACGGCGTACAGCTCGACCGCTTCTATTCCTACCCGGTCTGTTCGCCCACCCGCTCCGGACTGATGACCGGCCGCTCGGCCATGCGGCTGGGCGTCATCTACAGCGTCATCCGGCCGCATAGCAGCTATGGAGTGCCGGTCGAAGAGCACTTCATGCCGCAGTCCTTCAAGGCCGCCGGATACGAAACGGCGTATTGCGGCAAGTGGCATCTGGGCCACGGTTATCGAAAGTTCTTTCCCAACAGCCGCGGGTTTGACCACGCCTACGGTCACTTCAACGGCGCCATCGATTACTTCAAGCACGAGCGCGACGGCGGCCTCGACTGGAACCGCGATGGAAAGAGCCTGAAGGAAGAGGGCTACTCGACGGAGTTGATCGCCAGCGAAGGCATCCGCATCATCAAGAACCGCGACAAGAGCAAACCGCTGTTCCTGTACATGCCGTTCAACGCGCCCCACGCTCCGCTGCAGGCGCCGGAGAAATATATCGACAAATACGCGTCCATCAAGGACGACAAGCGCCGTCACTACTGCGCCATGGTGGACGCGGAGGATTACAACATCGGCCGCGTGCTCGAGACGCTCGAGCAGGAAGGCATGACCCGGAACACGATCGTCCTGTTCTTCAGTGACAATGGCGGACCGACCGGATCCGGGGCGCGCAATACACCGCTGCGCGGTGCCAAGGGCTCGACCTGGGAAGGCGGAACGCGCGTTCCGGCCGTGCTGAAATGGCCGGGTCATCTGAAGGCGGGTACCAAGAGCGCGCAGGTGATGCAGATGATCGACGTCTTTCCAACGCTGGCGGCCGCGGCAGGAGTGAAGCCGCTGAACAAGCTGCCTCTCGACGGCAAGAACCTCTGGAGCAACCTCGAGCAAGGGAAAACGACTCCGCGCGAGAACCTGTATTTCGCGGTAGAGAATGAGAATACGATGTGGCTGGGCGTTCATCACGGCGATTGGAAGCTGGTTCGAGAAGCGCCGTCGAAGGGCGGGGAAGCCAAGAACTATCTGTTCCGCATCGTCGAAGACCCGTCGGAGAAAAACGATGTCGCCGCCCAGAATCCTGAGCTGGTGAAAGAGCTGGTCGCGGCGATTCAGAAATGGCAGACGCTGTACCCTCCGAACGGAGTCCGCCATGAGAGCACGGCCCGGGCCGGCTGGAAAGCCCCGGCCCAATACGCCGAAGCGGCCAGGTAACGGAGATTTTTCGCCGTTAACGGGAGCGGCGTCGAGACTTACCCCGGCGCCCCGCTGGCGCGCAAGGGCTCCAATACACGGTCCAGTTCCTCATCCGTCCACTTGGTCACCGTCACGTCCCGGAACAGCCGCCACCGCTCCACGTGCGTCAACGACTCTCCCGGGGCAAGTCTCTCCAACGGTCCGAGCGTCTCCAGTTCCAGCGCCTCCCCGTTGGCGAAGGTCTCGTACGAGGCGCCCATGTCCGGGTAAGTCCTCCCCGGATCGGCCTCATACTGCTTGACGAACAGCTCCCCGCGCAGAAAGTAGGCCCCGAAGGTGTCGCGGTTG
>DATJFH010000141.1:0-7100 GCA_035495815.1 Bryobacteraceae bacterium
GATGCAGGCAACTACAAGGTTGATCGAACGCTGAATGCGCACACGCCTCCCAAAACTGCAATTTACCACATGCGAGGAGAGTGGCTATGCGATACTACCGGCCTCGAGACGCGCCGGCGCTGGCCGCCACCGCTCCTGAGCTTGAGCCCGAAGAGACGCCCACGGCTCCGGTGCTGGCGTTGGATGACGGGGCGACGGATGCCGAAGCGGACGAGGGAGAAGCGCCCTGCCATCCGGAATTGCCGGCCGAGTAGCCGTAGTCGGAAGCGGGGGCCGGGCGGAATACGATCCACACGGTCGCCGGACTGTACCAGGAGATCCCAAACGGGTTGTTAATGCGGCCCGAGTACGGAAGGAAGGTGTACATGCCCAGCCAGGGATCAAAGGCCCACAGGCTGCTCCTGAAGGTTTTGGTATTCATGCTTCGGGCGGCCGAGATGTTGGCGAGCGCCAGCCGGTAATCGCGCTCCTGGCTCCAGGTATACAATTCGTCCTTGGATTTATTCTTGTTGAATTTGTCGGGCGTCAGCGAGGATCCCACCAGGAGCGTGCGCCCGCCTTTGAGCTCGGTGGAACCGGACGCGCCGGACACCTGGGCTTTCCCCTCGAAAGCGCGGACTTGTCCCGCATCGGCATTGAAGTGGTAAAGACCGGTTTTGAGCAACGCGGTTTCCGCATCGCCCATTTTCACGGCGATGCGATTGTCCTTCAGGATTTCACTGGCCTCTATGAGCGCCGATCCGCTGAGGATTTCCACCTGGGTGTCGGTCAGCTTGTTGGAAATCATCCGGAAAGAAGTATTGTGGTCGAGGCGCAGAAAAACGCCCGGGGTCAGCAGAACTTCAGCGCGCCCTATCCGGGTCGAAAGAGTCTGACCGGTCTTTACGTCCGGGAAGATCGCGCCGTCGAGCTTCATCGGCTGTCCCGCGATTTGCACGTCGCCCTCCACGAAATTCACCATCCCGGAATGCGCGGAAATCACCGCCTGCGCCCAGGCGGCGGGGACCAGAGCAAGAAAAACTACGGCGGCACGCAACATACGGGTTAGGTTCCCTTCATCTCAATTAACTGCTGATTGCCGACGCGAGTCAAGGCCATCGCGTTTCAGATAAAGCTAGCGGTCGGGAAACCGGCGCAGCGTTCCGGGGATCCGCGCCGGGGGCCGCTCCCGGGGCGGGGTGCGAAGCAGCCGCGTGCCGGCCGGCGCCTGAATCCCCAAGCTGTTGCTTCCAATGGGGATCTGGGCTTCGCTGGTATAGGAATCGGGAAGCGAAATATCGAGATAGACATCCCCAGGAGCGATGTCGGCGGGTATGGTTACATGGATCGCGTACAAGGCGATGAGAGTTGGGGTGAGACCTGCAAATCCCACAGTCGCCTCCTCGCCGTCGACCACCGCGACGGGACGCGTAACTACCAGACTCAGTGGATTGGCCGAGGCCGGCTTGCCGTCGTCCACCGGAGGATCGACGTCGCCGAGGCCAGTGAGATACACCAGTATCGTTTCGCCCGGATGCGCCGGATTCTGCGGCGTGACCGTAGCGAAGGAGTTGTCCTGAACATGTTGCGCCACGGCGTAGCCGACGCCGCCCGCGGGCGAGGTATAAACTCCCGGAGTGCCGTTTTTCACGCGGACGGTTCGGATCTCCGACGGAACACCGTTGTTGATCACCTGAACAGACGCCACCGTCCCCGTGGTCGCAAAGGGCACGATCGCCAGAACGACATCGGAACGCACATAACGGATCGGCGCCGGACGGTTATTGATCAGCACCTGAACACCCCCGAGCAAGAACGGCTTGGATTCATCCTGAAGTGTGGTGGGAGAAAGATTGGAGCCGTACAGGGCAATGAACCCGCCGCGGGAAACGCCGACGGTGAACGGCGCGGAGCTTCCGGCATTGGCGATGCCGTCGGGTTTCAGATACACTCCCGAGCCGCTGAAAGCGGGCGCTTTCAGGGCAATGTTGATCCCCAGGTGAGATGCGTTACCGAAGCCGATCCGAATCGAGCCTCCGGCGCCGATCACGTAATGGAACTGGAGAAAATCCTCATGAGTTCCATCCGGCGCCAGCGTAAAGGGAGCCGAGTAGGTATAGTCGTACGGAATGTGATTGACGGCGGGGTCGGCTGGGAGGATGCGCTGATGGCCGATCAAGACTCCGGAGGCGGCGACGGCGCTAAACGCGCCGTAGTAGGTGGAGAGGGTTTTGAATCCTTTGGCCGGAGTCACGTCGGCGCCTGCCTGGTAATATTTCCCGTTCAGCGTATTGGGCGGGACGCTTCCAGCGAAGGCCCGTACGCCTACAATCATGTCCCATCCGTTAGCGGATCCGCCAAAGAAAAAGTTTCCGTCGGCGGAGAGATAGCACAGAGCATTTCCCGCGATCAGCGTCTGCGGGCCCAGTGCACCACCGAAACCGAGCGTCAGGGCTCCGTTTGCAAGCGAGTACACGGCGCCGTTCACGTTCTGAGTGACGGTGGCGCCGCCCAGGCCCACCAGGCCGGTGAGATTCACGGTGCCGAGGCTGCCTTGGCCGTTGGGATCCAAGCGAAAAAACATATCGCGCGCCTGGGTCACATCGCCGTTCGGGATATTTACCGCCGCGGCCCAGTAGCTCCCGTTGAAGCTGGAATTAGCGGGCGGCGAGGAAGGCGCCAGAGCCGCGATGAACAGGTCATTGAGTCCGTCATCGGTACTGCTGCCGATGAAAACGCCCTGGGAAACGAGCCCCCACACGGTGCTGGTCGGGCTGGCTGCATTGAGCCGAATCGGATCGTCCAGGTAGCCCATGCCGCTGGCCGAAATGCGGTAGGCACCGGTGGTCGAGAAGGATTGCACCGAGCCGATGTCGGAATCGATCACGGAGGAAGTGAGGGTGTACCCCCCGTTGCCATCGAACTGAATCGAACCGTAGATGGCGACGCGATGGGTATCTCCCCGATTCGACCACATGACTTCGCGGAAGTTGTAAGTCCCGTTCAGCAGGCCGTTGCCGCTGGAATCCCACAGGACGTTATCGACCGCCAGCGCGGGGCAAGTGAAGGCCGCAACCAGGCGCGCAAATAATACCAGTCGCGCGATTCTCACAGTCACCGTGCTTTCTGACGCCGCTCGAAGAAGGTCCGTTACTTCAAAGCGCCATCGAGAATCCAAAGATCCGCCTGGCTGGTCGCGGTACCCACGGCTACACTCTTCCCGTCCTTGTCCAGGCTGATGCGAGTGCTGCCGGTGTAGCTGTTCTCGATCAATTGCAAGGGCTGGAACCCGATGTGGTACTCGGCCAGGGTTCGCACCGCGCCGGTGGCGACGTCGAGCGCCTTGAGCGCAGGGGGATCGCTATTGTACGAGAGACCGTAAATCGTTCGGCTGTCTTTGGACCAGGCCAGCGCCGGAGCGTTGAGCATCGGCAGCATGCGCAGGTCCTTTCCGTCCGGCGAGACCAGCGTCAGACCCATGAAGGTGGAAACCGCGATCCACTTACCCGAGGGCGCCCATTCGGGCGCATTCACTCCTAGAAAAACACCGATTTCACGCGGCATCCGGCTGGAGCCGACCGAGACCGTCGCGACCGGAATCGAGCCGTCGGGTTTGATCCACAGGAAGGCGAGCTGGCTGCCGTCGGGCGACCACGAGGGCGCGTAGCCGTCGGCGACAATGGTGGGGGCGCCCCCGCCTGCGGGCGAAATGGCCAGGCTCCGGCGGCGGCCGCCTCCCGCCAGCAGCGCGCTATAGGCGAGGCGCGACCCATCCGGAGAAAAGACCGGGCTGAGGAGAGCCTCGAGCGTGGGAAACTCTTTCGCCGTCACCACCGGGCGGTCCCAATTTCCCTGCGTGCTGCGCACCCACAGCTCGTCCGTGCCATTGCGCCGCGTGACGTAGGCGAACTGATCGCCCAAGGGCGACCAAGTGGGGGCGAATTCCGGCAGGCTGGTGGCCAGCAGCGTGCGCGGGGCGGAGCCATCGAGCGGCAGCTCGACGATGTCCCGGTCCACCTCCATTTTGGTGAACAGCAGGCGCTTGCCGTCGGGCGAGACGGAGGGCAAGGTTTGGCCGCCATCGGGATCCGCTAGCAGCCGCGTAAGCGATTGGCCGCGTGTGTCGGCCAGCCAAAGAGTGGCTCCAGTGGCGGGAGCCGGGTTACCCGCCAGTATCAGGCGCTCGTTATCCGGCATCCAGGAGGCGGCCACGGGCCGGTTCCAGGGGATCTTCTCGAAGATGCGGTGTGGCTGGCCGGAGCCGGCGGGAAAGGGGAGGAGCCAGGTTTCCGCGCCTGCATCGGTGTACATGGAAAGGTATAGAAGCTTGCTGTCCGGTGAAAAGCGGAGATATACGGGCGTGAAGGGGCCGCGGACCTCGAACGGATGCGGGGAGTATTCCTGGGGCTCGGCGCCGGGCGGCGAGGAAATCCACACCGAGCCCCGCACACCGTTCTCCCGGGAGCGGTCCACTCTCCAAATCGCAAGAGCTTTCCCGTCACGGGACACGTGAAATGCGTTGACAATCGACGGCGGACTGACGGCCAGGACGCGCTCAGGCTGGCCTCCGGCAGGGCTGACAGCCGAAACACCGCCAGCGCCGAGGAAGTAGATCCGCGTACCGTCGGACGACCAGACCGGTTGAGGCTGGCCCGCCGTGGAAGCCAACTGCGTCGGCGCGGGTGCGTCCAGCGACTGCACCATCAGATGCGAGCCTTGGTTTGCTCCCTGTGTCGACTGCTCGACGAACGCGATGCTCTGGCCGTCCGGCGACCAGACGCCCGAGAATTCCTGGTTTTCGCTGAACGCAAACGGATGGAACTGATAAGAGGAAACGTTTGGAAGCGGCGACGGGCGAAGCCACAGAAACGCGAAGACGATGGCTGCGACGATGGCCTCCGCGGATACCACCGGCCAAAGCCAGTGCCGCCGCGCGGTTGTCGCCACTACGGCGCTTCGAGTGGAAGCGCTCAGTCCGGCGAAGGAACGCAGCGCGAAGGCCAGATCGCGAGCCGATTGAAAACGCTGCACCGGCTTTTTCTCGATGCAGCGTTTGATGATGCGCCGCAGGCCGTCGGGCACGTTTTCCGGCAACTCCGGCGGATCCTCGGCAACGATGGCGTGCATCACCTCCACGGCGGACTCGGCCTGAAACGCGGGCTTGCCGGCGAGCAACTCATACAGCATCAGACCGAGGCTGAAGATGTCGGACCGGGTATCGGATTCCTGGCCGCGGACTTGCTCGGGCGACATGTAGCCAGGCGTACCAGTGGGCATGCCGGGGTTGGTCAAAGTGCTGCGGTTCTGGGGTGTTTGGCCGGCAGTGACGGGTGTCACGACTTTAGCGAGGCCGAAGTCCAGAATCTTCGTCCGGCCGTCGGGCGTGAGTAGCACGTTTTCCGGCTTCAAATCGCGATGGCTGATGCCGGTCTCATGAGCCGCCGCGAGAGCCTCGGCGATCTGGGCGCCCATGTCGACCACCTGCAGCAGGGTGAGCTCGCCTTTTTGAAGCGCGGCGCGCAGAGTTTCGCCCTCTACCAGCTCGGTGACCATCCAGCCGTCGCCAACATCGTAAATGCTGATGATCCCGGGGTGGTTGAGCGCCGCGATGGCGCGGGCTTCCTGCTCGAAACGCAGTTTACGCGCCGGATCGGCGCTATATTCCGGCGGGAGCAGCTTGACCGCTACTTCCCGGTTCAAGCGCGGATCGCGTGCGCGGAAAACCTGCCCCATGCCGCCGGAGCCGAGCGGGCCGATGATCTCGTAGGGGCCGACCTTGTGCGGCGGCGTGGGGGACATGAAACCTGATTGTAGCTTTACACAGACGCGGCGTTCCGGAACGGCACACTCCTGGGAGGTTAGCGCGCGTTTTTTCGGCCTGGGCGTTTTCAGCTATTGGTATCGGTGGTTCTGCCGATGAGGAAGGCGGTTGAAAACATGAGCACCAAATCCAAGCAGTACCGGCTCCTGACTCGCAGCGATTTTGACGGGTTGGTATGCGCCATCCTTTTAAAAGAGCTGGGGATCCTGGGATCCATCCAGTTCGTGCATCCCAAGGACGTGCAGGACGGCAAAATCGAGGTAACCGGCCATGACATCCTCACCAACCTGCCTTATGTGCGGAACTGCCATCTCTGTTTCGACCATCACAGCAGCGAAGAGATCCGGACCAAAGGCGCCTCGGACCCGAATCACATTCTGATGGGTGGGGTGGATTCAGCGGCGCGGGTTCTCTATGACTATTATGGCGGCCGCGCCACGTTTCCAAACGTCAGCGAACAGATGATGGCGGAAGTGGATAAGGCCGACTCCGCGAAATTCGACCGGGAGGATATCCTCAACCCGCAGGGATGGGTGCTGCTGTCTTTCCTGATGGACCCGCGCACCGGACTCGGCCGGTTCCGCGATTTTCGCGTTTCCAACTACCAGCTGATGATGCAGCTGATCGATTACTGCCGGGAGCACACCATCGAGGAGATCCTGTATCTTCCCGATGTTCGGGAACGCGTGGATCTCTACCGGAAACACGCCGACAAATTCGTCGCTCAGATCCGCCGTTGCGCTAAAGTGCATGGGAGGGTAGCGGTTCTCGACCTGCGCGGCGAAGAAGTAATCTACGCCGACAACCGCTTTATGATCTATGCCGTGTTCCCGGACTGCGAACTTTCGATCCACGTCCTGTGGGGACTGAAACAGCAGAACACGGTGCTGGCCGCGGGCAAATCTATTCTCAACCGGAGTAGCAAAATCAAGCTCGGGGACCTGCTGCTGGAGTACGGCGGCGGCGGTCACGGCGCGGCCGGAACGTGCCAGGTCGCGAACGAATCGGCGGACACGGTACTACACGAGATCGTCGGGCGGCTCAACGCCAATACGATGAATCCCGTCGAAGAACCAGTTTTGGTCTAAGCATTCATTTCTCCTCTGGGTGCCCCACGGGCGCGGCGTGATATCCTCATACGTTGCGTCCGGAAACGCGGCGCAAAACCCAAGGAGACAGCCAGAAAATGAAGTTGAGCACGGACCGTATCCTGACCACTCATGTCGGCAGCCTGCCGCGCCCGCAGGATGTGGTCGATCTGATCTTTGCCCAGGACCGCGGCGAGCCCATCGATCAAGCC
>DATJFH010000142.1:0-15788 GCA_035495815.1 Bryobacteraceae bacterium
GAATCGTCTAAATTGATAAGAGTGGGTAAAGAACTGTGAGCTTGCCCGGGCTCTCCCGCCGCAGTCTGTTGTGCGGGATCCTGCGCGCCGGCGCACTGGCGCCGCTCGAGCCCGCCCGATCAGCGGATTCCGCCGATTCCAACGGCCTCTTACCGGAGGACCACCAATTTCTGGAAGAGTTGGAGCGGGCGTCCTTTCTATTCTTCTGGGAGCAGGCCAGCCCCGAAACCGGCCTGGTCAAGGACCGGTGCAACGTGCGCGCGCCGGACAACAGCACGGTGGCGAGCATCGCAGCCACGGGTTTCGGCCTGACCGCGCTGTGTATCGGACACCAGAACGGGTGGGTTCCGGCGCGCGATGCCCGCGAACGCGCGCTCGTGTCACTGCGCTTCCTGTCGAGAAAAATGCCGACTCAACGCGGCTTCTTTTATCACTGGGCCAACTTGAAAACCGGCGAAAGAATCTGGGATTCGGAAGTCTCTTCCGTTGACACGGCCATCCTGCTGTGCGGAGTGCTCACCTGCCGCGAACATTTCCGGTACGCCGAGATCACGCGGCTGGCCTATGAGATCTTCAACCGCATCGACTGGAAATGGCTCTCGGAGGACACTTCGCTGCTGCCGCACGGATGGCTGCCCGAAATCGGCTTTTTGCCTTATCGCTGGGATTATTACAGCGAGCACATGATGATGTACCTTCTTGGGCTGGGCTCTTCCTCGCACCCCCTGCCGGTAGAGACCTGGAACGCGTGGAAGCGAGCCACCTTCGAATATGACGGACTCCGTTACATAGGTTCGTACGCCCCGTTGTTCATTCATCAGTACTCGCAGGCCTGGTTTGATTTTCGAGGCAAGCGGGACCGCTATGCGGATTATTTCAAGAACTCGGTTACCGCTACGGAAGTCCATCGCCGCTTCTGCATCCAACTCAGGAAGCAGTTTCCCCACTACGGCGATGATCTCTGGGGAATAACCGCCTCGGACTCTCAATATGGATACGTGGTCTGGGGCGGCCCGCCGGAGGTCGGACCGATAGACGGCACGGTCGTTCCAAGCGCTGCTGGAGGCTCGTTACCCTTTCTACCCCAGGCCACCCTGCGGGTCCTCAAACACATCAAGAATCGCTACGGGTCCGAGGCTTGGAGCCGCTATGGACCCGTGAATGCGTTCAACCCCATGAAAAAATGGTACGACACCGATGTGATCGCGCTCGATACAGGGATCACACTGCTGATGGCGGAAAACCTGCGCACCGGATTCGTGTGGAGCACGTTCATGAGAAATCGAGAAGCACAGCGCGGTCTCCAGCGCGCTGGTTTCACGGGTCTTTAGAGTCACAACGGGTGGAGCGATGCTCGCAGAACTTGCGCTCGTCGCTGCTCCCAGCCGGCGATGAGATGCCTTTCACGGCATCCGGACAGCAGCAAACTGGATGATCCGGCTTACCATTTGTCCGTAGGACATTCCCCTGTTTTGCGCGCCCGCGAGCACCACGGAAAGCGGGTCTAACTCGGGATTGGCGTTTACGTCCAGGATTTGCGGCTCATCCCCGGACATTCGCATGTCGAAGCGCGCGTAATCGCGTAAGCCGACCGCCCGATACGCCTCGACTGCGATGGTCTCAATGCGGGCGCGCCAATCGGGGCGGTCGAGCGGAGCTGGACACGGCATCGTGATTTCCTTGTAGCCGCGCGACGCCCGATCGATTTTCCACTGTTGCGTGTGCAGACGGTCACGCATATCACTGAACATCGAGAACACGATTTCGGAAGGCGGGAGCGCTTCGGGCTTGTCATTTCCCCAAACCGCTACCTGGAACTCACGGGAATCGAGAAACGGCTCGACCAGCGCATCATCATAGACGTTCTGGCGCAAGTGAAGCACGCGCCGGGCGAGCTGTTCAGGCGTGTGAACGACCGAGTCGCCGTCGATGCCGACGCTGGCGTGCTGGTTAGCGCCTTTGACAATAGCAGGGTAGGTGGTCCATTCCGCCGCCTGCGCCGGGTCGTGGAACACCCGGGCGGGCGGAGTCGGCAGCCCCCTGGCTTGCAGGCATTGCTTCAGCCGCATGCGATCCTGCGAGAGGCGCAGCGCCTCCGGCGCCGAACCTGTATAAGCGAAACCGCGCCGCTCGATCTCCTCGGCTACTTCGGCGTCGGTCCAGGCTTTACCCGCCCACTCCTCTCCCCAATTCCACACCAGCCAATCGCGCGGGTCGAAGCGATCGAGAAAGCTTAAATCGTCGTAAAACTTGAACGCGTTGTATGTATAGCCCTCTTCGTCCAGTCCTTGGAGCAGCATATGCCACATCTCGTCGGCATACTGCTTATCGAGATCGGGCCATTCCGGATTCTCGTTGGAAATGGCGATGATCAGGGGCCTTTTAACCTTGTTTTCCATGACGCTATGTTCGGTTCGTCCGGCCGGCGGCTACTCCCCGAGCGGTTCGTTCTTGTCCCGCACCTGCAGTTCCTCTACGTGCCACGGCAGACCCTGTTTGGCCACTTCGGCGAGGAACGGCTCAGGGGGGAGTTGCTCGACGTTGAACACGCCCTGACCTGCCCATTCGCGCCTGAATACCATGATCGCGCCGGTAACAGCGGGCACCCCGGTCGTGTACGACACGGCATGCGCTCCCACCTCGCGATTGGTTTGGACATGATCGCAGACGTTATAGAGGATCACTCTCCTGTCCACCCCGTCCTTCACGCCCTGGATGATGGCGCCAATCGAAGTCTTTCCGGTGTAGTTCTCCGCCAGCGACGAGGGCTCGGGCAAGAGCGCCTTCAGGAATTGCAACGGGATGATCGCGGAGCCCTGGAATTGCACCGGATCGATACGGGTCATGCCGACATTCTGGAGCACCTCGAGGTGCTTGATGTAGTTGTCGGAGAACGTCATCCAGAACCGGATTTGCTTCAGGCCGCGGATGTTCTCGACGAGTGATTCTTCTTCCTCGTGGTAGATGAGATACGCCTTTCTCCGGCCGACGCCAGGGAAATCGATCTCCTTGACGACGCTGAGAGGATCGATCTCGATCCACTGACCGTCCTTCCAGTAGCGGCCCCGCTGAGTGACTTCGCGGATATTGATCTCCGGATTGAAATTGGTGGCAAAAGCCTTGCCGTGGTCGCCCGCATTGCAGTCCACGATATCGATATAGTCGATCTGATCGAATAACTTTTGCTGAGCATAGGCGCAATAGACGCTGACCACACCCGGATCGAATCCGCACCCGAGAATACCGATAATGCCCTTCCGCCTGAAGCGGTCGTGGTAGGGCCACTGCCATTTGTAGCTGAATTTTGCCTCGTCCCGGGGTTCGTAGTTGGCGGTGTCAAGGTAGCTCACTCCCGTTTTGAGGCAGGCGTCCATGATCGGCAGATCCTGGTAGGGCAATGCCAGATTCAGCACGATATCGGGCTTCTGCCTATCGATCAGCGACACGACCTGATCTACGTCGTCGGCATCCACCTTCGACACCGTGATCGGAGTGGCGCATTCGCGGCTGATTTTCTCGCATTTTTCCAAAGTACGCGAGGCGAGATGAATGCTCGTGAATACATCGCGGTTCATGGCGCATTTCTTCGCCGTGACGCTGCCGGCGCCGCCTGCGCCGATGATCAACACCCTGCCCATATCTCGCTCCTTCGAACACTCTTTTAATGCTTCGCCCGGTCTCCTTAGGGATTCGAGGGGCTTCCGCAGGCATAGCTCACACAGCCCGAAGTTTCCAGAATTGTAATCTTGGCATTGGCGCCGTTCCGGTAAAGATAGAACTTCACCCAAGCCAGGTTATCCAGCTCATTGGTCTCCCTCCAGTGACCTTCGGGGTCAGCCAGGTGAGTGAGGTAGTAAATGCCGGCCGGCGCACCGGTGACATCCAATTCCTGGAGCGGCGTGGATTGATGATAATCGTCGCCCCAGCCGACGGATATGCCTTGCAAATCGCCATTGCATTCAAAGTAAGAACGGTCGCTGCCCTTGTTGACCAGAGCGGTCTTATCGACGTCTACGAGGCAGAAGGTGATTTTGACGCCTTTCGCCAGGGGCTGGCCTTCGCTCAGGCTCCGCCGGATTTCGAACAGAGCGACTGCGCTTTGATGCCAGTGATTGTGCTGCGGATGAAAGAACGCGGTTCCGGCCGGCTGTGTATAGACGATGTTGCCGGCGGAGTCGAGCACTTCTTGCGTGGCATAGGTGCACTGGTCGTATGGGACCCCCTCGATCACGCATGGAGCGACCTGTCCTCCTCCGCGGACCTGCAGCGGTCCATCCCCTATGTTGATGTGTGTCGTCGAAAAGCGCAGCATCTCGCGCTGGTGTTCGTTCTGGATCTGAAGGTGGCCAATCTGTTCCACGATATTCGGGTAGCGTGGGATGCCCGGCTGCGCCTGCGCCACAGCCAAACCGGCCCACGCAGCCCAGGCGAGCAGCGTCCACTTAGCCATGCCCTGATACTCGTTCCAACTCATTCTCGAGCCTCCAATGGTGATTCGTTTTCGTCCCCTGGTGTTTGTGCCGCGAGCCGCTTGCCGAAGAGGATCAGATCGTCGGACGGCTTGTAATAATCGGCGACCCTGGCCAGCTGCTGATATCCATGCTTGCGGTAGAAGGCGCGGGCGCGTTGATAACCAGGCTGGCCGCTGGTTTCCGCCAGCAGCCAGTATCCGCAACGGCTGCGCACAAAACCCTCGGCGTAGGACTGCAGCGAGGCCGCAATTCCGCTCCCATAGCTGCTCGGGTGTACGGCGATCCAGTACATATGCCACGAACCCGCCGTCGCCGGAACGGGTCCGATCACTAGAAATCCCGCCAATACCGGGGTGTTGTCGCCCGTGATTTCGGCGACCCAGGAATAATAGTCTGCCTGTCCGGGTTGATCGATCACGATCCCGATCAATTCAGCGGCAATCGCCAGTTCCGCCGAGTTGAAGTTGCCGGTGGCGCAGAGCAGGTCGAGGATCGGCTGGCGGTCTGCTGCGGTGAGGGAGCGAATCATGGCCTGTGATCCTTTTCCCGCGCGCGGCTCCTGGCGCTTTCCACAATTTCGAGGATTACGCCGGCATAGGTCCGGCCGCTGGCCTGCGCCGCCCGGATGAAACCGGAATCGCTCGAGATATCGGGATTCGGATTGGCCTCCAACACAAAAATGCCGCCATCGGAGGAACGAACGCGGAAGTCGATTCTTCCGTAGTCGCGCAGTTGTACCGCCGCCGCCGCGTCTACGGCGAGGCTGCGGATCGGGTCCGCTAATTCGCCGCAAAGCTCCGCCGGGCAGCGCGGCACGGTGGAAGTGTAATAGGGAGAATCCTTAATCCACTTCGCCTCGTAGGTGAGTATTTTTCGCTGGTGATCCGGATAACCGTCAAAAACGATCTCGGAAACCGGCAGCGTAACGAACTGTTCGGGACCGTCCGCCAGAACGGCGACGTTCAGCTCCCGCCCCTCGATAAATTCTTCCGCCAGGGCCGGCTGCCGGAATTCTCTCCAGATGAAGCGCGCCCGCTCCAACAGCTCCGGTTCGCCGTCCACGATGGAATGGGCGCCGATGCCGATGCTGGCGTCCTCCCTGAGCGGTTTCACGATCAGCGGAAACTCGAGCCGCCTCGCATGGTCCAAGCCTCGGTGCGGGGAGAGCACCGCCCAGGGGGGCGTCGGAATGCCATTAGCCACGAATAGCGATTTGGCTAAATCCTTGTTCAACGCCATTCCGAGAGTCAGAGCCGGAGATCCGGTAAACGGAATTCCCGCGATTTCAAAGAGAGCGGCGACGTTCATCTCCAGTGAAGCATTGCCGCCTAACGATTCGCAGCAGTTGAAGATCAGATCCGGATGCTCCCTCGAGAGGAATTCCATCAGGCTGCCCGCAACATTCGCGCCGTAGAGGACCGTGTCGTAGCCGGCGCTCCGAAGAACGTCTTCGATCAGCCGCGCCTGTTCAACGACGCCGCATTCAGAAGCGTCCTTGAACGTTTCCTCGATAACGGTTCCCGGCTGGGAACGCGAAAGCCAGTGCTCCCGCGGCGCCGGGCATTTTGGCTGATTGTAAACAATGGCAACCCGCATGGCTGTCATACTGATCAGGCCGTAACCGAAAGGGCCAGCGGCTCGCCGTCCGGGGTGGACACCACGGCTTCCGGCAGCCGTCCCAGCAGGGGAAGGATCAGGGCCGTCGCCACGGCGTCCATGGCCAGGCAGAGGGCGAAGCTGCCATGTGAATACACGGTAGCGCCGAGCACGTCCCCAATGGATCCCGCGAGGCCGAAGGTGGAATGTCCCAGAGCGGTTCCGGCGCCCTCCAGACCTCGGGGGCAGCAACGCATGAGTAAGTCGAACACAGCCACCGTCGCAAAACCGGAAACCAGCCCCACCACCGTGGAGACAGCGATGGCGCCCGTCTTTCCACCGATCAGAAGGTAGAGAAACCCGGGAAAAATGTTGATGGTGATCGCCAGCGCCAACAATTGCCGCGGCCGCAGCCGGCTGCACACTGTGCCATAAAGAGCGGTCGCGATGAGAATGCCCACGTACTGCACCGCCCGGCAGACGCCGAACGCCGCACTCGAGAGATGCACTTTGTCAATCAAATAGTAGTAAAGCGGCGTCCCCCAGCCGGGAGAGAAGTTGAACAGCAGCAGAATGATCGCTACGGGCCAGAGCTTGGGGCTTACCTTCCGAAGCAGGGCCTTGACGCTTTCCGCTTCCGGCTCCTGCTCGGCCGGCGGATATTTCGGGAAAACAGCCGCGGGACTCCAGAAAGCTTGCAAGAAAATGGGGACGGTGAAGGCGCCCGCCAGCAGAAAAATCGTCCTGGTGGTAAGGTGGCTCACCATCCAGCCGCCGGCCAGGACCGAGACGATATGGACCACCGTTTCAATCGTCTCGCTCAGCGCACTCAATCTGCCCGTAGCGGACTCGCGCTGCGCGACCGTGGTGACCAGCGCCGCAATGGCCGAATCCAGCATCTGGTAGGAAATCATCGCGCCTATGATCCCGCTCAGCAGCGCCGCGTAGCTTAAAGGCACTGCCGCGAGCCACAGGTAGGAAGCGACGGCGACCGGGGCTGCGAGAGCAAAATACCCTCGATCACGCCGGCCGAACGGGCTCCAACGGTCCCGCAGGAGTCCGAACAGCACCGCTCCGTAAGCCGGAATCAGGGTGAGGGCTTCGAAGACCGCCACAGCTTCCGGACCCGCGTGCAGCCGGTCCTTCAGGATGAACAATAACGGCACGCTGATCAGGCCGGTCGGATCGCCGAGGCCGTTGAAGAAAAGCAGCGCGCCGAAGTAGATCGCCGCTTGCCGCCGGTCTCTCATGCGTTTCCTTTCCGCGCGCCGGCAGGAACACGCTCCCCGGCGGAACTCACGATCATCCGGATCAGATCGCGATGGTTGATCCCGACCATGCGTCCCAGGATCACGAGATCGGAATCCACCGGATGAAGACCGGCCAGCGGATTGATTTCCAGAAAATTCAGGTTTCCCGAGCCGTCGCATCGAAAATCGAGACGGCCTGCATCGCGGCAGCCTAACCCGTTCCAGACGCGCAATGCCATCTCAGCCGCCTGCGCGGCGATCTGCTCCCCGGCCAGCCGGTAGGAGACTCGCGTCAAATAATCGCGCTTATTGGCGTAGGAATAAACTTCCGGCTCCGCGTTGTCATGCAGCAGGATCTCCATGACGCCGATCACGCGCGCCTGCGGGCCCGTGCCGAGGATGCCAACCGTGAACTCGCGGCCCGGCAGAAAAGTCTCCACCAGCACGGGTTGCTCGAATTGATCCAGCAGTTTCCGGCACAGCGCCGTCAGCTCATGCTGGTTGTTGGCCTTGGAAGAGCGTGAGATTCCCGCGCCGGTTCCCCCGGCGACCGGCTTGGCGATGACCGGCCATCCAAGCCCTATCCCCGCGGCATCGGAGTCAACGCCGACCACTGCAAAATCCGGAGTGGCGACGCCCAGTCCCGCGACCAGGGTTTTGGTGAACCCTTTGTGCAGAGCGACTGCCAGCACCAGCGGATCCGAGAATGTGTAAGGGATGGCGAACGCATCCAGCAGAGCGGGCGCCTGGGCCTCGCGCCCGAAGCCGTACATGCCCTCCGCGATGTTAAACACCAGGTCCCAGCGGTCCCCGGCCGCCAGGCGTCCGGTCAAGCTTCGAATATTGCCGATACGATCCGTCTGATGGCCGAGGCCGCGCAACGCCTCGTCAATCGAATCGATTGTTTCGAGACTGTCGAATTCGGCGGTCTGTTCCTCTCCATAGCCTTGGCTGAGGTACTCGGCGCGAAGGTCGTATGTGATCCCTACTCGCATGGGTCGGCAACCGGTTAATCAATACTCACCCGAGGTCGTCTCCCACGGCCTTCCTGAAGCTGATCGGAACCAGCCGGGGCTTGGGATCGAGGTAGGGAAAGATCTTTCCTTCAAAGTTGCGCAGCAGGATCTGATCGCCGCTTCGTTCCAGTTGCTGGTCCGGAAGCAAGGGGATCTTGCCGCCGCCGCCGGGGGCGTCGATGACGAAGGTGGGCACCGCGTATCCGGTCGTATGGCCGCGCAGGCCGCGCATGATTTCGAGCGCCCTCTCCACGGGAACGCGGAAATGCGCCGCGCCGACCACGGGATCGCATTGATAGAGGTAATAGGGCTTGACCCTGATCTTCAAAAGGCCTTGAAACAAACTTCGCAGCGTATTCAGATCGTCGTTGACGCCAGCCAGCAGCACGGTTTGACTGCCGAGGGGAATTCCGGCGTCGGCCAGCCGCCCGCAGGCGTCGGCGACCTCAGGCGTGAGCTCGTCCGGGTGGGTGAAGTGGATGGAAAGAAAAAACGGATGGTAGCGCTTCAGCATGCGCACCAGCGGGGTAGTGATCCTTTGCGGCAGCGCGGCAGGAACCTTGGTGCCGATTCGTAAAAACTCGACATGCTTGATGGCGCGCAATCGGGAGAGCAGCCATTCAATGCGCTCGTCGGACAAAATGAGCGGATCGCCGCCGGAGATCAGCACGTCGCGGATGGCAGGCGTGGCTGCGATATAGTGAATCGCGTTTTCCCACGGCCCCGTGTTGAAAGAGTATTCGCCGCCGGGTTTCCCCACCATCCGGGAGCGCGTGCAATAGCGGCAGTAAACCGGGCAGGTCCCGGTGACCAGAAACAGCACCCGGTCGGGATAACGATGGACCAGCCCCGGCGCCGGCGTGTGGCCATCCTCGTTGAGTGGATCTTCCGCCTCGCCGGGACTTCGCAGAAACTCGTTCTCCACCATCACCACGGTCTTGCGCAACGGCTGGGTGGGAACGTCTGGATCGAGCAAGCTCGCATAATACGGCGTAATTCCCACGGGAAGGATGCCGTTGTGGCGTTCCATGGCCGTTCGTTCGCTGTTGGAGAGCTTTATGATCCGGTCAAGTCCCGCAGCATCTTTGATACGAGACTTGAGCTGCCACTTCCAGTCATTCCAATCCCGTTTAGTCGCGGCAGGGAAATGCCGCTTCCGAAAAGACATGCTTAGGGTTTCTGTCACGAGGCAGTTTGATTATATGGTACGTACAAGATTGAAAACAACGAAAAACGGAGCTTCCTCGAGGTACTTCTTGTACTGGTACGGAATCGTCGGAGTTACGTGGATTCCGGTTCTGGTGTCTGTTCCAGGCGAGTCTTGGCCATTTGCCGAAGCTCCTTGAGTCCTTCCTCTCCGAGCACGAATCCAAGCTCTCCCGCACAGACGTCTATAGCCTCGAGCTCCCCGTCTGGTGTCAGAGTGCAGCAGTCGCCGCTGAACCCCTCGTCCATCATGAGCTGGCCCTCCTCGACCGTGACCGGGAATGCAAAGCAATAAAACGGCTTCAGACCTACGGAGTGGTTCTGGCCGGCAGTCTGGAGAACGCATCTGCCGGCGGACGTCAGGAAGACGCAGCCATCGTTATAGACCTGCGTTCCCGCGGCCTGTCCCGAGGGGAAATCGGAATGCACGGTAATCTCCGGGTCGAACCAAAGATCCGGGTTCTGCTCCTGACCGGCTTCCATGTGATTCCGGATCAGGTCCGCGTTCGCCAGGATCCTGTCACGCTCCAGAAAGTCAACCCAAACGCCGGTCTTGCAGCAGTCGCCCTTGCACCGGGTGGTAGCGCACGCTTTGGGAAAGCGGCCCCGAAGAAGATTTTCGTTGACAGTGAGATCCTTCAGGTGTACGAGCTTGTGTTTTCGCAGAACTCCGTCCTTCATCCGCGCCTCCGGGAATCATAAATAATATGCGAACGTGCGACTGCGATTGTCGCACAGCCGGTGGCATCGCCGCGCGAGCGGGATAAGGATACAATGCATAGGATTCAGGTACTCAGGAAAGCCAGAAGCCCCAAATGTGAGCCCACATCATGCTGACCGCCGATAAACCGATTCAGGAACTTATCGAAGAGTACCGGATGAGCCTGAAGACACCTTACTATCTCATCGACGAAGCCCGGCTGTTGAACAACCTGGAGAAGATCGCTCTCCTTCGTGAACGTTCCGGCGTCAAATCCGTGCTGGCGTTGAAATGCTTCTCGACATGGGCCGTTTTCGATCTCCTGAGCGGGTATCTGGACGGGACAACCTCGAGTTCGGTGTACGAAGCCCGCCTGGGCCATGAGAAGTTCGGCAAGGAGGTACATGCTTACAGTGTGGCCTTCTCGGACGAAGATATGGACTCCGTCCTCCCCTACGCGACCAAGCTGATTTTCAACTCCGTCTCGCAGTTGAAGCGGTTTTGCGCGCGCGCGAACGGCATACCGGTCGGCCTTCGAATCAATCCGGGTGTGAGTTATTCGCATTTCGATCTTGCCGATCCAGCTCGACGGTACTGCCGCCTGGGCGCCAGCGATCGTCGTGAGATCGACAGTGTGGCCCACTTGCTCAAGGGGCTGATGTTTCACTGCAACTGCGAAAACAGCAGCTTCGATGAGTTCAGCTCGATCCTGGACCGGATCGGCCGGAACTTCGGGCCTCTTCTGATGAAAGTTGATTGGGTGAGTCTCGGAGGTGGAATTTCTTTTACGATGGATGACTATCCGTTCGAGCTTTTTTGTGAGAAGCTGGCGCAGTTCGCCAGCCGCTATGGGGTGCAGATCTATCTCGAACCGGGTGAGGCGGTGGTGGCGCGCTCCGGGTTTCTCGTGACTACGGTACTTGACATCGTACACAACGAAGCGGATGTCGCCATCGTGGACGCGGGCGTAGAAACTCACATGCTCGATTTACTGATCTACCGGATTGAAGCCAGGATCGATTTGCCGAAAAGCGGCAATTACCGGTACCTGCTGGCGGGGCGCACGTGCCTGGCCGGCGATATCTTCGGCGAGTATGAATTATCTGAAAAGCTCGAAGTCGGGAGCTTGATCCCGCTTGCCGACGCCGCCGGCTATACCATGGTCAAGAAGAACTGGTTCAACGGAATTCAGATGCCATCGATTGTCGTCCGGCGCCTGAACGGACGAGTCGAGGTGATCAAGGAATTCGGCTTTCAAGACTACGTCAACAGTCTTTCCTGATAAACGTGTTCGGTATGGAGGCGGCGACGTGGCCGTTCCCAGCCGGTCCTGCCGACCCGGCATCCACGCGCAGGCATATAAGGCCCGCCGGCATCCCCGGCCAAACGCTCCATGAATACGCCTGGTCCGCACGAGTCAGGAATCCGGATCGTGTTCCCCGGTGAGTAGCGTAATAGCGGCGCGCCTGCCTGTTGCGGCCCGCAGGCGACTTTGCAGGCTGCCGCAAAATTATTTCGCGTTGGGATAGAACGTATGGAAGATCGTCGACCCGCCCGACTGGTCTCCCGGGTCAGGATCGATAATCGTGGTCGTCTGCCAGCCGACTCCGTAGGGCTGCGCCATCTTCGTCATCGGATAATTCTCGATCGACCGCCCCGACCCCGACGCCACCCACGTCGACCCCGCTCCGGCCATCAGCAGGCCCCCGCCGCTGCTCACGAAATCCTGCACGGCCTGGATCTCGGCGCTGGTGAAATCACGCCAGGCGTTCCCGATGATCAGCACCGAACCTGCCGCCAGGGCCGCGGGTGTAATCGTCCCCGGGAGCGCGCCCAGCGCAAATCCCCGGGCCGCCAGCGCGGTTCGCAGCGGCGCGATGTCGGTCCCGTCGAAGTTCTCGCGGTGGCCGGTCGTGTACAGCACCCGCTTCTGAACGGTCGCGTCCAGCCACCCGGCCAGGTTGGAGAGGAACACG
Source organism: Bryobacteraceae bacterium (assembly GCA_035495815.1). Taxonomy (GTDB): domain Bacteria; phylum Acidobacteriota; class Terriglobia; order Bryobacterales; family Bryobacteraceae; genus DATJFH01. The sequence goes on from DATJFH010000142.1 coordinate 12,217, forward strand.
CCGTTGTCCTTGAGCTGCGCGTTGACCAGCAGTCCTTCATGTCCCAGCGCGGCCACGCGTCCCTGGCCGAACTGCCGCGCGACCACGAAGCTCGACGGCGTGTTCGTGTTGTCGTCGCCCGACGCGATCGTGAACCAGTCGCCCGCCAGCGGCGTCACCGGCCCGGAAGCGCCGCCGGAGACGATCTGGTTCACGCCGGCCACGATGTCGCGCAGCGCCGGCGTCACCACCAGCGACCGCACGGATGTGAACGCGCCGTTGTGACTGCGAATGCCCAGCGCCGAGACCGGCGTGTCGGGCGAGGTGATCTCCGCCACTCCGCGTACATTGACCGGCAACACTACCGACCGGTGCCCGTTGGGCGGCAGCGTGTACGTGCTCGCCGCTCCCAGCGCCCGCCCCAGGACGTCGCGGTACAGCACCGAAACATTGGCGCTTTCCGACGCGCTCGGATTGGCGAAAGCCACTCCCGTGCCGAAGCCGAAGGAGCCGTCGAAGGAGAGCAGGAGCTTGTCTCCTCCCCCCGCAAGGATCGGGACAGCGGCCTCCGAATCCGGCTGCCCCGGTACCTGGGCGCCGAAGATCGCCGTGCCGCCCACTTCAAAAGAAGTCGACAGCTGCGCCCAGCCGGTGACCAGCGTGCCGTTGGTCCCGTCGGTCTGAATCGTGCGCGAGCCCCCGGGAGCGATCGTGCCCGTGAGCGACGTTACCTGGCCGTCGGCGCCGAGCGAAAGACGCAGCGCGGCCCCGTTGTCGCCGCGAAAGCGAAGCGTGAACGGCGCCGGCTGAGAATCCGAATTCACCAGCACGATGGTCGTCTTCCACCCGCCGCCGTCCGCGATGTGCGATATGTTCTTGTTCCCCGCCGGCACGCCGGCCAGCGTCTCGACCGAAGTGAACGCGCGCCCGTGGCTCCGAATCCCCAGACCGGCCACGTCCTCCCCGGAGGACGTGAATTCCGCCACCCCGCGCGTCCCCGCGCTGCCTGGAATGACGAAAGAAACATGCCCGTGCGCCGCTACCAGGTACGGCCCCACCGAACTGGTCACCTGCCCCGACGGATTGCGGAAAACCACCGACACCACCGCCGGCTGCGCGGCGCTCGGATTGGCCACGGCGACCCCGGTGGCGAAGCCCGGCGAATTATCGAAGGGCAGCAGGAAGCGCTTTCCCCGCAGCGTGGTGATCGGTACGGCGGCCTCCGTGTCCGGCTGGCCCGCGATCTGGAAGGCGAAAACCGCGTTCCCCCCGACCGCCCCCGAGGAGGAAATCTCGGCCGATCCCACCTGCAGCAGGTTGATGAATCCATCGGTCTGAATGGTCCTCGATCCGCCCACTGGAATCGTGTCCGTCACCTGCGACTGAAAGCCGTCCGGACCGAGCGAAAGACGCCATGGAGCGCCGCTCTCATCCCAGAATTTCAACGTAAAGCTGGCCGGGGCCGAATCGCGATTCACCAGGATGACCGACGTCCGCCATCCCGCTCCTTCAGCGATGTGGGACAGCGTCTGCGTCATCGGTCCGGACGTCGCCGCCGCCGTCACGTTCAGCGTCACCGGAATGGTCAGCGGACTGTTGGTGGCGTTGGGCGCCGTGATGGTGATGAAAGATCCGTAAATGCCCACCGGGAGATTCGCCGGATTCACGGACGCGCTCAGCGTGGACGGCGAGGAGCCGCTCTGGACCACCGCCAGCCAGGGAGTCCCGTTGTTGCCGGCGGTCAGGCCGAGCACGCTCGCCCCCGTCAGGGTCAGGGTTTGCGCGCCGGGAAGCGCGAGCCCGGTCTGGTAGCTGAACGACAGCGAGGACGGGCTGACCGTCAGCGGCGAGGGCGGCGGCGCCGGCGCAACCTGAACCACCGTGATCGCGGACGAAACGCCGTCGAACCGCGGAATCGGAAATGTGACGCCCTGCGCCGCGCCGCCCGGCGACACGCTGAACGTGGGCGGGATGGGCGCCAGTCCGCCGGCGACAGATCCCGTGCCGGACGCCGCCGGCGTGCCGGTGAACCAGATCGGAATATCGAAATTCTGAGTGGCGGTCGGATTCGAAAGCAGCACTTCCCACAGCCCGACAGCCGTGCCGTTGAAAACCGGCAGCTCGGCGACGGCGAACGAACCGTAGGTGTCGCTCGCGGGAACCGGTGAAAACACCCCGGCGTCGCTGAAAATCAATCGGGCCAGCCGCGTGGACGCGTTCGTGTTCGTGGTGGCCGCGAAAACGCGAACCCCTGCCGGAATGGCCGTGAAGATGGCCCTGAGCCGCGTCCCGTAGTCCGCCAGCCCGGCTGTGAGGCCGGAAAGAGGATAGGTAAAACCGGATTCGCTGTTGTAGGCAAAACCGGGGACGTTCTGGTTGGCCGGCGCCGGCGACGTATTGCCGTCGGCGAAGCTGGCCGATGTGCGGGTCTTGAACGATCTCGAAAAGCCCTCCGTGAAGCGCAAATAAGCAGCCGGAGTTCCCGAAGAATCCTGCCCGATCCCCTGCGTCATGGCAAATCCCGCCGAACCCAGAGCCGCCGCGTTGGCGCTGTCGCGCAGGGAAAAAGTCGTCCCCGGCTGGATCAGCGCGACCGTGGGGGTCGAGCCGGCGATTGGGACAGTCGTCGGACCGGAGGATACAAGGGAGGCGACCACCGAGTTCCCGCCCGCCGTCGTGGCGTTGACGCGGATGTTCGTGAACCGGAACGTGCGCGTGGTGTTGCCCGGGGGATCGATGGGTATGTTGGAGAAGGTAAGGACATTCCCTGACACGGTGCTCTGAAAAATATTAGGACGGCCGCCCGATCCGTTGAAGGGCTCCGGTCCCGCCACGCCGGAGCTGGTCGAAGTGCCGGCCACCGCGCATCCGTTCGGAGACAGGCAGGCGAGTTGCGCCGGATTGGCCTGCGACCCGGGCTCGTCCACCAGCAGCAGCGCTTCCGATACCAGCGACGCCGTGTTCAACAGACGGCTGGTGACCGCCGTATTCAAATACACCAGAAGGTTTGCCGCCGGAATCGGCTGACCCGCCGCCGTGGGAACGCCCCCGGTGCATCTGACCACGATGTCGCCCGCCAATTCCGTCATGCCCTCCTTCCGTACCGTGGGCTGGAACGGCACGCCGGCGGTACAGGCGAAGTCGGCTGCCCTCCCAAATCCTTGAAAGCCGGCCAATAAAGCCGTTAGAGACACCACAGCCCGGAAAATGGAAGGGAGCATACTCATTGGGAGCTTAGACGCGGAAAGTACCCCCATGCGTTTCGACCATAATAAACGTATGGTACCTGCGGCCAGGCGCTATTTCGTGCGAGGACGGGTTCAAGGCGTCGGATTCCGCTATTTTGTGGAGAAAACAGCGGCGGAGCTCCAGCTTACCGGCTACGCGCGCAACCTCGACGACGGACGCGTGGAGGTCTACGCCACGGGGGCGGCGGCGAAACTGGATGAATTGAACCAGCGTCTGTGGCAAGGACCTCGTTTTGCCGACGTCCGGGGCGTGGACGTGGAGTCCGCCCCCGTGCGGAGTTACAGCTCTTTCCGCATCGAGGGCTGAATGTTCCGGAGCCTAGCCGCCCGGCCGCGCTCTGCATT
>DATJFH010000143.1:0-36537 GCA_035495815.1 Bryobacteraceae bacterium
GAAAAGGCCAGAACCGGGGACCACGTCACCGAGCAATTACGTCTCGAGCGCGACGAGATGCTGCAGTATCTTCTGCAGGCGAACCTCAAACTCCAGGAATACGATCAGGACCGGACCAACTTCCTGGCCCACATTGCGCACGACTTGCGGGCGCCCTTGATGGCCGTCCAGGGATATTGCGGCCTCCTTCTAGACGGCCAGCTCGGTTCGCTCAACAACGAGCAGGTAAAAGTGCTCGAGCGTATGCAGCGCAGCGTCAAGCGGCTCTCCCGGCTCACCAGCGGGATCTTCCAGATCAGCGTGGACCATCGCGCCCCGCGCCGCATGGCTCGCAAGAATGGCGATATCGCCGGTTGCATCGCTCAAGCCGTTCACGAAGTGGCCCCTGTCGTGCAATCGAAGCATATCGAGCTTCGTGTTCAGGCCGCCCCCTGTGGCGAAAGCCTTCTCTTCGACGATACTCAAATCGAGCAGTTACTGGTAAACCTCCTCGATAATGCCTGCCGATTCACACCCCGCAACGGATTGATCGAGATTCGGGGAAATTCGGTTTTTTGGGACCGGCGGTATCCCAATATGACGGAAGGAGTCAACCATGCCGACCGGCGCGAGGCCGCTTCCTGCGGCTACAACGCTTATCGGGTGGAAATAAGAGACTCCGGCCCGGGCGTGCCGCCTGAAGATCTGGAACGGATTTTCGAAGAGTATACGACGGAGGCTCCAGCGTCGGAGTGGTCCAGGGCAGGGCTCGGACTGGCGATTTGCCGCCAGATCGTGCATGCCCACCATGGTGTGGTGTTTGCAGAATCGGGCAATGAAGGAGGAGTCTTCGTGTTCATGCTACCCTACTCGGAGACCATTGCCGCCCCGCCGCAGGATCCCACTCTTCCCATTGCAGTTACCGCGGCTGGTTCGGTGGAATAAGGCCCGCCTCCCGCAGGAGTAGAATGCAATCCCGCTACCGCGAAGCTACGATACTGGTTGTCGATGACGATCTCGAAGTCCGCAATTACTTTGAAACCCTGTTGAAGCTGCAGGGCTATAAGGTATTGCTGGCGGAATCCGGAGAGGAAACGATCGAGCTGCTGCGCGCCGGCGATCCCGCCGTGCATCTGATCCTGCTCGACGTGATGATGCCCGGCAAGGATGGCATCGAAACTCTCAAGGAAATCCGTGGGAGTTTCGATAATCTGCCGGTCATCCTGGTCTCGAGCGCCTCCTCCTGGCCGTTCGTGATGGAAGCCCTTGACGGAGTTTCCGCCACCTTCCTCGAAAAGCCTGTCCTCCAGGCTGAGCTCATGCGGGCCATCGAAGAGCTGCTTCCAAGTTCCAAAACGCCCGCGCCCGAGCCGGCGGGAACCCCCGGGGAACTGCGGCCCCCGCGAGCCCGAAATGCGCGCATGATCGAGATCGAAAACCTGCTCAAGCAGGTAGGCCTTTCCGATGTGCCCGTCCTGTTGCAGGGGGAAACCGGAGTCGGCAAGGAAGTGCTCGCCAGACAGCTGCACGGCCATTCTACGCGCGCCAAAAACCAGTTTCTCAAGCTGAATTGCGCCGCCCTGCCTCCCGAACTGGTCGAAAGCGAGCTGTTCGGCTACGAGCGCGGCGCCTTTACCGGAGCTTTCAAGGACCGTCCCGGCAAGTTCGAAATGGCCCGCGGCGGGACCATCCTGCTCGATGAGATCGGCGACATGGATTTCAGGCTGCAGGCCAAGCTGCTTCAGGTGCTTCAGGATAGCGAATTTCAAAGGCTGGGCAGCAGTGAGACCGTACATGTGGACGTCCGCATCATGGCCGCCACTCACCGCGATCTGAAGAAGGCCATCCGCGAGGGCGCCTTCCGCGAGGACCTCTATTACCGTCTCAACGTGATCAATATCTACGTGCCTCCCATCCGCGAGCGCAAAGATGAAATCGCCTGGCTGGCCGATTTCTTTCTGAAGAAGCACAGCACGCCGCATACCCCCCCGCCCCATATGACCCAGGAACTTTACCAGGCGATGCTCGCTCACGATTGGCCGGGGAACGTGCGCGAGCTGGAAAACATGATGCGCAAGTTCCTGGTGCTGCGCCAGCCGAAGATGATTGTCGACGAGTTGCTCTCGCTGGCCGCCGGCCAGGACCGGTCGAACGGCGGATCGCAGGAGCCCGCCGCCCCGGAAACCGGCGGTCCGTCCATCCTGCAGAAGGTTCAACTCAGTAAGCAGCGGGAGGAGACCGAAGCCATTCTGGCCGCCCTGACCACCGCCCACTGGAACCGCAAGCACGCCGCCCGGCTTTTGAACCTCGATTACAAAGCCTTCCTCTATAAAATGAAAAAGCTGGGCATCGAGAGCAAGCCCACCGCCAACCGGGTCTAGAGAACTCAAGCATCCGCATGGGTTTGCCTTCGCCCCCGGACTCGAGAGTCCTGCTCGCGCGATACGGCGCGTCCCCATATGTCGGTTCGAAGAAAAACTGCCGATCTAGGGCAGGAACACGATAATCCAAGCCCAGCATGCCTGCCGATTCTATTTCCGCGCGCCCGCTTTCAAGTGAGCGCGAAACGGCACGACACCCCGACGCCTCCGGTCTGGCCCGCTGGCTGACTCCCTCACTGGCCGACGTCATTTTCTGCGCCCTTCTCCTTTGGCTCATCCTGTTCACCATCTACAGCGATGGAACCGTCGGTCTGCTGCTCGATTCGAACACCGGTTACCACATCCGAACCGGCGACTACATCCTTAGCCACCGGACTGTGCCGCGTGGCGATATCTTTTCCTTCTCGCGGCCCGGACAGCCGTGGTTCGCCTGGGAGTGGCTCAGCGCGATTCTGTTCTCCCTCTGTTATTCCGCCGGCGGATTCAAGGCGCTGGTGGTTTTCAGCGGCGCCATCGCCGCCCTCGCCAACCTGATCCTCATGCGGCACATGATCTGGAGCGGAGCCAACGCGCTGGTGACGATCGGATTGCTTCACATGGTCGCCGCCGCTTCGTCGATTCACTATCTGGCGCGCCCGCACTTGTTCACCTTCCTGCTCCTGGCCGTCAGTCTCTGGCTGATCGACGCGGACCGCCGCCGGCCCTCGGGCCGAATCTGGCTGCTCGTCCCGATCGCCGTATTGTGGGCGAACCTGCATGGCGGCTTTCTCGCTCTGCTGGCCTCGCTGGCAGCGCTGGCGGTGGGATTCGCGCTGGAGGGCCAATACGAATCAGCGCGCCGCTACGCCCTGCTGGCGGTGGCCTGTACGGCGGCCACGGGAGCTAATCCCTATGGCTTTGCCGTTCACGCGCATGCCATCCCGTACCTGCAGCAGAAATGGATGATTCGGCTGGTTCAGGAGTTCCAGTCGCCGCAGTTCGGCTCGCCCGAGGGAAGATACTTCGAACTTCTCCTCATCGCGGGGCTGGCGCTCAGCGCTCAACTCATCGCCAGAAAGCAGTATGCATCCGCGCTGCTGATTCTCGCCTGGGCCCATGCCGCTCTGAATTCGGTTCGTCATATCCCGATCTTCGGCTTTGTCGTCGCGCCGATGCTCGTCCGCGAGGCGACCGTACTTTGGAACCGCTGGAACCCGTTCCCTCCGCCCGGCTCGATCCGGTCGATTCTCGCCGGCCTGGCCGCCGATCATACACCCGGATTGCGCCGCTCCAGCGTATGGCCGGCGGCGCTGGTGCTTTCCCTGGCGCTCTTCAGTTTCGGATTCGCCTGGCCCGCCGACTTCCCCCACGGGCGCTACCCTGCCGGGCTGGCGCTGAAGCATGCCCAGCTGATCTCCGGATCCCGCATCTTTACCACCGACGCCTGGGCCGACTACCTCACTTTTCATCACTACCCGCGCCAGAAAATCTTCGTCGACGGGCGCAGCGACTTTTTCGGTCAAGAGATCATCGAGGAATATCTTCAGATCCTGAAGGGCCAGCAGGGCTGGGACACGCTCATGAGGCGGTATGATTTCAATGCGGTCCTGATTCCGTCACAGAGCGCCCTGGCCTCCCTGCTCCGGGTCACGCCGGGATGGATCCTGGTGGACGCCGACGATCAGGCAGTCCTTTTCCGCCGCTGAGGAGAAACGTCGACATGGACATCCGCGGCAAAACCGCTCTGATCACCGGCGGCGCTTCCGGCCTTGGACTCGCCTGCGTCCGCATGTTTACCGCCGCCGGCGGGCGCGTCGTGGTCGCCGACCTCAAGCCCCCATCCGACGCCGAGCCGGGCGACTCGGCCGTGTTCGCCAAAACCGACGTCACCGAATCCGCCCAGATCGAAGTCGCCCTCCATACCGCCATCGAGCGCTTCGGCGGACTGCACGTGCTGATCAACTGCGCCGGCATCGGCGACGCGGCCCGCGTCGTCGGCAAGGACGGCCCCATGGCGCTCGAACGCTTCACCCGCGTGATCTCCGTCAACCTGATCGGTACCTTCAACGCCATTCGCCTGGCCGCCGCCGGCATGTGCGCCGCCGAGCCCGACGCCGGCGGCGAAAGGGGCGTCATTATCAATACCGCCTCCATCGCCGCATTCGACGGACAGATCGGCCAGGCTGCTTATTCGGCCTCGAAAGGCGGCATCGTGGGAATGACTCTGCCCCTCGCCCGGGACCTCGCCCGCCACGGCGTCCGCGTGATGACCATCGCGCCCGGCCTTTTCGACACCCCATTGCTGGCCGGCCTCCCCGAGCCGGCGCGCCAGGCGTTGGCCGAATCGATTCCGTTCCCGCCTCGTCTCGGCCGGCCCGACGAGTACGCACAGCTGGCCCGCCAGATCATCGAGAATCCGATGCTCAACGGCTCCGTCATCCGGCTCGATGGCGCCTTACGCATGGCCCCCCGGTAGATTCTCGCGCCAGGGCCCCTTTCCCGCCGTCCGAATCGAAACCCTCCCGCCCCTTGTGGCGCCCGGAAAGTAAGCAGGACCTTCCCCGGCCGGCCCGCGCGAGATGACCCAACCGGCCGTCCGCACGGCGGGATGTAGGCGGCGCGCCGTCCCCTGTTATATTGATCCAAGCCCCGCTATTCAAATGACGCTTCGAAAACACGCCCTGACGATCTTCCGCGCCGCCATCCGCGCCGCCGACCCGGTGGAAGCGGTGGCCCGCCATTTCGTGGTCTCCGGCGGATCGCTCCGGGCCGGCGGCTGGCGCTATGCTCTGAGCCGCTTCGACAGGATCTTCGTCATCGGGGCGGGGAAGGCAAGCGCGTCTATGGCCCGCGCCGTGGAGCATGTGCTGGGCAAGCGCATTTCCGCCGGCCTGATCAACGTCAAGTACGGCCACACGGATAAGTTGAAACGCATCGAGCTCAACGAGTGCGGCCACCCCACGCCGGACGAGGCCGGTGTGCGCGGCGCGGCCCGGATCGCCGCCATCGCGGAGCACGCCGGCGAGCGCGACCTGGTGATCGCCCTGATGTCGGGCGGCGGGTCGGCCCTGCTGCCCGCGCCGGCCGCTCCCGTTACCCTGGCCGAAAAACAGGCCGTCACCGCGCTGTTGCTCGATTGCGGCGCCAATATTCACGAGATCAACGCCGTCCGCAAGCATATTTCGTCCATCAAGGGCGGACAACTGGCCCGGCTGGCTTATCCCGCGGCCGTGATCGCCCTGCTGCTCTCCGATGTAATCGGCGACGACCTGGATGTCATCGGCTCGGGTCCTACCGCGCCCGACGCCTCCACCTACGCCGCAGCCATCGCGATCCTGCGCAAGTACGGCATCGACTCGCGCGCGCCCGCCGCCGTAAGGGAACGCCTCGAGCGCGGAGCCTCGGGCGAAATTCCGGAAACACCCAAGGCCGGCGATCCCACGCTCGGCCGCACGCAGAATATCGTCGTCGGAAGCAATATCCTGGCCGTGAACGCGGCGGCGGCCAAAGCGAGGGAGCTCGGTCACCGCCCGCTGGTCCTCTCGACGTTCATCGAAGGGGAGACGCGCGATGTCGCCCGGATGCACGCCGCCATCGCGCGGCAGGCGCGCCTCTACGGCCAGCCGGCGCGCGCTCCGGCCTGCATCGTCAGCGGCGGTGAGACCACGGTGACGATTCGCGGCAACGGAAAAGGCGGCAGGAATCAGGAGTTCGCGCTGGCGGCCGCCATCGACCTGGCCGGGCTCGAGGACGTGCTCATCCTCAGCGGCGGCACCGACGGAACCGATGGTCCCACCGACGCCGCCGGCGCCGTCGCGGATGGTGAAACCTGCGCGCGCGCCCGGAAACTGGGAATGCAGCCCAGGCAATATCTGGCGAATAACGACGCCTACCATTTCTTCCAGCCGCTCGGCGATCTGCTGATCACCGGTCCCACCAGAACCAACGTCATGGATGTGCGGCTGATTCTGATAGGACCCTCCAAATGAAATCCGCTCTCCCGCTCTCGGTACTCCCTCTCATGCTCTCCGCTCTTCACGCCGACGTTGTGGAGCAGGGCCCAAAAGACTCGCCGCCTTCCGGACTCCTGGCAGGCGTAGCGCGGGCCGACATCACGCCGCCGGTGGGGATTGCCCATCTGAACTGGGGTTCGCAAACGCACGTCGAGGCCGCCGGCGTGGATCCGGTAGGCATGTACGCCACCGCCCTGGTCCTCTCCGACGGCAGGCAAAAGTTCGCCATGGTGGATATCGACGCGCTGTTTGCCAACGGCGCCGCCGCAATCGCGCAGCGAGCTTCGGAGCTGACCGGCATTCCCGCTGGCCATATCCGCCTTGCCGGCACTCACACTCACTCCGGCCCCGCCGTCTCGCGCGTACGAGGTCCGGTGGGAACCGACTACGCCCGTTACGAACAGATGCTGGCCAATTACAACGCCGCGCTCGCCGACAAGATCGTCGGCGCAATCCAGCAGGCGCATGCCCGGCTGCAGCCGGCGCATCTCTACGGAGGGCGCGGCGTCGGTTCCATCAATGTCAATCGGCGGGTACGCGCTGACGGCGGTAAGCCCGCCGCCGTGGGACGCAACCCGGAAGGTTTCGTCGATCGCGAGCTGGTGGTGGTCCGCATCGACGATGCGCGGGGCAAGCCGCTGGCCGCCCTGGTCAACTTCCAGTGCCACGGCGCCGTGCTGGCGTATGAAAATAAGCTGCTCTCGCCGGATTGGGTCGGGATGACGCGCAAGGTCGTGGAGCAGGCGCTGCCCGGCGCCCTCTGCCTCTATTTCCAGGGCGCCGCCGGCAATCAGGGGCCTGTCGAGGGTTTTACAGGCGACCTGGATGTGGCCCACCGGCTGGGCGCCACCTTGGGACATCAGGCGGCCGCCGTCGCGCTCGGGATCGAGACCGTCCGCCGCGCCCCGAAATTCGAAGGCTTCGTCGAGTCCACCGCCTACCAGGCCAAACAACACTGGCGCGTCGAAGGCCCGCGCGACGCGGCGCTGAAGTTTGCCTCGAAGATCGTGGACGTCCCTCCGCGCGCCTACTCCCCCGCCGACATCCAGGCCATGGAAGCGTCCGTCGCCGACGCCCGCCGGCGCGTCGAAGCGAACCGCACTGCGCAAAACGAAGCGCGCCTGAGGCGGGTCTCCGGCCTCCTGGCCCAGTGGCGTAAGCCGCCCGATCCTGCGCCCGTCAAGGTGCAGTTGCAGATCCTGCGCGTCGGACAGGTCGCCATTGTCGCCATGCCCGGGGAGCCGTTCGCCGAAATCGGCGCCGCGATCAAAAAAGCCTCGCCGTTCGAGGTCACGCTGTTCTGCGGATACTCCAGCGGTGTGGGCGGCGATTATATGCCGATCGCTTCGGAGTACGGCCTTGGCGGCTACGAGGTGGAGCGCACCCCGTACGGAACCGGCGCCGCCGAAATCGTAATCCGCGAAGCGATCGCGCTGTATAAAGAAGTCCTCTAAGCCGCGCCGCAACCGCAGGCTACGGCGTGCTCTTCGACGCATCCAGCGGGAAACAACTCCTGCCCGCCCCGTGCCGCCAGAACCCCGTGCCGCCCTCCACGTGAAAATCGGCGCACAGCTCGTACCCGGCTGCCGATTTCGCTTGATAACCATAAGCCCTGCCCGTCTCCGGATCGGCGATGCGCGCGGCGTTCAGCTCCCCCAGCGACCCCGGCAGGCCGCCGTGCAGATCGTGCCATGCCTTGACCGCGTAGCTCAGGCTCCGCAAATCGTCGGCCCGCCTGATGTCCGCTTCGAGCCGCCGTTGCGCGGCCGGTGTTCCCGCTACCCCCAGTCCGATGCAGAGCGTGATAACCACCGCCGCCGTGGAGCCGATTCCGAACACACGGCCGCGCGGCCGGCTCCCTTTCAACCAGCCGATGTAATACGCGAACACGCCGCCGGCAATGAGCATCACCGTCGCCGCTTTCAGCATGAACCGCGCCGTGAGCTCGCCCGTAAGGAAGTAATCCAAAAACCAGATCAGATCGCAGATCATAGCCCCCGCTGTTCCAAGCAGCGCCAGATAGGTAAGCCATTTCCGGACCCCCGATTCCAGCTTCTCCGGCTGCCCCGCCGCCTCGCGCAGGATCGTCCGCATCACCAGCAGATAAATCGGAAAGGCCACCACGACGCACGCCATCTGCCAGGTCACCGCCCGCCGCAGATCGTAAACGTAGCTCCTCGAAACCGCGTCCGGGAACCAGTGGTTGATGAACTCGAACAACATCGAGCCGACCGCCGTCGTCCACGTGGCCAGCGTGGAAAAGGACAGCAGGTAAAAGAACGCGTCGCGCGCCGATTCGCCTGCGCCCGCCCGCTCGGGAACCGCCAGCCCCGTGGCCCGTTCCCAGTGCTCTCCCAGCGCGCCGTAAATGTCTCCCGCGCCCCATCCCCTCCGGGTCAGGAGCGCCGCCAGAAACTCGTCGCTCGCCCCTTTGCTTTTGCTCGCCTCGACAAAATCCTGAATTCGCGTCCGGTCTTCTTGTGTCATGGCGATTGCCAGCGCACGGCAGGGTCCAGGCGTTCGCCTTGCAGACTCAACTGCTTTGAAATCCGTACGCGGAGGGCTGCCCGGCGCCTCATGTGCGGCTGTGTACAAAAAATGTCCGGTCAGAGCGTTCGAGTCACCTTGGTCAGCGTGCGAGGACGGTCCGGGTCCAGCCCTTTCTGCGCCGCCAGGCAGGCGGCAAAAAGCTGGGCCGGCAGGATGTACGGAATCGGCGTGTACAGCTCCTTCAGCCTGCTCCGCAGCCGGATGGATCGCGTCGCGGCGCGGACGGGACTGCCGGAGTCGCTGATGACCACGGTTTCCGCTTTCAGTTCCTGCAGCTTCTCCAGCATCTCCCGCATGGAGGGCGCGGTCACGCCGGATGGCGCGAACAGGAACACCGGGAAAGACGGCTCCACCAGCGCAATCGGCCCGTGCAGAAAATCGGCCGACGAAAAACGCTCGGCCACCACGTAGCAGGTCTCCATCAGCTTGAGGGCGAATTCGAAGGCGTTGGCATAGTTCAATCCCCGCCCCACCACCACCGCGTGCTCCATGAAGCGGTAGCGCTCCGAGAGCGCCGCGATCTGCTTCTCGAGCCCCAGCGCCGATTCCACCCATTCCGGGATCCGCCTCAGATCGTCCAGATCGATCGCCGCTCCCAGCGCGTGCGCGAGCAGATAGAGCATCAGCACCTGTCCGGTGAAAGTCTTGGTGGCGGCCACGCTCTTCTCTTTCTCGGCCCGCACCAGAAAGACCTCCTCCGCCAGCCCGGCCATGGCGCTCGACGCTTCGTTGGTGATCCCGATGGTAAGCGCGCCCTGCGCTCGCGCCCGCTCCAGCACCAGGTTCGTGTCCGTGGATTCGCCCGATTGCGAGATGCCGATCACCAGCGCGTCCCGGAAATCGATGGCGGCGTGATACAGCGTGTGAATCGAGGGCGCGGCCAGTGAGACCGGAATCCCCGTGGTGATCTCGAGCAGGTACCTTCCGAACTGGGCCGCGTTGTCCGACGTGCCCCGCGCCGCCAGCACGATCAGTTTGGGACGCCGCGAAGCGATGGCCCGCTTGAATTTCTCGACGTGGCGGATCTCGGCGGACAGCGTTCTCGAGAGCGCCGTTGGCTGCTGCCGGATCTCTTCCAACATGCGGGACATCCTGCAATTATAAGCTGCCCCGCCGAACCCGCCCGCCGGCCCCCTTCTGAATACTTGAACCCGGCGCGAGCTGAACCGCCCTGGTTCGCTCCATCGCATTCGTCAACTTACGACCCGCATTTTCTGGCCGGCGTCCGCGTCAAAATGTAAACCGCAGTTGCAGATCGATCTTCCGGTTGTAAGCCCCGGTCCCGCCCCCGTGCGACATCACGACCAGCCCCCCCAAACTCCGGTACTGGCCGAAATATGGCGACGACAGATTTCCCCCCGGCGGCCCGAAATTCGCCCGGTTCAGAGCGTTCATGCTCGAGGCGCTGAGCGTCACGTTATATCGCCTGCCTCCCGCCCCTTCCCGCGGCAGCGCCATCCCGGACGGCGCGTCCCCCCGGTGCATCCCGCCGGCGAGATCCGCCGCGCCGCTCTGCCCCTCTCGGCCGAACGCCCACGTGCGCGAAACGCGCAGCGCGACATTCCAGTTCGCCGGACCGCGCGCGGCGTTCCGCCCGATCGTCCGCTCGCCCGGACCCGGAGTCAGGTCGTAGCATTCGGCTCTCCTGCACGACGCCTCCGCTCCCCCCAGCAGCGCCGGGCGCGCCACCGGAAATCCTGTGTTCAGCGGATCCAGTCCCGTCGTCAGGTTGTAGGGCACTCCGCTGTTCACCGCCAGGAACGGGCTGGCGCTGAACTTCCGCGGAAGCGGAATCGACGTTCCGAGCGCCATCCTGTGTCGGACGTCGCCATAGCCGGATGGCCCCCACTCGGCCCGTAAATTGTACGGATCGGCCGGCAGCCCTCCGTTGTCGTCCTTTCCGTAGCCCAGCGAGTAGAAGCCGAACAGGTACAGCTTTCCGCGGCTGACGTTCGTGCTCGCCACCACTTGATTCAGCCGGCTGAATCCGGCGGATTCGGTCAGCAGCCGGACGGAGCGGTCGCCCGCCGGATAATTTCCGCCCACCGGCGTATTGATGTTCCGCGCGTTCAACAAATGCACTCCCCGCGTGTGAATCCAGTTCACGCTCACGCGGGACCCGCTGCCCATCTGCCGCTCCACGCCCGCGCTCGCCTGATAAAGCCGCGGCGCGTCGATCCCGCGGTGGACCGGCCGCAACTGCTGCGGCTGCCGGTTCGCAGCCAGCGCCGCCGCGCCCGGGATCAGGGGGAAGAACTTGGGATTGGATATCAGGTACGATTGCTGCGTCACCCCGTCGTACCGCAAAGCGTCCAGCCTCAATGCCGGCGCCAGGCGCTCGTAGAAGGTCCCTGCCCCCGCCCTGACGATGGTCTTGGGCGAGCGCCCGCCGAGCCCCCACGCGATTCCCGCTCGCGGCGCCCAATCCCGCCGTCCGCCCAGATTCGTCTGCGCTTCATACCGGACGCCCAGGCTTACCGTGACGTTCGCCCGCGGACGCCAGTCGTTGTTGACGAACAACCCCGCGTCGCTCTGGCTCACCGTCGAGTCGGGCGTCCCCGCGTTCAGGCTGAATTGCGAAGGGCCCGCCCCCATCGCCGCGATCTGCTCTCCGCTGTATCCGGCGGCCTCGAGTATCCGCGTCCGCCGGTAGAGTTCCAGCGTGAAAAAGGTGAACGTGCCGGAGAAATTGTTCAGCGACGTATCCCTCAGGCGCGATTGCCGCAGCCGCCCGCCCCATTTCCAGGTCTGCCGTCCGCGCGTGTGAGTCGAGAGGTTCGCCAGCTCCCAGCCGGCGCTCGCCGATCCCGAGCCGCCGGCGCTCGCGCCGCCTCCGTAGAATGCCCCCTGCACGTTGATGGCGGGCTCCGCGCTTCCCCCGCTGTTCCGCTGCGCCGCCCGCTGAAACTGGAACCTCGTCTCGTTCAGTGACCTCGCGCTCATCGCTTCGGTCAGCGTTACCTGCGCCAGCTGATCGGACTGCCTTTCGTCGTACGCGCGCGACGCCAGATTGAAATCGCCGGCGCCCTGGTTCTCGAGGGCGATCCGCAGAATCTGGTACCGCGCCGCCAGCGTCGTTTTCGAGCCGATCGCGTAATCGGCCCGCGGGCTCGCCGCCAAACGCGACTGAGGCGCCGGCAGCGACTCGTTCACCGTCGCCGGATTCATCCCGGCGTCCAGCGTGGTGGCCAGAATGATCGCGTTCTCCTCGATGCGCCGGCGTTCGATCCCGAGCGCGAACGACGCTTTCCTCCTCGCCAGCGGTCCCGTCAGGTCCAATCCGAACAGCCGCGCGCCGTAGGACGGCCGGTCGGACTGCGTCAGCAGCGGATTTCTCGAGTTCAAAACCGCGTCGTTGAACTGCGCGAGCCCCTGCCCGTGCCACTCCCCCGAACCCGGCTTGGTGGAGACTTCGATGCGCGAGAAGCCCGGCCGGTCGTATTCGGGAGAAAACGGATTCGCGTTGATCCGTACTTCCCGGATCTGCGATTTCGGCGGCAGGTTGCGCCCGGTGAATCCGTCGATGAACATCTCCCCGCCGTTCGGTCCCGGCGCCGGACCGGCCAGCGCCTGCAGTTGCCGCGCAAACTCCTCCGGATCGTCGGACAGCGCGCCGATCTGCCGCTGCCCCATCACCACTGCGCCCGCGTTCGAGGCCGGATCGCCGCTCAACCCGCTCAGCTCACCGTTGACGGTGATCACCTGCTCCTCGGTCCGGATCGCCAGCCGGCAATCGAGAGTCACCGGCCGCTCGATCGCCAGCTCTTTCCGCTGCGCCGTGGCGAAACCCTTCGCGGCGGCGCCGAATTCGTACTTCCCGCGCCGTAGCGAGGCGAACGAGTACTCGCCCGACCCGCCGGTCAACGTGCGCCGCACTCCGCCCGGTCCGCGCAGCTCCACTACCGCGCCCCGAATCGCTGCGCCCGAAGGATCGGTCACCACGCCGCGCAACCCCGGCTGCGCCTGGGCCGCCATGCACGGCAGGAGCAGAAGTAGAAGGAGAATCACAAGGCCCCGTCAGGGCATGATCGCCGGAAGACTCACGCCGCCCGGTCCGCTCAACATGCCCCCGTGCAGTCGGCCCAGCACGTCCATCGGACTCATGCCCGGATGCGCCGCGGCTTGCGACTCCGCCATCTGCACCAGCGCGTCCGCGTTGGCCAGCAGCAGAATGGCCGTCAGCGCGTCCTCTTTCGCGCTCCTCGTGCTGGTCACCACCACCGCGCCGCCTGCCTTCAGGTCGTCCATGGTCGCCGGCGGAAGCTGCTCCAGCATTCGCGCCATGTCAAACGGACGGTCGGCCGCCGGCGCCGCCGGGCCCCTGTGTTCTCCCCCGGACGGCGGACCGCCGCCGAATTGCATCTTCTTCATGCGCGAGTCGGCGGTCATCCGGATCGTCACCGTGGACTTCGTCGCCAGATCCTGAATGCGTATCTCGCCCGCCCCCTTGTCCACCGCCGTGATCCTGCCGATCTTCGTCAGGAACGTGCCGAAAACCACCTCCTCGGCCGTCACCCTCGATCCGTCCGCGCTCTTGTCCCCCCGCAGCCGCAGCTGGTCGCCGCGATTGATCTCCGCCAGGCTGCTGCGCTCGGCATCGACGAACTTCACCGAATCGGGCGCGTACCGCCGGATGCCGGTCTTGGGCGTGATCGTCACCAGCAGGTTGTGCTTGCCCTCCGGTGTCGCGATCTCCAGCGTCACCTCGCTGCCGTTCTTCCCGGCCACCACTCCCGAAACGCCGCGCTTCTGCCAGTCCAGGCGCTCCCTTTCGTTGCGCTTGGCGATGTCCCCGGCTCCCACCAGCACGATCCGGCGCGCCTCCGCCATGCCTTCCACGAACGAAACCAGCACGCGGTCGCCGGGAGCGATGTCCGTGATCCGCGCCGGCGTCGACTTCGAAAGGTCGCGCTCCCCCGGCGGAATCCGGAAAATTTCCGTCTCCGGCCCAAACTTGAAAAACAGCGCGGCGCCCGTGTCCGGCTGGACGCCCATCTCGAGCGTGCCAGCCTTGAACTTCGTCACCGTCCCCAGGATGGGCTTCGCCGCGGGCTGCGCGCATAGCATGGCCGCCGCCAGCAGCGCCGCGTTCGCAATTCGTGTTCGGATCTTCATTCCCCGAAGATAAGGCGCCGCCGGGAGCCGCTCAAGACAAATATGACGGGCGCGCATTCACGGCGCCAGGCGCGGAATTCACGCCCCCGAGCGGGCTGCGCCGATCGATGGTTGCTCCCTACAGCCCCGGAATCCGCTGGCGCAGGGACCGTGCCTGCCGCTCGCTCACCACGATCTCGGTCGCCCCCGCGTCCGCCATGATCAGCAGGAACCCGCTCTTGAAGTACGGCCGGATCTCCTTCAGCTCGCGCAGATTCACCAGCGTCTCGCGCCGCGCCCGGAAGAACAGCTCGGCGGGCAGGTTCTCTTCCAGCTCGCGAAGCTGGTAATTCACCCAAAACGTGTCGGACGCCGTGTGCGCCTTCACCACTCCGTCTTCCACCTGAAACCAGATCACCTGCTCCGGCCGCAGCAGCACCGCCCGGTCGCGCTTCCGGCAGACGATCTGGCGCAGCGTTTTGGGAGCTTCGCGCGCCACCCGCAGCACCCGCTCCCGCTCAAGCTTTCCGGCGGACGCGCTGAGCTTGCGCGCCCGGTCAACCGCCTGCGCCAGCCGCTCCGGCTCCACCGGCTTCAGCAGGTACGCCAGCGCATTGGCGTCGAATGCCGCCAGCGCGTGCTGGTCGTAACCGGTGACGAAGATCACCAGCGGCGCCGGCACGGACTCCGGAATCGCGTCCAGCACTTCGAATCCGCTCAGTCCCGGCAGCTCGATGTCGAGAAAGAGAAGATCCGGCTGCAGCGCTTCGATCCGTTCCACCGCCTCCAGCCCGTCGCGCGCCTCGCCCGCCACCTCGATCTCCGGATGCGCGGCCAGCAGCCGTTTCAGCCGCGCCCGCCCCGGCTCCTCGTCGTCGATGATCAGGCTCCTCATGCCGCCGACCCCAACCGCGGCAGCAGCACCGTGGCCCGGCTCCCGCCGCCTTCCCTCGGCTCCAGCCGGACGCTCGCGCCGTCCTGGTAGAGCGTCACCAGCCGCTCGGCGATGTTGCTCAATCCCACTCCCGCCGATTCCGGATCCATTCCGCCGCGCGCAGGCCGGCCACCGGGGCCGAGCCCGTCATCCTCTACCCGCAGCCGCAGCTTCGCCCCTTCCGGCTGAGCCGAAATCCACAGCCGCCCCGGCCCCGGCTTGGGACCCAGCCCGTGCTTCAAAGCGTTCTCCACCAGCGGCTGCAGGATCAGCGACGGAATCTCCTCCCCGGCCACCTCCGGCGAAACTTCGATCTCCACCTGCAGCCGGTCGCCGAAGCGCGCTTCCTCGATGTGAAGATACGTCCGCACGAATTCGATCTCGTCCCGAACCGGCGTCAGCGGACGCCGCGAGTGAGCCAGCGCGTGGCGGAACACGCCCGCCAGCCGCAGCGTCATCGTCTCCGCCCCCGCCGGATCCCGCACGATCAGGTCCGCGATGGTGTTCAGCGAATTGAACAGAAAATGCGGATTGATCTGCGCCCGCAGCGCCCGCAGCTCCGCTTCCGTCACCTGCTGCAGCAGCAGCGCTTCCCGGCTCTGCCGCTCCACCGCCTCCCGTTCCCGGCGCAGCGCGTCCAGCCGGTGCCCGCATTGCCCGGCCACCGCCGTCAGATAGCTCAGATCGTGCGACACCAGCCCCGGCCGGTCCGAACCGGGCGCCACCAGCAGGACGTGCGTAATCCGGCCCGAAACGGCTACCGGAATCAGCAGCTCCGTGTTGGGCAGCGGAAGCTCCTTCCGCAGCCCGTCGGCGAAATCGAGCTCCACCGGTTCGCCTTCCATGACCCCCGCCGGCCAGCGCCCCGTCGCCAGCGCCTCGACCGTCGCCAGGCGCGCCCCGCGCAGGTCCAATGGAGTGCGCGCGGCGTCTTCGACCGCCGCCGCAATCTCCGTTTCGAAGGAGAGCCCGCGCAAACGGTCCGCCAGCCGCCGCGTCCACGCGCGATAGTCCGGCGCCCGGAACAGCCACCGGTTGACCCATCCGCTGAAGCGCTCATCGACGAACGTGAACGAAAGCAGTAATCCGTTGGCCACCAGGAAGACCAGGAAAATGTGCACCGCCGCCGGAGACCGCCCTTGCCGGGCTAGGTGAAATAGAAAGTTGGACTGCGCCGCAACCGTGAGCGCCGACGCCCAGGTTCCGGCCAGCAGGATTCGAACTCCGTATCGAATGAAGACGTCGGCATACCGGAATCGCGCGAACAGCAGGAAGGAGAAGAGCACCACCAGCAGCACCAGGTGCAGTCCCACGCCCGAGATCAGGCCTCCGGCTTTCCAATTCGGCGGCGGGTTCCGCGCGATGGTCAAAGCGATCGAAGCGCCCCAGGCCGCCGCCGTGATCATCAGGGACGGCAGGTACACCGCCCGCGGCGTCGATTCCCGGCGTAAACAAACCACTGCCCCCACGGTCAATATGACTGAAGCGCTGTAAGCCGTCAGATTCTTCAGCGTGACCGGCGAAAGCGCCGGATGCGCCAAGACTGAGGACACCCACAGCGCCGTTAGCGCCGAAGCCGCCAGCCATCCGCATGACCAGACGATACGCGCCGCGGTTTTCTGCCGCGCCAGGACCGCGAACGGTCTCCAGATCGCCAGCACCGGTATCGGAAAAACGGCCGCTCCGATGTATTGAATGGCCTGCGCGCCCAGCGTGAGCGGACTCTGCCTCCCCTCTCCCCCGGCGATGAGCGCGACCCAGGCCAGCCCGCCCCCGCTCCACAGCAGAGCGCTGGCGGCGAACCCGATATTGGCCAGCGGCGTCCCCGGCAGCTTGATCGCCCGCAGGGTCAGCGCCAGAAGCAGAACCGTAATCAGCAGACCGGTCGTGAAGCCGATCAGGTCGCTGATGAACAGAACGCCTGTCGAGGCAGAAGCATGCAATGCATCCATCAGCATATCGGGGCGGGCGGGTCGCGTCCAGCATCCGCCCGCAGGCGCGGAAAAAGCGGCTTCCAGCGCGGATACAGCCGCCCTGCGCGCACGGCTCGATTCTCAGCAGCTGCGCGTCCTCGTTCGCGCCGCGCCCCTGACTCCCCGGTCACGCCTTTATCGAAAATTCTTATCCGCCTGCGCAGTCACCCACTTATCCGCGAAATCAACCCCGGCCCGGACCGTTTTTTCCCGGCCCTCGCGCTACCCTGAAGCCGGAAAACCAATTTCTCACCAGAGGAGCCGCATCATGGCAACACTCAAACAGATCGAGGCCAACCGTCTTAACGCACTCAAGTCCACCGGACCGAAAACCCCGCAGGGAAAGGCCGCCGTCCGCCTCAACTCCCTCCAGCACGGCCTGCGCGCCGCCGTAGTCGTGCTGCCCGGCGAAAAGCAGGAGGAATTCGACCAGCTTTGCGCCGCCCTCGAAGCCGAATGGCAGCCGCAATCCCCCACCGCCAGCTTCTACCTCGAGCAGATGGCGATTGCCCAATGGAAACTTCGCCGCATCGAACTAGCCGAGGCCAGCCTGCTCGCCCAGTCTCTCCCCGCCGCCGTCCAAATCCCGCTCCTCGATCGCCTGTGGCAGTCGCAAGCCCGACTCGAGCGTTCCTTCGCCCGCGCCCACAAGGACTTGGAGCGCATCGAGCGCATTCAGCCGGAGCCCGGTCCCGCCGCCAGGCAGCCCGTTTCCAGTCCCGACGACCCGGTCCGTGACGCGCCGCCGGCCACCAAATGGGTTTGCTCGTCCGATTTGCGGCAGCCTTTTCAGGCCGCCCCTGCCTTCCCGGCCGGCCTGCCGCTGGAGAATTCGAAACTCCAGCTGGTGACGAATGTCCGAAAGCGGTAGCGCCCTCCTTCGGATATACTCTTTCACTGGACCTGTCCTCGATGGATCTGACCCTCACGCCCCAGGAAACCGCCTTCCGCGACGATCTTCGCGCCTGGCTCGCCGGGAACATCCCCCGCAACTGGGTCGCCGCGCTGGCCGCGCTCCACGACCGCCGCGATCACTTCGAATACCTGCGCGCCTGGCAGCGCAAGGTTTATGAAGGCGGCTGGGCCGGCGTCTCCTGGCCCAAAGAGTACGGCGGCCGCGGCGCGACTTTCATGGAACAGGTGCTGTTCACCGAAGAGATGGCCCGCGCCGGCGCGCCCCAAATGCCCGGCATCCTGGGACTCGCTCTCATCGGACCCACCCTCATCAACTTCGGCACGGACGAACAGAAACGCCGCTTCCTTCCTAAAATTCTCAGCGGCGAGGAGATCTGGTGCCAGGGCTTCTCCGAGCCCAACGCCGGCTCCGACCTGGCAGCCCTCCGCACCGAAGCCAGGCTCGACGACGGCTGTTTCGTCGTCACCGGCCAGAAGGTCTGGACCAGCTATGGCTGGGCCTCCGACTGGTGCGAGCTGGTGGTCCGCACCGATCCCCAAGTCCCCAAACACAAGGGACTCTCCGTCCTGCTAGTCGATATGCATTCGCCGGGCGTCGAAGTGCGCCCCCTGCGGCAGATGACCGGCGAGACGGAGTTCAACGAGCTGTTCTTCGACAACGTCAAAGTGCCGGCCGAAAATCTCGTCGGAGGGATCAACAACGGCTGGAACGTCGCCCTCGGCACGCTCATGCATGAGCGCGCCACCCTCGGCGCGGGCTTGCAGATCACTTACAAGCGCAATTTCGACCGCCTGCTCGAGCTCGCCCGCGGCCTCCAGCGCAACGGCCGTCCCGCTACCGCCGATCCGCTGATCCGCCAGAAGCTGGCCCAGTGCTACGCCGAAATCGAAATCATGCGCCTGAACCAGATGCGCGCCTACAGCCGCATCAATCAGAGCGGAGTGCCCGGGCCCGAAGGCTCCATTCAAAAGATCTTCTGGAGCGAGCTCAACCAGCGCTTCCAGCAGGTCGCCCAGGAAATTCTCGGACTCTACGGACAGCTCGTCAAAGGCTCGCCCGGCGCGCTTGACGACGGACAGTGGTCCTACGGTTATCTGCGCTCCCGGGGCAATACCATCGAGGCGGGCACGTCGGAGATCCAGCGGCTGATCCTCGGCCACTTCGTCCTCGGCCTTCCCAAAAGTTATTAGCCTTATGCAATTCGGATTGACCGAAACACAACAGGTCCTGAAGAACTCCGCGCGCGAGTTCTTTCCCGCCGAGTGCCCCATCGCCGAAGTGCGCCGGTTGATGGAGACCGATACCGCCTGCGACCCCGCCCTCTGGAAAAAGATCGCCGGCCAGGGTTGGTGCGGCATCCTCTTTCCGGAAGAGTACGACGGGCTCGGACTCGGCATGGTCGAGCTGGCGGCAGCCATGGAGGAGATGGGCCGCGCGCTCGTTCCCGGCCCGTTCCTGTCCGGAATCCTGGCCGGCGCCGTGCTCGATGCCGCGGCCGCCCCGGAGCTCAAGGCCAGGTACCTGGCGCCGCTTTGCCGCGGTGAACTCAAGTCCACCCTGGCGCTGCTCGAAGAGACCCCCGACTGGGACCCCGCCGCCGTCAAGATGAAAGCGCTCGACGGCAGGAAGCTGTTCGTGCCGGACGCCGCTGTGGCGGATTTCCTCATTGTCGCCGCCCGCACCGGTCCGGCTCTGGCCCTGTTCGCCGTTGACCCCAAAGCGCCCGGTGTCGCCATCTCGCCCATGCCCGCAATGGACGCCACCCGGAAACAGTACGCGGTGACCTTCTCCGGAGTCGAGGGCGAGCTGCTCGCCTCCGGCCCCGCCGCCGAGTCCGCTCTGGAGCGCGCCTTGGACATCGCTACCGTGGCGTTGGTCGCCGAAATGACCGGCGGCATGCAAAAGGTCCTCGATATCACCGTCGAGTACGCCAAGACCCGCAAGCAGTTCGGCAAGCCGATCGGCCAGTATCAGGCCGTTCAGATGCATTGCGCCGACATGCTCGTGCTCACCGAAAGCTCCCGCTCGGCGGCCTATTACGCGGCCTACGCCGTACAGAACAAGCTCGCCGAAGCCCGCGCCGCCGTCTCGATCGCCAAGGCTTATGCCAGTGACGCGTACCGCGAAGTCGGCAACAAGGGAATCCAGTGCCACGGCGGCATGGGATTCACCTGGGAGAACGACCTCCATCTTTACTACCGCCGGGCCAAGGCCTCCGAGCTCGCGTTCGGCGACGCCGCCTGCCATCGCGAGCGCCTTGCGCGCCTCGTGATCGACCAGCCCCAGGCACGGGCCGCGGAGAAGAGTTGAGCAGGGGATAAACAGTGAGACCGTGCCCGCCGCGCCGCTTCCCCCCGTCACCCGTTAAGCAGACAAACTTATGACTGACCTCGTAAAATTTTCAACCCAGAACGGCATCGGAGTCATCACCGTCGACAACCCGCCTGTTAACGCCCTCAGCCCCGGTGTCCCGGAAGGAATCATGGAGGCCGTAAAAGCTGCCCAATCCGACGATTCCATCCAGTCTCTGGTCCTGATCGGCGCCGGACGCACCTTCATCGCCGGAGCCGACATCCGTGAGTTCGGCAAAATCACCTCCGGCCAGCGCAAGGACCGCTTCAGCCTCGTCGAAGTGATGCTGGCGATGGAGGATTCCACCAAGCCGGTGATCTGCGCCCTGCACGGCACGGCCTTCGGCGGTGGACTCGAAGTAGCCATGGGCGCGCACTACCGCGTAGCCGTGCCCGCTGCCCAGGTCGGACAGCCGGAGGTCAAGCTCGGCCTCATCCCAGGCGCCGCAGGCACCCAGCGGCTGCCCCGCCTCGCCGGTGTCGCCAAAGCCGTCGAGATGTGCGCCTTCGGTGAGCCCGTCAAAGGACCCGACGCCCTCGAATGCGGCATCGTGGACCGCCTGATCGAAGGCGACCTGCTCGCCGGCGCCGTCGCCTTCGCGCGCGAAGTGGTTGCCTCCGGCCGGACCCCCCGTAAGCCCCGCGACCGCGATGAAAAGCTGGCCGGTGACTGGACCTCCGTTTTCGCCGCCGCCCGCGCCCAGGCCGCCCGGACACGCCGCGGGATGACCGCTCCTCTCGCCGCCATCGACTCGGTGGAGAACGCCACCAGGATGTCTTTCGAGGAGGGCTGCAGGAAGGAAGCCGAGCTGTTTCTGAAGTGCCTCTTCTCCGACCAGTCGAAAGCCATGATTCACGCCTTCTTCGGCGAGCGCGAGGTCGGCAAGATCCCTTTCCTTCCCAAGGACACGCCGGTGCGCGAGATTCGTAAAGCCGCCGTCATCGGCGCCGGTACCATGGGCGGCGGCATCACCATGAACTACGTGAACGCCGGCATTCCCGTCATCCTCAAGGAGACTGCCCCGGAGGCGCTCGACCGCGGCTTGGCCACCATCCGCAAGAACTATGCCAACTCCGTGAAGAAGGGACGCTTCCCGCAGTCCGTCATGGATCAGCGCATGGCTTTGATCCGGCCCCAGCTCACCTATGACGGCTTCGAAGAGGCCGACATCATCGCCGAAGCTGTCTTCGAAGGCATGGCCCTCAAAAAGCAGGTGTTCGCCGAAATCGACAAGGTCGCCAAGCCGGACGCGATCCTGGCCACCAATACCTCCACGCTGAATATCGACGAAATCGCCTCGGCCACCTCCCGGCCGCAGATGGTCATCGGGCATCATTACTTCAGCCCGGCCAACGTCATGCGGCTGATCGAAATCGTGCGCGGCAAGGCCACCAGCCCGGAGGTGATCGCTACCTCCATGGCGCTCGCGAAAAAGCTGAACAAGGTCGGCGTGCTGGTGGGCAACTGCCGCGGCTTCGTCGGCAATCGCATGATCCACTGTTACGGACGCGAAGCCCAGTTCCTCGTCGAGGAAGGCGCCGCCCCCGAAGCAGTCGACAAAGCGCTGTACGATTTCGGCATGGCCATGGGCCCGCTCGCCATGGCCGACCTCGCCGGACTCGACGTCGGCTGGCGGATTCGCAAAGAGTACAAGCACCTCGAAGATCCCACCGAGCGCCACGCTATCCTCGCCGACGCGCTCTGCGAAATGGGGCGCTACGGCCAGAAAACCGGCGCCGGCTGGTACCGCTACGACGAGAATCGCAACCCCAGCCCCGATCCCGAAGTCACCGCGCTCATCGAGCGGTTGACCAGCCAGGCCGGCATCGCGCGCCGCCAGATCGGCGCCGAAGAGATTGTCGAGCGCACCATCTACGCTCTGGTCAATGAGGGCGCCAAAATCCTCGAAGAGGGCTTCGCTCTGCGCGCCGTCGACATCGACATCATCTATCTCACCGGCTACGGCTTCCCCGTCTATCGCGGAGGCCCCATGTGGTACGCCGATACCGTCGGACTGAAGACGGTCTACGGCCGCATCCTCGAGTTCGAAGCCCGTCACGGTAAACTCTGGACCCCCGCGCCGCTGCTGAAGCGGCTGGCCGGGGAAGGCGGTACCTTCGATAAGATGAGCCGCGACAGCCAGGGAGCCGTCTCCCGGTCATCCTGAGGACATCATGCCGGAAGCCGTCATTGTTACCAGTTCACGCACGCCGCTGGCCAAGTCTTTCCGCGGCTCCTTCAATCTCACCCGGCCGGACGACCTCGCCGCCCACTGCATCCGCGATGTGCTGCGCAAAACGCCGCGCCTCGATCCGTCCGAGATCACCGACGTCATCCTCGGCTGCGGCCAGCCGAACGGCATGCAGGGCTCGAATGTGGCCCGCGTGGCCGCCATCGCCGCCGGCCTGCCGGTCACCGTCGCCGCTACCACGGTCAACCGCTTCTGCTCCTCCGGCCTGCAGTCGGTGGCGATGGCCGCCCACCAGATCCTGGTCGAAGGCGCTGACGCTGCCATCGGCGGCGGCGTCGAGAGCATCACCATGATGAAGCGCGATTTCGAGCCCAATCCCAAGGTGATGGCCGAAAAGCCCGGTATCTATATGGTGATGGGCGATACCGCCGAGATCGTCGCCAAGCGCTATGGCATCAGCCGCGAAGCGCAGGACGAGTATTCGCTGCTCAGCCAGCAACGCACCGCGCGCGCGCAAACCGAAGGATTTTTCAAGGACGAGCTTGCCCCCCTTCAGGTCACCCGCGCCATTCTCGACAAGAAAACCGGCGAAGTGATCGGCAAGGAAGAGCGCCTCTGCGACGCCGATGAATGCAATCGCCCGGATACCACCCTCGAAGGGCTCGCCTCCCTCCAGCCCTACTTCGACAAGACCAGCGGCCGCGGCTCGGTGACCCCGGGCAATTCCTCTCAGCTCTCCGATGGCGCCTCCGCGACTCTGGTCATGTCCCGCAGCCGCGCCGACGAGCTCGGCATTCCCTATAAGATGATCTTCCGCGGATTCTCCGTCGCCGGCTGCGAGCCCGACGAGATGGGCATCGGCCCGGTATTCGCCGTCCCCAAACTGCTGAAGCGGCACGCGCTCGAGATCGCCGACATCGGCCTCTGGGAGTTGAACGAAGCCTTCGCCGTTCAGGTCGTCTACTGCCGCGACCGCCTGGGGATCGATCCGGCCAGGCTCAACGTCAACGGCGGTTCGATCTCCATCGGCCACCCCTTCGGCATGACCGGCTCCCGCATGGTCGGGACGCTGGCCAACCAGATGCAGCGTAGCAGGACGCGATACGGCGTCGTCACCATGTGCGTCGGCGGCGGGCAGGGCGCGGCCGGATTGTTCGAATCCTGCTAGTGTGAAATAATTCCACCTCCATGAAATACCGCCACCGCGTACTCGGCCTCCTCTTCCTGCTGTCGATCATCACCTACCTCGATCGCGTCTGCATTGCAGTCGCCGGGCCGCGCATGCAGGCGGATCTCGGGATCGGCCCGGAATACTGGGGCTGGGTCGTCGGTGTCTTCGCCATCTCCTACGCGGCCTTCGAAGTCCCCAGCGGCTCCATGGGGGACCGGATCGGTCCGCGCAAAGTCCTTACCCGCATCGTGATCTGGTGGTCGGCGTTCACTACCCTCACCGGATTCGCCGCCAATGTGCAGATGTTGCTGCCCATCCGTTTTCTGTTCGGAGCCGGCGAGGCGGGCGCCTATCCCAATAGCTCGGCCAGCATCTCGCGCTGGTTCCCCACGGTCGAGCGCGCCCGGGCACACGGTATCGTGTGGATGGCCAGCCGCATCGGTGGCGCCATCTCCCCGCTGCTGGTGGTGCCGATCCAGGCGCGCTACGGCTGGCGCGCGTCGTTTTACGTGTTTGGAATTCTGGGCGTCGTCTGGGCCGTGGTCTGGTATGGCTGGTATCGCGACCGGCCCGCCGAGAAGCCCGGAGTCGGCGCCGCCGAGCTCGCGGAGATCGGCGACCCGCCCGCCCGCGCCCATGAGGGCCTTCCCTGGCGGATTGCCTTCCGCAGCCGCAATTTCCAGATGCTCCTGTGGATGTATTTCACGTACTGCTATGGATCGTTCTTTTTTCTCTCCTGGCTCCAGACCTACCTCGTCAAAGGCCGCGGCTTCAGCGAAAAGGACCTGCTGCTCTCCACCTTTCCCTTCATCCTCGGCGCCCTTGCCAATCTCGCCGGTGGCTTCACCAGCGACGCGCTCGTACGGCGCCTGGGATTGAAGAAGGGCCGACGTACCGTCGCCATTATCGGGTTGAGCGCTTCCGCGCTGTTCACCATCGCCGCCATTGTGACCACCGAAAAGTACATTGCCCTGGCCTTCCTGGCGCTCAGTTACGCCGGCTCGGATTTCATGCTGCCCACTGCCTGGGCCGTCTGCCTCGATATCGGCAAGAAATACGCCGGCGCGGTTACCGGAGCGATGAATACCGCCGGACAGATCGGGTCCTTCCTTTCTTCCGTGGCCTTCGGCTATCTGGTGAAGTTCTCCGGCAGCTACGATGTGCCCCTGATCCCCATAACGCTGATGCTCGCCATCAGCGCCGCTCTCTGGCTGAAGATCGACGCCACCGAGGAGCTCATTCCCGAAGACCGCTCCACCAGCAGGCTGGCCGCCTGACCGGACTCCCATGGCCATCGCACAGACGCAAACGGCTGAATCGATCCGAAGCGCAGCCGCCGGCCGGCTCGTCTCGCTGGATGCCTTTCGCGGAGCCGTCATCGCGCTCATGGTGCTGGTCAATACTCCCGGTGACGGGCGCCAGGTCTACGGTCCGCTCAATCACGCCGCCTGGCACGGCTGGACCATCACCGATGTCGTGTTCCCGTCCTTCGTCTGGATCGTCGGCGTGGCCATGACCTTTTCCATCGCCCGTCGCCTCGCCGCCGGAACCCCGCGCGCGATGATCCTCGCGCAGGCGCTGCGCCGCGCCGCCGTTTTGTACGGGCTGGGCCTGTTCCTCTACGCCTTCCCTGACTTCGACCTCTCCACGCTCCGCCTGCTCGGAGTGCTGCAGCGCATCGCCATCTGCTACGCCGCCGCGGCCGCAATCTATCTGACTACCGGAGTCCGCGGCCAGCTCGTCTGGATCCTCGCCCTGCTCGGCGGCTACTGGCTGATCATGAAGCTGGCGCCGGTCCCCGGTTACGGCGCCGGGTATCTCGACGTCGAACGCAACTTCGCGCATTACGTCGACTCGATCGTTCTGGGCCGCCACAACTACGCCCAGACCAGGACCTGGGATCCGGAGGGCATCGTGAGCACCCTGCCCGCCATCGCCACCGCCCTGTTCGGAATCCTGGCCGGGACCATGCTCCGTGCGAAGCGGGATCTGGCGGAGCGCACGACGTGGATGTTCGTCGCCGGCAACCTGCTGATCGCCGCCGGCCTCGTCTGCGATATCTGGCTGCCGGTCAACAAGAAGATCTGGACCAGCTCCTTTACGCTCTTCATGGCCGGCCTCGATTTCGTGATGCTCGCTGTTTGCGTGTGGTGGATCGACGGGCAGGGGCATCGCCGCGCGGTCCGGCCCCTGGTGATCCTGGGGATGAACGCCATCGCCGTCTACATGGCCTCCGAGCTCATCGAGGGCGCGCTGGTTACCTTTCACGGACACCAGTGGATCTACCGCCGGCTGTTCGAGCCGTTTGCCGCTCCCATGAACGCGTCGCTGGCCTACGCGGTCGTTTACACCCTGTCGATGTACGCGCTGGCGTACATCCTCTACCGCCGCGGCTGGTTCCTGCGCGTCTGAGCGCTGCTTATACGCTCCCCGCTGAGCATGGTCGCCTTGACGAACGGCGTCTCCGCGGTCACCGTGACGGCGCCGATTTCCATCGGGATGTCCACGCGCGCCGCCCGAATCGGTCAGAGAGCCGGAAAGGGAGCCGAAGATCAGGTTCTGGGGTGTTGCGACATGGACCAGGACAAGAAAGCAGACCAGGAAAACACACAGCGGGGTACGCATCAAAATCTCCTGTAATAACGGGCGAAACGCACCTACGGAATGAACGAAGGCGATTGTCACGCATGATATCATGACTCTCTGGCTCCCAGGCCGAGCTCAGAATCAAGGAAAAAACATTTTGAGACTCCTAATGTGTGTGTTCCTGATTGCGGCGATGCAGCTCCTGCCGGCCGTCGACCCGGGTCAGTGGCCGAAATGGCGGGGACCGGACGACAACGGAATGGCGCGTACCGGCGCGCCGCTGCGCTGGAGCGATACCGAGAATATCAAGTGGAAGGCCGCCATTCCCGGCCGCGGCCACTCATCGCCGGTGCTCTGGGGAGACAGGATCTTCGTCACCAGTGCCGTGCCCACCGGTACGGCGCCGGCGGACGGCGGTAGCGGCGGACCTCCCGCCGAGGGGCGCGCCGGCGGACGTCCGGGCGGGAAAAAAGGCGGACCCGGCCGCGGCGGCGGTCCGCAAGCAGAACAGAAGTTCGAGCTAATCTGTCTCGATCGGAAAACGGGCAAGGTCCTGTGGCAGCAGACAGCCAAAGTCGCCACGCCCCACGAGGGGTATCATCCCCGATACGGCAGCTTCGCCTCGAACTCACCGGTCACGGACGGAAAGTACGTCTGGGCATTTTTCGGCTCGCGCGGCGTCTTCTGTTACGACCTGAACGGCAAGCTGATCTGGGAAAAAGATCTCGGCGTCAGGATGAAAATGCGCCTGGGATTCGGCGAGGGGACGGCCCCGGTAGTCGCCGGCGATACGCTGATCCTCAACTTCGATCAGGAGGAGGATTCGTTCATCCTCGCGCTCGACAAGAACACCGGCAAGCAGCTCTGGCGCAACAGCCGCGACGAGCATAGCGCCTGGTCGATGCCGCTGGTGATCGATTACAAGGGCGCCAAACAGGTGGTAGTGACCGCGACCAACAAAGTCCGCAGTTACGATCTCGGGACCGGCAGGCTCATCTGGGAATGCGCGGGCCTCGGCGTGAACGCCATTCCCGCGCCCGTGATTCAGGACGACGTGGTTTATGTGATGACCGGCTTTCGCGATCCCAACCTGATGGCGATCCGGCTCGGACGCACCGGCGACCTGACCGGCACCGACGCCGTGCTATGGACCAATACCCGCGGCAACTCCTATACTCCGTCGCCCGTGCTCCACGACAACAAGCTCTACACGCTGACCGATACCGGAATGCTGAGCTGCTACAACGCCAGGACGGGCGTTCCCTATTACCACATGACGCGGCTGCCGAAGCCCTACAGCTTCAAGTCGTCTCCGGTGGGCGCCGGCGGCAAACTGTACATGGCCTCGGAAGACGGCGACGTGGTGGTGGTCCGGATGGGCGAGAAGTTCGAAGTGCTGGCCACCAACACCATGAACGACGAGTTTTTCGTGGCCACGCCGGCCATCGTGGACGGCGAAATCTATCTGCGCGGAAAGAACACCATCTACTGCATTTCCGATAAGCGCTGAAGGGCGGCCGACCGCTCGGCGTCGGCGCCGGGCAGAAGCGCGGCCCGCTCCGGTCCGCCGATATGGATGTGCGAGCGGATGCGGTCGATGGCCGACGGATGGTCCAGTTCCCGGTTGTGGCGCCGGGCGAAGACATAGTCGCCCACAAACCAACCGATGCCGGCCCCCAGAATGATATCCCCGGCGAAATGTTTTCTCACCGCGAAGCGGGAGGCGCAAACGGTTGTCGCCAGGGCATAGGCGGTGATCGGCACGATGAGCGGACGCGGATATTCGTGGGCCACCACCGACGCCAGCGCCCAGGAGTGGGTCGCGTGGCCGGATGGAAAGCTCGAATCGAACCTGCTTCCGGCCCAGAATGCGCCGTGCTCACGGCCTTCGGTGGGGCGTTCGCGCTGCGTCACGAATTTCAACGCGGTGACGACGATGGCGGTATTTGCCAGCGTCTCGAATCCCAGGATGCCCGTTTCCCGGAACCGCTCGCTTCCGGAACCGAGGCCGATAAAGTAGAAACCGGCGCTGATCGGCAGCAGCGAATAGGCCGCCCCGAACCGCGAAGTCCAGGTCGAGACTGCAAGCTGGTCCCGTGTATTCGGCAATTGTTTGGACGACCAGCGGTCGGTGGCCACGAGCGCGACTGTAGCGCCTCCGAAGATCGCCCACCATTTTGCGTCGGCTTTGCTGGTGTGAAACGGACTGGTCCAGATTCCCTTCTGGTCCCGGATGATGTACCGGGGGAGACGCAGCCAGGGAGTCAGCTTCTTCTCCTGAACGATGTCCTTGGTTTTGATAATGGGCGGACCGGGTCTGATCTCCAGGGCAGTCCCGTCCCCCGGCTCAGCGGATGCCTGACGATTTTGCTGTTCCGCCGCCTTGTCGCTTTCCGTTTTTTGCGCGGCGGCCGGAGCCATGGAAATCGCAGGCGCTAAGATAAGCGCGATCAATGGCTTGAGCACGTTCCCTTCCCCCCAATGCTGTCGTCCAGCGCAATCATACATACCACGTAAGCAATTCGAGTGCCTGGACCTTGCGGATGGGGTTTCGGCATTCCATGTGCTGCTCAGTCAAGCTTCCCATACCCGCCCGCGCGGCAGCGTGCTGAAAGTACACAGGCCTCCCCGCGTTTAAAATGGTTTACTTGGCCAACCTGTTCAACCGTCTCCGGCTCGCGCTCGAAATGATCAAGTTCGAGCACTCGGTCTTCGCCCTGCCCTTCGCGCTCACCGGAGCGCTGCTGGCCATTCGGGACGGCGCGCTCTCGGGCAGCTATCTTTGGAGCAAGATCGGCTGGATCGTGGCCGCCATGGTGGGGGCGCGTTCGGCGGCCATGGCGTTCAACCGGTTGATCGACGCCGATATCGATGCTCGCAATCCGCGCACTCGTTTCCGCCACATTCCCGCCGGGCTGCTCTCGACGACGTTCGGCTGGGGATTCGTGGCGGTCACATCCGGGTTGTTCGTGTTCGCCGCTTACCAGCTCAATACCTTGTGCTTTCGCCTTGCGCCGGTGGCCCTGGGGGTCATCTTCACCTATTCGTTTACCAAGCGCTTCACATCGCTCTCGCACCTGGTGCTGGGATTTGCGCTGGGCATCGCCCCGGCCGCGGCCTGGATCGCCGTGCGCGGATCGCTGGACGCCCGCATCCTGTGGCTCACCGCCGCGGTCACCTTCTGGACCGCCGGGTTCGACATCATCTATTCCTGCCAGGACGTGGAATTCGACGCCGATGCCGGGCTGTTCAGCCTGCCCCGGCGGCTGGGCGTAGCCGGAGCTCTGCTGGTATCCCGGTGCCTGCATATCGGGATGCTGGCGTGCCTGCTGGAGCTGCTCTACACGCTACAGCTCGGCGCGCTGAGCCTGGCCGGAATCGGCGTAGTGGCCGGGCTGCTGGTCTACGAGCACAGCCTGGTAAAGCCGGACGATCTGTCGCGCGTGGACGCGGCCTTCTTCACCATGAACGGCTACGTCAGCGTGCTATTCTTCTTGTTTTGGGCCGCCGATATTTTCTATGCCAGCCGTATTTGAGGACAGCCGTCTAAAACCGATTCTGGAGAAGGTGGAAGCGGGCGTCCGCCTGAATTACGACGACGGAGTGGCCATGTACCGCAGCTCCGATATTCTGGCGCTCGGCTACATGGCGAACCTGGTTCGGGAGCGCCTGCACGGGTCCACCACCTACTTCAACGTCAACCGCCACATCAATCCCACCGACGTCTGCGTGGCCAGCTGCCGCCTCTGCGCGTTCGGCAAGAAGGCACGGGATCCGAAATCCTACACCATGTCGCTCGAGCAGGTGTGGGAGACGGCCGGCATCGGCTGGAGCGAGGCGATCACCGAATTCCACATTGTGGGCGGGCTCCATCCGGAGCTGACCCTGGACTGGTTTTGCCAGATGCTGCGGGGCCTCAAGGAGCGCTTCCCGCAGGTGCATCTCAAGGCGTTTACGATGGTGGAAGTAGGCTACCTGGCCCAGCGCTCGAGGCTCTCCATCCGCGAAACGCTGCAGCGCTTGAAAGACGCCGGGGTGGACTCCATGCCGGGCGGCGGCGCCGAAATCTTCTGCGACCGCGTGCGCCGCGTGATCTGCGATCACAAGCTGACCGGGCAGGAGTGGCTGGATACGGCGCGCACCGCCCACCAGCTCGGGCTGCACTCCAACTGCACGATGCTCTACGGGCACATCGAGAACGAAGAGGACCGGGTGGACCACCTGATCAAGCTGCGCGAGCTGCAGGACGAGACCGGGGGCCTGGTGACGTTCATCCCGCTGGCGTTCCACCCGGACAACACGGCGCTGAGCCACATTCCGAAAACGACCGGGTTTCTCGACATCAAGCAGATCGCCGTCTCGCGGCTGATGCTGGACAACATCCCGCACATCAAGGCGTACTGGATCATGATGACGCCTTCGATCGCGCAGATCGCGCTGCGGTTCGGCGCCGACGACATCGACGGCACGGTGGTGGAGGAGAAGATTTACCACGACGCGGGGGCGACCACGAGCCAGTCCCTGCGTCGCGGCGACCTGCTGCGCCTGATCCGCACGGCCGGCCGCGAGCCCGTCGAACGAGATACTCTTTATCGTCCGGTGACGCGCACCGAATCCACATTCACCGTCCTGGTGTGAGAGGAGTGACAATGAAAGCGTTTCTGGTTGCCCTGTTGGCGCTGGCCGCTCAGGCCGGCGCGTCGGTACGGCTGCCCGCGGTGATCTCGGACCGCATGGTGCTGCAGCAGGGTTCGCCGCTCCGCATCTGGGGGTGGGCGGACCCGGGTGAAGCGGTCACGGTGACCTTCCTCGGCCAGAAGGCGTCGGCGACGGCGGGGGCGGACGGCAGGTGGAAGGTGTATCTGCAGCCTCAGCCGGCGGGGGGACCGTACAAGATGACGGTCGCCGGACAGAACAAGATCGAGCTGACGGACGTCCTGCTCGGCGAGGTGTGGGTCGGGTCGGGCCAGTCGAACATGGTGGTCAGCGTGGCGCGGGCGAAGGACCCGGAGCAGGAGATCGCCGGCGCGAATTACAAACAGATCCGCCTGTTCAAAGTCGCTCTGAAGGTGGCCTCCGAGCCCGCCGGGGACGTGGAGGGGAGCTGGCAGCTCTGCACTCCGGAAGCGGCGCGGGATTTTTCGGCCATCGGCTACTTCTTTTCACGGGATATCCACCGCTCACGGTCCGTGCCGGTGGGGTTCATTCAGAGCGCCTGGGGCGGGACGCCGGCGGAGGCCTGGACGTCACACGGGGCGCTCGAAGCCGAGCCCGCGCTGAAGAGCGTCTTCACGGAGTGGGAGGAAACTCTGGCCAGATATCCGGTCGCCAAGGAGCGTTACGACAAGCAGCTCGAAGCCTGGACCTCGGCTGAGAAGGCGGCCAAGGCGGAAGGCAAACCGGCGCCGGCGCGTCCGCGTCCTCCGGCGGGACCCGGTCATCAGTACACGCCCTCGGGCCTGTACAACGCCATGATCGCTCCGCTGACGCCGCTCGCGATCCGCGGCGTGCTCTGGTACCAGGGCGAGCACAACGCCAACAAGGGACATGCCCTCATTTATCGCCGCCTCTTTCAGGCGCTGATTCAGGACTGGCGCCGCGCCTGGGGCGAGGGGCAGTTCCCGTTCCTGTTCGTACAATTGGCGAACTATGAAACCGGCCCGGAGAGCGCCTGGCCGGTGCTGCGCGAGTCGCAGGCGAAGGCGCTGGATCTGGCGGCCACCGGCATGGCGGTGACCATCGATATCGGCGAGTCGCACGACATCCATCCCAAGAACAAGCAGGAAGTGGCGCGGCGCCTGGCGCTGGCGGCGAAGGCGATCGCCTACAAGGAGCAGATCGAGTATTCGGGGCCGATTTTCCGGCAGGCTTCGCGGGAGGCGGGCCGGCTGCGGGCCTGGTTCGACCACGCCGGCAGCGGTCTGGCGGCCCGCGACGGCGGAGCGCTGGCCGGATTTACCGTCGCCGGCGCCGACGGACGCTTCGTCCCCGCCGAGGCTCGGATCGACGGGTCCAGCGTGATCGTGAGCGCGGCGGAGGTGAAGGAGCCGGTGGCGGTGCGGTATGCGTGGGCCGGCGATCCGGTGTCGAACCTGGTCAACAAGGAAGGATTGCCGGCGTCGCCGTTCCGGTCCGACGAGTAGCGGCAGGTCCGGCGCCGCAGGTGCTCGCGATGCGCCCGGAGATCAGGCCCTCTTCTTGTATTTCGAATCGGGCGGATTCTTTCCGTCCCCTTCGTAGGACGCGCGCGCGGCTCCGCGGTCGGTCACCTTCTGGGTGACTGCATCGAAGAACTTCACCTTGCCCTCACGGTAGGAATCCACTCCCAGCCGGATGGCGACCATGATCTTATAACCCAGATCCGGATTCAGCGCCGTCTGCTGGCGGTTTCGCATGCACCCCAGATAATTGTCGGTATGCAGCCGATTGATCGGCAGGGCCGGTTCGGCGGAGATCTCCTTCCCCTTGGACCCTTTGGGCGCGCCCTCCGGCAGCACCGTGAAGCCGGTGTCGGTGAAGGCGATCGTGCCCTTGTGGCCGTAAATCGTTTCGGGGAAAAACTTATTGCCGGCGGCGTTCCCCATCGACGAGGAAAGCGTGATGTAGAAGTTCGGGAATTCGACGGTGGTGGAGTAGGTGTCCGGCACTTCCCGGTCCTTCTGCACGTAAATGCCGCCGCTGCTCGAAACGCGGGAGGGGAACTGCGCGCCCATGGCGAACAGCATGGGACCGAGGCGGTGATAGAACAGATCGGTGGCGATGCCTCCGGAGTAGTCCCAATATTTGCGCCAACGGAAATAGCGCTCGGCGCTGAAAGGCCGCTTGGGCGCCGTTCCCAGCCAGCGCGTCCAGTCGATGTTCTCCGGCGTGCCTTCCTCATCGACGTAGTAGTTCCACTCGCCGTCCCTGGAATACCGGCTGTAGGTGGTCTGGGCCCAGAGCAGCTCGCCGATCTCCCCGGCGGCGATCACCTCCCTGGCTTTCTGCCAGCGCGGATCGGAGAGATGCTGGCTGCCGACCTGGAGGATGCGCTTATACCGGGCGGCGGCTTCGGTGACCTGCCGAGCCTCGTCGATCGTGTACGTCATCGGCTTTTGCAGGTAGACGTCCTTGCCGGCGGCCATGGAGTCGATCGCCATCTGGGCGTGCCAGTGGTCGGGCGTGGCGATGAATACGCCGTCGACGTCCGGCTTGGCCAGCAGATCGCGGTAGTCGTGATGGACGTCCTTCTGCTCCAGCTTCGCGGTCGAGCGGGCCCGTTCCTTGCGCACGGTGTAGACGTCGCTGACGGCGACGATCTGCAGGTCCTTCTTCTCTTCACTTTGGGCCACGAAAGATCGCAAATTGCCAAAGCCGTTACCGCCCACGCCGATCATTCCGATATTGATGCGGTCGTTGGCGCCGATCACTCGCGATGCGGACCGGGCGCTGAGGGAAGGCTTGATGGGCCGGGCCGACAGCGCCGGAGTCAGGGCCGCCGCAACGGTAGTAGCCGCCGAGGCGCGCCGCAGGAAGTCGCGCCGGCTGGAGGACGGTTTCGAGCTATTCGGTTCCATGCGTTCGAGTGTACTACGGAAACGAAATTGCTGAGATTTCCTCATGACCGCACGGGAACTTTCCGCTCTGGTCAAGGAAACCATTGACGAGTGGAGCAACCATAACGTTCCCCGATTGGGCGCCGCGCTGGCCTACTATGCAGTGCTGTCGATGGCGCCGCTGCTGATTGTCATCGTTGCTGTAGCCGGGCTGGCCTTCGGACAAAAGGCGGCGGAAGGCCAGATTGTCTGGCAGATACAGGGACTGGTGGGGTACCAGATGGCGGAATCCATTCAGGGCATTCTGCGCTCCGCCAGCGGGCCGGGCAAAGGAATTGCCGCCACCGTGGTGGGGGTGGTGACGCTGGTGCTGGGAGCGTCGCTGGTGGTTTCCGAACTACGGTCCTCGCTCAACCTGATCTGGCAGGTTCCTACCCGCTCGTCGGACGCCGGCTTGCTCAGGGAGCTGGTGAGGATGGTGCAATACCGGTTCTGGTCTTTCCTGATGGTGCTGGGCGCGGGGTTTCTCATTCTTCTCTCCCTGGTGTTCAGCGCGGTCCTCGCCGGCCTGGGCAAGAACTTCCAGCAGTGGGTCACCATTCCGCCGCAGGCTCTGGTGGCGATGAATTCGATCTTCCTTCTGGCGGTAACGATCCTCGTGTTCGCCCTGATCTATAAAATTCTGCCGGATGTGACGATGGATTGGAGTGATGTCGCCGTCGGCGCCGTGGTTACCTCGGTACTGTTCACTATCGGGAGATATCTGATCGCCCTGTACCTGGGCAGGAGCACGGTGACGTCCGCGTACGGCGCGGCCGGGTCGGTTGTCCTGATTCTGGTTTGGGTTTATTACTCTGCGCAGATTTTCTTTTTGGGGGCCGAATTCACCTACGTATACGCAAACCGTTTCGGCTCGCGGTTCCGCAAACGGCTGGCCTCGTTGAGCGAGACGGGCGCGGCCGAGCGCGAGGCGGCCGGGCGGCCGTTATAATGAACAGGTGAAAGCTCGCGTTTTTGTTTCTTTGAAAAGGACTGTTCTCGACCCACAGGGGCAGACCGTCCGTTCCGCGTTGACCGGGTTGGGGTATCACAGCGTCTCCGACGTGCGGCAGGGCAAATTTTTCGACATTGGCCTGGCGGCTGGAGTGAGCCACGAACAAGCGCGCCAGGAGATCGACACGCTGGCGCGCGAGGTGCTGACCAATCCGGTCATTGAAGACTATCAGGTCGAGATCTCGGACTAAACAACTATGTGCGGTATTGTCGGTTACATCGGCACGCGCAGGGCGGTGCCTATCATTCTGGACGGGCTCAAGCGTCTGGAGTACCGGGGATATGATTCAGCCGGGCTGGCGGTCGTTGGAGACGACTGCGAGTTGACCGTGAGACGGGCATCCGGCAAGTTGAGGAACCTCGAAGACGCCATCAGGATGAGCCCGCTCGACGGCGCCTACGGCATCGGCCACACGCGCTGGGCGACACACGGCCGCCCGACCGAGGAAAACGCGCATCCGCACCGCGACTGCAGCGGTCGCATCGTGGTGGTTCACAACGGCATCGTGGAGAACTACCTGTCATTGAAGCAGCAGCTTCAGGACGAAGGCCACAAATTCGTCACCGAGACCGATACCGAGGTCATCGCGCACCTGGTGGAGAAGCATTTCTCCGGGAACCTGGAAGCGGCCGTGCGCGCCGCGGTGCGCCAGTTGACAGGGGTATTTGCGCTGGCGGTGCTTTCGAAAGCGGACCCGAACAAGATCGTGGCGGCGCGCTCGGGGCCGCCGGTGGTGATCGGGCTGGGCGACAACGAATATTTCGTGGCCTCGGACGTGCCGGCCATTCTCGGCCACACGCGCGACATGTTCTTCCTGGCGGACGGCGACATGGCGGTGCTCACCCCGGACGGTGTGCGGCTGAGCGATTTCGACGGCCGTCCCGTGAACCGCCAGGTGTCGCACATCCTGTGGGATCCCATCATGGCCGAGAAGGGCGGCTACAAGCATTTCATGCTCAAGGAAATCTATGAGCAGCCGCGCGCCGTGCGGGACACGACCCTGGGCCGGGTGGGGCAGGAGAGCGGCCGGATTTTCCTCGATGAGATGGACATCTCGCCGAAGCAGTTCAAGGAATTCCGCCAGGTGCGGATCGTGGCTTGCGGAACGAGCTGGCATGCGGCGCTGGCCGGCAAGTTCATGATCGAGAAGCTGGCGCGCATTCCGGTGGAAGTGGATTACGGGAGCGAATTCCGCTATCGCGATCCGATTCTTTCGAGCGACACGCTGACGGTGGTGATTTCGCAGTCCGGCGAAACGGCCGACACGCTGGCGGCGCAGCGCGAAGCCAAGCTGAAAGGTTCGAAGACGCTGGCGATCTGCAACGTGGTGGGGTCCATGGTGACCCGGGAAGCCTCGGGGACGATCTTCACGCACGCCGGTCCGGAGATCGGTGTGGCCTCCTCCAAGGCGTTCACCTGCCAGTTGACCGCTCTGTTCATTCTGGCGATGTACCTGGGCCAGACGAAAGAGAAGCTGGACGAGAGCGCCTCGCGGTGCCTGGTTCAGGAATTGTTGCGGCTACCGGGCAAGCTGGAGACGGTGCTCTCGCACGATGCGATGTACGAAGAGCTGGGGCGCAAACTGTTCCGCGCTACGGATTTTCTGTTTCTCGGGCGCGGCATCCACTTCCCCATCGCGCTCGAAGGGGCCCTGAAGCTGAAGGAGATCTCGTATATTCACGCGGAAGGCTACCCGGCGGGCGAAATGAAGCACGGGCCGAATGCCTTGATCGACGAGAAACTGCCGGTGGTGGTGCTGGCCACACGCGATCCGCGCAGCCGGGAGGGCCAGGTGCTGTACGAGAAGACGCTGTCGAACATCCAGGAGG
>DATJFH010000144.1:0-4769 GCA_035495815.1 Bryobacteraceae bacterium
GCCGGCCGGCCGTGAATTCGCTCT
Source organism: Bryobacteraceae bacterium (assembly GCA_035495815.1). GTDB lineage: Bacteria > Acidobacteriota > Terriglobia > Bryobacterales > Bryobacteraceae > DATJFH01. Next base: position 25 of record DATJFH010000144.1, read on the forward strand.
GCATCAACTCGGGTACCACCATCCTCCCCGCCACCAGGTTAACCATCGACAGAAAAGGCGCCTTCACCAGCCGCCGCCCCAAAAACCAGCTCACCGGCGAAACTTTGTAAAACGTAACCATGGGGGTACCCAGCAGGGCCGCCTCCACCGTTACCGTCCCGCTTGCCGCCAGCGCCAGATCCGCATGGCCGATCGCGTCCCAAGTTTCGCCTTCAATTACTTGGATGGGCGCGCGGCCGATTCGTTCCCTAAAAAAAGCGGCGCCGGTCGTAACCGACGCCGGAAGAAGGAAAGTCGACGCTCGCATCTGGTACAGGCGGTTGACCGCGTCCAGCAGCGTAGGTAAGTGTCGCGCTGCTTCTCCACGCCTGCTGCCAGGTAGTACTACTATGCTTGGACGATCGACAGGCAGTCTATGTTTCTTAAAAAACTCGGCTTTCGACAACCGGGTCCGCACTTGCGTGGACAAGGGATGACCGATGTAGGTTACCGGGATCTTATGCCGGCGGAAGAATTCCTCCTCGAACGGGAAAATGCACAGCAGTTGATCGATCACGCGGCGCATCACCCCGACCCGCCCCTGCCGCCAGGCCCAAACCTGGGGAGCCACCAGGTAAACCACCGGCGTCCCTGCCCGCTTCAACCTGGCCGCCAGCCGCAGGTGAAAATCCGGAGAATCCGTGAGGATGGCCAGGTCCGGCGGATTTTCTTTCGCCGCCGCCAGCAGTTTCCGGAACTCCCGGTAGATCCTGGGAATATGGGACACCACTTCCACCAGCCCCACCACCGCCAGGCTGGAGGCGTCCACCACCGTGCGTACCCCCGCCGCGCGGAGGTGCGGGCCGGTACAGCCGTAGAAGTCCGCCCCGGGCCATATCTGCTTGAGCCGGGAGGCCAGCGCCGCGGCGTAAAGATCACCCGAAGCCTCTCCCGCCGAGATCAGAATTCTGCGTGGCACGTTGCTTATAGTATAGTGAGGTTGCCGATGATCCGACTCCTTGGCTGTATCCTCGCCGCCCTGCCCTGCTTCGCCGCCACCGACTGGTCCCAGTTTCGCGGGCCGAACGGAAACGGCGTGGCCGACGAACCGCGGCTCCCGGTAGAGTTCGGGCCGAACAAAAACGTGGTCTGGAAGACGCCGCTGCCCCGGGGCGCGTCCTCCCCCGTCCTGGCCGGCGACCGCATCTTCCTGACCGGCGCCGAAGGCAACCGCCTGATCACGTTCTGCATCGATCGCGTAACCGGCAAGATCCTGTGGCAGCGGGAGATACTGGCCGGACGCGCCGAAGCCCTGCATAAGCTGAACGATCCGGCCTCCTCGAGCCCCATCACCGACGGCAGGAACGTCTACGTCTTCTTCGGCAACTTCGGGCTCGTCTCCTACGGCCCCGATGGCCGCGAACGCTGGAAGCGTCCCCTCGGTCCGTTCACCAACCTCCACGGGATGGGAGCGTCCCCCGTACTCTCCGGCGGCAAACTGATCATGATTTGCGATCAGAATAACGATTCCTACCTGCTCGCGGTGGACAAGGACGACGGCCATACCCTCTGGAAGACCGAGCGGCCCGAAGTGACTCACGGATTTTCGACTCCCATCCTGTACCGCCCCGAATCCGGACCGCAGCAGTTGATCGTGCCGGGCTCCTACCAGTTGATCTCCTATGCGGTCGAGACCGGCGAAAAGTTGTGGTGGGTCCGCGGTCTCACCTGGCAGGTCAAATCCATGCCGGTGATCTCCGGCAATGTGCTCTATTTCAACAACTGGGCCCCGGGCGGCGACGCGGGTGAGCAGGCGCAGCTTCCCGAGTTCCGGGAAGCTATCGCCAAAGCCGACGCCAATCACGACGGCAAGCTAGCCCAGAGCGAGCTGCCGAAGGAGTGGCAGCCGACCGGAAGCTGGGGCGCGGTCGACCTCGATCGCGATGGCTTGCTCAACGAGCGCGACTGGAGCTTCTTCCGCGCCCGCCGCGCCGCCGAAAACAGCCTCATGGCGATACGGCTCGGCGGCGCCGGCGACCTCACCGACACCAACGTCCTCTGGCGCTACCGGAAAGTCCTGCCGGATGTTCCCTGCCCGCTCCTCTATCAAGGCGTGCTATTTCTGGTGAAGACGGGCGGAATCGCCACCAGCCTCGATCCTGCCACCGGGAAGGTGCTCAAACAGGCGAGACTGACAGGCGCGCTCGATGGCTATTACTCCTCTCCGGTCGGCGCCGACGGGAAGGTGTACATGATCAGCCAGGCGGGCAAGGTATCCGTCCTGAAAGCCGCCGGGGAATGGGAAATTCTGGCTCAGAACGATCTCGAAGATGAAGCCTACGCCACCCCTGCCATAGCCGGCGGCAAGATCTACCTTCGGACCCGGGGCATGCTGTACTGCTTCGCCGAGCCGGCGAAGTGAGGACTCCACGCCCGGAGTGGTAAAATGGAGTGAAAGTCCTCCGATCTGTTAGAATCGATACGCTCCATGCCAATTGAAATCGACCGCGGCCGTGTCGCCGTCGAAGAACTCGCCACACGCATTCGCTCCGAGATGGTTCCCCTGGGGTCGGTTTTTTCCTATTTCCTGGTCACCCCGATCGCCGACGAGGATTTGAAACAGTACCTCGAAGACCCCATCGCTGCCCTCCCCCAGGCGATCTGCGGCGCCCTGCCGAAAATCGGGATTTTGCTGGTTCCTTACCTGGAGAAAATGAACGGGAAGGGGGGAGACATGGTGTGCTTCGAGAAGCCCGCCGAGCAGCGCCAGATCTTCTGGTCCCGCCTGCTGCGCCGGGAGGCTGCCACGCTGGCGTTTTCCGTCAAGGACGAAGAGATGGCGGACTACCATTATTCCTTCTACAACGCGATCGCCGGTCTGGTGGCCGAGGGCTCCTCCGACGCCCGCGCGAAAGAGCAATTCTATGGACTGGTCCGCGAAGAGCTTGCCGCCGAAGTCCATGGCGAGGTGGATGAGCGGAGCTGGCGCCTGAAGCAGTCCCTGTTGCGGAGACAGACGAATCTGCACAAGGAGACAAAGATTTTCCACGACTACGTCCGCCAGGCGTTGGAGGACACGCTGACGCTGTTCCTGCACGGAATCTGCTGCGACATCGACGTCGAAACCGGCCCCCGGCAGATGCCCAGCCGCTACCTGCGAAAGCGCCTCGAACTGCTGACCGCGCTATACCCGCCGCCCAAAGGCTACGCGGTTCTGCCGGAGCAGTCGAAGAAGCGCTGAAGCGCCGCGGGGGCTTCCGCCCGTCAACGCCCGGCAGCCGCGCTCGACTCTTTGGGGAACTTCCAGAATTCATCGAACAAGCCGGCCACGGCTGCGTCGCCCACCTCCCCCGCGCCTGCCTTCAGCACCGCGAAATCGCCCAGGCTCGGCATCCCGTAATCTCCCCGATACCCCCGATCGTCGATGGTCAGCCCCGAATTCAGCACGACGTAATGCGTGGGACTCAGCGGATTGGGATAAATCAGCGCCGGGTAATGATCCGCCGCGGGGTAGCTCTTGCCCTCCAGGCTGACCGCGTCGCGAGTCCACCGCACCGGCAGCTTGCCGTTCAACTTCGCGATCCAGCGGTTGCTCCCCGGATCCCCGAACAGCGCCACGTGATACTTCGCCAGATCGGCCGCGGTCACGTCCCTGTCGTCCTTCACCCGAGGATGCGCGCGCAGAAACTTCGCATACATCCGGTCGAAGCGCGCCAGTGTACGCAAGGCCTGCTGATTGACCGCGTCGTTCCAAGCCGTCCCCGTCGGCCGCACCAGCAGAAAAGGATCGAGGAACGCATCGTCGATGGGACCCTGCAGCCCGTGAACCTTTCGCAAGCCGGACGGCTGGCCGGCCACCTTCCACCCGGCCGCCGATTTTTCCAGCGCCATCGAAGCCGCCGGTTTCACGCGCAGCGCCTGGCCGTCTATGTCGATCTCCGTGGCCTGGTCCGTCTCGCACAGCTCCAGCCGCGCCAGATTCTTCGTCTTGATCTGGTACTGCCTGCCCCCCGGTCCCCGCTGCGCATCCACCTCGGCCCGCTCGTAATGTTTCTCGAGAGCCGCCAGCGTGACCCAGTAATCGCGATTGTAGCGGGTGGTGTACGTCAGGAAGCGGATGTGGTCGGGCGACACCTGCCCGCGGTCGCCGTACTTTTTGAGAAACGCATCGAGCCGCGCGCGGACCTCGGGACTCGTGCTGTGCCCCGTATTCCTGGACGTCTGAAAAATAGCCGGCGTGCCCCTGGCGCGCAGATCGTCCGGTTCGCCCTCCAGAACGAATCCCTCTTTCGCCAGCTGGTCGCGCGCCCTGACGGACGATTCCCGCTGCGGATCCATATCGCCGCCATGCCCCGCCAGCGGCAGGTTGAACACGTTCAGAGCCCACTCGGGAATGTTCTCCCAGATGCGCAGGACTGCTTTCTGATACGGCGCCAGATCGGGCGTCGTCGCCAGCCGCCGCGAGACCGTGCCCGCCCCGATCTCGGCCGCCGCGAACCGGTCCGGGTGGTGCAGCGCGATGTGCCAGGCCCCTTCCCCACCCATGGAGAATCCGCGCAGCACGATCCGCGCCGGGTCGATCTTGTAGCGCCTCCTGACGGCTGCGATCGCCTCGAAAACATCCACTTCCCCGGCGAAATGCCAGCCCGCTCCATTCCACCGTCCGTAGACGTCGAGCACGACCTGCCCCACGTCGGCCACCGGCGGCTTGGCCGGACGCGGGTTCGGCATGGAGAACAGGAAGTCCGTCTCGGTCAGCTTGGCCG
>DATJFH010000145.1:0-11333 GCA_035495815.1 Bryobacteraceae bacterium
GCTGGTGATCTGGCAGGTGTCCTTCAAATTCGACGAATATCCGGAAAATCTCAGCCAGACGTTCATCTTCCTGGCTGTGTCGACGCTAATTTTCGTTCTCACGATTACCCTGGGATTCATTCTCTTTCGCGACGGAATCAAGCTCGTCATCCGCAGCCGGCACAATCGCGAGGGATCGCGAATCGAATCGAAGCTGTATTTCGGGGCGCTGGCCTTGAGCTTCATGCCGGTCTGTTTCCTGGTGGCTTTCAGCTACATGGTTCTGAATCGCCAGGTGGAGAAGTGGTTTTTCAGGCCGGCGGAGAACGTGAAGCTGAATTATCAGGCGATCGACCGGGCCTTCGACAAGGAACTTCGCGAAAAGCTGGAGCTGCAGGCGGCAGCCCTGGCCGGACGCGCGCAGGCGGGCCAGACGGGGTTTCTACAGAGCGTCTGCCGGGAGTGGAACCTGGCCGCGGTCGAGATTGCTTCAATCCCGGGAGGGGACGTCATCGCGCGATGCGGCGATCCGGCCGCGCTCCGGTCGCCGCGCAAGAACATCCGCACGGCTCGGGTCGGTATACACGAAGGAACTCCGGAAGCCGCGTCGATCTCGATTGCGGCGAAGGTTCCCTTGGATATAGCCGCGGCCCAGGCCCAGATCGAAACTTATCTCAAACGGATCGACGAACTCGACCGGCAGAAGAAGAGCGTACGCAGTTTCTACATCATGATGCAGGCGCTGATCGCGCTGTTCACGCTGTTCGTGAGCACCTGGATTGCCCGTCTGCTGGCGCGGCAGATCAGCGGTCCCATCGCCGCGCTGCTGCGGGCCGCCGACGCGGTGGGCGAGGGGAATTTCAGTTATCGCGTCGAGGTGGGCGCCATCGACGAGTTGGCCGGGATGGTGCGCGGATTCAATGCCATGACACGCCAGCTTCAGGCCAACCGCGACGAGCTCGAAGCCCGCCGCCGGTTCAGCGAGGCCATTCTCGAGAGCATCCCCAACGGCGTGATCTCCGTATCCGCCGACGGCCGCATTCAGAAAGTGAACCGAGCTCTGAGCAAGATCTTTCCCCAGGCCGTAGTGGAGCGTGCCCGCCGGCTGGAGGATTTGTTTCCCCGGGAAGATACGGCCGAGCTGCGCTACATGATGAAGCGGGCCCGCCGGACCGGGTCCACCTCACGGGAAATGGAACTGCGGACGGATAAGCAAACGCTGCACCTGGCGATCACGGTCTCGGCGCTCGACGAACGGCTCACTTCGGCTTTTGTGATCGTGCTCGAGGACACCAGTGATTTGCTGCGGGCGCAGAAGGCGGCCGCCTGGCGCGAGGTGGCGCGGCGCATCGCGCACGAGATCCGCAACCCGCTGACGCCAATCGCTCTTTCGGCGGAGCGCATCGGACGGCAGGTCGAGCGCCTGGGGCTGCCAACCGAAACCTCCCGCATCCTGCGGGAATGCACGGCCATCATCGGCAAGGAGGTGGAATCCGTCAAGAGCCTGGTCAGCGAATTCTCCCAATTCGCCAGGTTCCCGACGGCGCAGCTTTCGCGCTGCGACCTGAACGTCGTAGTGAACGATGCGCTGTCCGTGTTCCGCGGCAGGCTGGACGGGATTCATGTGAAGTCGCATCTCACCCAGGGACTGCCGGCGGTCCTGGTGGATTCCGAGCAGTTCAAGCGGGTGGTGGTGAATCTGGTGGACAATGCCGCCGAAGCCATGCAGAACTCGCTGATCAAAGAGCTTCGGATCTCGACGCAGTCCGGCGCCGGAGATACCGTCGACCTGGTGGTTGCCGACACGGGATGCGGCGTCTCCGCCGAAGACAAGGAGCGCCTCTTTCTTCCCTACTTCTCCACGAAAGGCCGCGGCACCGGACTCGGTCTGGCGATCGTGAATCACATCGTTTCCGAGCACAATGGCGTCATACGGGTGGAAGATAACCAGCCCGTGGGCGCCCGGTTCACGGTGGAGATTCCGATCTTTGTGGAACCCGACGAGCCGAAGGCGGCTCCCGCCGAGGCCGCAGCCGATCCGCTGGTTGTCCGTCCATGAAAGGCGTTCGGGTTCTGGTAGTCGACGACGAGCCGGGCATTCGCCAGTCGCTGGGAGGCGTGCTCGAGGACGAGGGCTTCTCGGTGCAGACGGTGGATAGCGCCGAAGCCTGCCTCGCGGAGCTTGGCCGGCACAGCTACGAACTGGTCCTGCTGGATATCTGGCTCCCCGGCGTTGACGGGCTGGAGGCGTTGTCGCGCATTCAGGAGATCCCGTTGCCCGACCGGCCGTCGGTGGTGATGATTTCCGGGCACGGCAACATCGAAACCGCCGTGCGGGCGACCAAGCTCGGGGCGTTCGACTTTCTCGAGAAGCCGCTCTCGATCGAGAAGGTAACAGTCGTGGCCGGCAACGCCGTCAAGCAGCGCAGGCTGGAAATCGAGAACAGCCGGCTACGGGAAAACAACCAGTCGAAGTACCGGATTATCGGCGTCAGCGTACCGATGAAGGCCCTGCGGCAGCAGATGGCGCTCATGGCGGGGACCAACGGCCGGGTCCTGATTTACGGCGAAAGCGGCACGGGCAAGGAGCTGGTGGCGCATGCCATCCACGCCATGAGCCAGCGCGCCGGAGCCGCGTTCATCGAGGTGAATTGCGCCGCCATTCCGGAGGATCTCATCGAAAGCGAGCTCTTCGGCCACAACCGCGGCAGCTTCACAAGCGCGCACGAATCGAAGATCGGCAAGTTCCAGAAGGCCGACTCGGGAACGCTGTTTCTCGACGAGGTTGGCGACATGAGCCTCCGGACGCAGGCAAAAGTGCTGAGGGCGCTCGAGGAGCAGCGCTTCGAGCCGGTAGGCGCGGCCGAATCGGTGCAGGTGGATGTGCGGGTGATTGCCGCCACCAACAAGAACCTGGAAGAGGAGATCGAGCGCGGCAATTTCAGGGAGGATCTTTTCTACCGCCTCAACGTGATCCCGTTCCACATGCCGCCGCTGCGCGAGCGGGCGGAAGATATCCCGCTGCTGGCGGATTCCTTCCTGCGGGAGTTCACCACGGCTTACGGACGCAAACCCAAGGAACTGACACCCGAAGCCTACGGCATCCTTCAGGACTACCATTGGCCGGGCAACGTGAGGGAGCTTCGGAACCTGATTGAGCGGATCGTGATTTTGAATCCGCAGGTCCGGATCGACGCCCGGCACATCCCCGTGAGTGTGACGCGGCGCAGCGTGGCCGACCGACCGTCTGACCGCTTCGGCAGCCTGCAGGAAGTCCGGGAGGCTGCCGAGCGCGAGTATATTCAGAAGAAGCTGGAAGAGGCCAATGGCAACGTCAGCCGCACGGCGGAGATGCTGGGCCTCGAACGCAGCAACCTGTACCGGAAAATGAAAACTTTGGGAATCGGCCCCAAAGAGTAATGTTAAGAAACCAGTTCGGCCGCCGGATGCGCCGCGGCAGCCTGCGCTTTGGCCGGCTTCGGACTTGCTTCAGCTCGCGTGATATCGATGCTTCCCTTGAAATACGCTCCGTCTTCGATGACGATGCCGGCGGTCTTGATGTCTCCCACCAGGCTCGCCTTTTCGCGCAGGATAATCTTCTCCACCGCCTGGACGTTACCCTGGATCACACCGTGCACGACCACTTCGCGAGCTTTCACCGTGGCGTTCACCTTTCCGTTGGGCCCGATGGTGAGCCGATGCTGGAGCTCGATCGAACCCTGTATCTCTCCGTCTACGTAGAGTTCTTCACGGCTATGGACTTCTCCTTTCACCGTCATGGAGGATCCGATCACTCCGCCGCGGCTTGGCTGCTTCGGCTGCTCGGCGGTGGTTGCAGGGGTGGGCGCCGGACGAACGGCGGGCTCACTTGCGGGGAGGGGTCGCGGCGCGGCTTTGGGCGCGGATTCTTCTTCAGTCCTTTTGTTGTTCCACATGTGGGTACACACTTCCTTTTCTGTTCAGAATCAAACTGCGGTGCTGCAACGAGAGCATTCCGATCACCACATCGATTGCTGTCTAGAATGAACAAATCACTGACGCTCAGGAACAAAATGGGCGCCTGCTGCGGAGGTAATATTTACGACCGTGTACGTTAGGGCGCTCATTACGGCGCTGGCGATTAGTCGCGCAATTTATGCCGAAGCGCCTGTATATCAGGACAGACGGAACCTGCTCGTCTACCAGGACGGCCGCGGTAACAGCCATGAGGTGCGCACGCGCGCGGACTGGCTTCGGCGCCGTGCCCATGTTCTGGAAAATATGGAGAAGGTGATGGGGCCCAGGCCCGCCCGCAAACTTCCGGCTCCGGAAGTGACCGTGCTCGAAGAAACGCGTCTGCCGGGTTATGTGCGGCGGAAGATTACGTATTCGACAGATCAGGGGGACCGAGTGCCGGCCTATCTCCTGATCCCTGCTCACCGTTCCGGAAAGCTGCCGGCGATGCTGTGTCTGCACCAGACCACACGCATCGGGAAGGCGGAGCCTGCCGGACTGGGGACGAATCAGAATCTGGCATACGCCGCCGAACTGGCCGGGCGCGGCTACGTGACGATCGCGCCGGATTACCCGAATTTCGGCGAGTACAAATTCGATCCTTACGCAAACGGCTACGCCAGTGCGACCATGAAGGGAATCCGGAACCACATGGGCGCGGTGGACGTGCTGGCGTCGCTGCCGGAAGTGGACCGGCGGCGGATCGGAGCGATCGGCCATTCCCTCGGCGGGCACAACGCACTGTTTGCTGCAGTCTTCGACGAGCGCATCGCGGCCGTTGTCACGAGCTGCGGGTTTACGTCATTCGCCAAATACAAGGGCGGCGATCTCACCGGCTGGAGCCATCGCGGGTACATGCCGAGGATCGCCGAACTATTTGGCAGGGATCCGGTAAAAATGCCGTTCGACTTCAGCGAAATCCTGGCCGCCATCGCACCGCGCGCCGTCTTCGTAAACGCCCCCCGGCGCGACGACAATTTCGAGGTGACGGGAGTCGAAGACTGCGTGAGAGCGGCCCTGCCGGTATTCGACCGCGTCTACGGCAAGCGGGACAGGCTGGTGGCGGTTTATCCGGACTCGGCGCACGAGTTTCCGCCCGAGGTTCGCCGCGCCAGCTACGACTTTCTGGACCTGTGGCTGAACGGCTTGCGAATCAGTATTCGTTAGGCGGTTTGAGCAGCCCGTAAACGGCCAACCGGTTGGCGCGACCCGGCTCGGCGAAGGTCGCCAGATACACCTTACCGTTGGCGACCACCGGCGGGCAGAACTTCGCGAACATGCCGGGCCGGTCGCGACGTGGCTCCTGCTCGCTGTTCCACAACTCGCGCGAAATGTCGGAAGCGTCGAATGCCCGGAGTACGCCCGGCACCGTATCGTTGTTCGCGTCGCCGGAAGCGGGAAGGGAGGCCCAGAGCACGGCCGTGCCCGCTTTCGATCCATTCGACGAAACGGACAGAATCCCGCCTGGCATACTGTGCGCGGGCGCCATCATGGTACTGCGACCGGCAAGCACGAAGAGCCCGGCGTCCAGCCGGTATCTCTTCAGATAGTCTTCTTCGCTCCACACATAAAGGAAAACGCTGTCATTCGCGTCGCGCCAGACCACGGGCGCGCCGTGGACGTTGGGAGCCATGTTGCTGCCCGCGCTGTCCTCGCCGGCCTGCAGGTCCTGCCGCAGTTCCATGGTCCCGCGTTCGGCGAAGAAGCAGCGGCCGTCTTTCGTGCAGGCCGCCACGTAGCGGGTGTTTGGAATCAATACAGGACCGGCGGAAATGTCCAGATCCTTTTCGTTCATCAGTGCCGCGTCGGCGGGTGTGAAGCGCCGCTGCAGTTCCATCCCCGGGGCGGGACCCAGTTTCAGAATCGATTGACCCAGGTTGCGGCCTTTTTCGTCCCCATTCCCGACCGCAGCATAGATCACCTGCTTTCCATCCTCGCCGGTTTCCGACGCCAGGCCGGTGCCGCTTTGCCAAATGCCCCCTTGAGCGCCGTCAGGAGTGGTGCACACAGCCGCTACCTGGCGCAGAGTCCGGGCGTCATAGCCGAGGATCCAGCCGTGAAAATCGCGTCCGGGCTCCCCGTCGGAATGCCCGGCGAAGGCAAGATACACGACCCCGCCGGCAAGCAGCAGGCCGGGACGATTGAGCAGCTTGCGCGGAGTGAACCTTACGGTTCCGTTCTCGGCGCCGGAGCCGGTCCCCTGGCTGGTCGCCGACAGAACCACCGGGCTGCCCATTTCTCTCTTCTCGCGCCCGGTCGAAAGATCGAGAGCGTGCAGCCGGAACTGCTGCCGGTCGTTGGACTTGGATTTGGCGGCGACGTAGAGCGTGTTCGTAGCCGGATCGATCACGGGAGTCGCCACGATTCCGATGGCCGAGGAAAAGTTGTGATAGCTGTCGGGAGGATCGAGGTCCGTCACCTCGGAGCGCAAGACGGGCGGGCCGAACACCTCCTGCCCCACGCGCCAATATGGCTTCGACGCCGCCGGCGATTCGGCGTCATAGGCGTAGACGCGGTTGCTCGAGGTGGCCACATAAACGATGTCGCGGAGGCCGGCGCCTGGAATGCGCACCGCCCGGCGAATCAGCGGTTGCGCGTAGATGTCTCCCTCTACTTCGCGATCGAACAGCCGGCCGAAGTGCTGCGCGTTTACATTCCCGGTGTGAAGCGAAGTCTCGTATTGATTCCACCCCGTACGGGCGTTGTTGTACCGGTTGGTCAGGACCTCAATCCGCGCGGTCGGCTGAAAGCGCATCCCGGCCGCAGCGAAAATGAGTACCAATGTGGCGATCAGAAGGACAATCCGTTTCCGCCCGCTCACCGCAAGACGATGTTTTTGTGGGCGGCTCACCTTGCAGCTTCGATAGCAAGTAAGGCGCCACTGGAATTTGGGGCAATTTCAAGTTCAGTACCGGACCCAGATGGGACTCGACCAGGCGAGCTCGCCGTCTTTCTGCTCAACGCGCACATAGTACCAGTGCTGCCCCTTACCTGGATCGCTGTCCCGAAATTCAAAGTCGGCCGCCGCCTTGCCGGGCGAAGTCTTGTGTATATACTTGCCGTCACGGATGAGATGGATTGCCTCGATCGGCCCCGTCCCCTGCGCTTTGACCCGGATCTTCTGGTTCTCGGAAGCCGTGAAATCTTCTCCCATGAAATGGTCGCCCATCCAGAATTCGAGCACGATGTTGTCCGTCGCACCGTAGGTTCGCCGCTTCAGAATCGAATCGAAGATGGCCTGCCGGGTCTGGGCGGGCGTGTAGACCATGGCGTAAGAGATATGAGTCGAGTAGTGATCGGAGCTGGCGATGACGCCGATCTTATACCCTTTTTTCCACGCGTTCCAGACCATGCCAGGCTCCTGAAATCCGCCGATGGCCTTCTTCTCCTCGCCGTCCTTGATACCTCGAGGCGCGTTCTTGTGCTCGTAATTCTGGCGCGCGCCCTGGTAGATTTCGACCACCGCGTCGATCTTCGGATCGTTGTCCCGCCAGTCGGTCCCCATGCTGTTGGTCCCGGAGGTGTGCGGGATAGCCAGCCCTTTGCTCTTTCGCAGCTCCTCATAGAGCAGCTTGGTGTCGTTGCGGATCGACCCGCCGAAGGTGCCGCTGTTGAACGTCAACAGTTCACCGTCCGGCGTGTCGGGCAACAGGAACTTCGGGTCCATTTTCTGGAAGAACGGCACGATCGGGTAGTTGCGGGACGTGTGAATGATATTCCGGTGCCCGTCCGGATTGGCGATATTGCGCTCATAGGCGTAGAGCGGAACGAAGCGCTGCGGGAAATGGAACATATCCGCTGTTTTCAAGGTGAGGAAATTCCAGTAGTCCACGCCTCCGGCCTGATGGTCGGTCGAGGCGCCGAAATCCATGGACGCGGCGTCGATCATGTAGCGATAGAACTCCGGCAGCGACCCGTCGTCGAGCCCGCCGATATCCTGCGACAACTCGGTGTGCCGATGCAGGTCGCCGCGCACGATCCGCAGCGACTCCGCGCCGGATTTGACGCGATGGGCGCGGATCGCGCCGACGTCGCGGACCTCGGCGGCATGCACCGGGGGCGCCTCGGCCGACGGCTGGTACGCCCGGAGCGCCGGTTCGGCGGCGGCAGAAGGCAGCGTCACGGATCCGGAATAAACGCGCCCCGCCAGCGGCCGGCTGGCGAAAGCATAGGCCCGGCTGTCGGAGGGCCAGAACGCCCAGAGCCGTCCATTCGACGAGGACAGACTCATGCGCGTGCTGTTTCGCGACCAACTGTTCGGCAGCGGCATCGGGTCCGCCCATCGGGCCCCGTCGAGCCGGGTAAGGTACGCCTCCCAGAAAATGCTCGGCCGCACCGACACGCCGCCGGCCACCTGCAGCTTGGAACTGGGGCTGAAGCGGCGCTTGAAAGCCATCCACAAATTTCCGCCGCCGTCCACGTGCAGCAGCGGCAGGTAATCGCCGGTGCTGCCGGACGCCAGCGAATCCTGCGGCTCAAACGCCGCCGGGGCCTTCCACGTTCCGCCATCGAAACAGGCGACTTCGATATGCCTGGTCCCGCCCAGCGGTTGTCCGGGGGACTTGGCTCCCAACGCGGCGCCCAGATCCTTGCCCCAGTTCACGCCTCCGGTCTCGAAAGCGACCCAGGGCCGCCCACGCCCGTCCACGGCGATCGAAGAGTGCGCCTCGAAGCGCGGCGTCGCCGCCACCTGCATCTCCGCCGAAAATCCGCCTCCGGGTGTGTAGGAGCGGGCAAAAATATCGTAGCTGGTGGTGTAACGGTCCCAGACGATCCAGGCTCTGCCGTCCGGCCCGGCCGCGACCGCTGGCTCCCAATCATTCGAGTCACCCATCGTCACCGCGATCGCGTTCGACCACTTGCCGCCCTTGCAGTACGCCAGCCGCACGTGGGACACACGCCCCTCGAGCGACTGCCAGACCACGTAGATCGTGCCATCCTGGCCGCGGGCCACATGCGGCTCGATATCGGGCAGCGCATTGCCACTGATCTTCACGCGCCCGCCCCACTGGTCGCCTTCCCACGGCATGGCGTAGATGTCCCAGTTGCCCTGAATCTGCTGCGACCAGATGAGCCAGGGCTTCCCTGTCTCGTCCGTGGTGATGTTCGGCCGCCAAAGGTCGGCCGCGGCGCGTCCCACCGGAATCAGCCTGGTCCAGCGGCCGTCTTTATAGCGCCGGAAGTTCAGCTCTTCCTGCTTGTCGTGATAGCTGGCCCAGGCCGCCCAAACCGCGTTGGGATCCGCCGCGATCGAGGGAAAATCATGCTGCCGCAGCGGCGTGCCGGAAAGATCGGTGGCCGGGGGAATGCGCCGGATTTCCACGCGGCCCCCGATTTCCTTGCGAATTTCGCCAAAGCCCAGACTCTCCGGCGCCACCATGAACGAGCCCTGCCGCAGGGACACGGTCAACCTCGCCGGGCCTGCTCCGCGCAACAGCAGTCCCTTGGGAATCACTTTGGTCTCGTTGCCGGTCGTGCCGCCCTCCACCGGAGAATTTTTCAGAATCAACGTGGACTGTGTTTTTGCTTCCCATCCGCCTTGCGGCAGGACGCGGTCCGGTAATTCGAATCGATACCCTTCGATCTTGTGCAGCTCGCCGCCCTCCAAATCGACACGGCCATTCCAGGCCGTTGGTTCGCGGTCGTTCACGCCGAAAAGGATCAGGGTCTGCCACAACTTCTCCTCGGACGTGCCGCCGGGCTGCGAGGAGTAAGCCGGATCTGATTCCGCTGTCTGCTGCGCTTTCAACCAGACCAGTCCGGCGGCGAGCGAGGCCGCCAGCAGTATAATGCGAAATCGTGTCGAACGAATCATCGTGCCGATTATTCCATAGTTCAACGATTCGCCACACAGAAAGGAATCCATGACGATTCGCTGCTTCGTGCTGCTGCTGGCCGCCTCCGCATCCTGGGCGCAGTCGCGCGAGACCAATCCGTACACATCGCCCAAGGACGTGGCGGAGGGACGCCGCCTCTACGCGCTGTTCTGCGTCTTCTGCCATGGCATGGACGGCGCCTCCGGGCGCGGCGCGCGGCTGGCCTCCACCTTCCGCCGCCACGGCTCGTCGGACCGCGATCAGTACCGTGTGATCGCCGACGGCGTGTCCGGCACCGAGATGTCCGGCCACTTCCTGGGCGAGGAGGAGATCTGGAAAATCCTCGCTTTCGTACGCACGCTGGAACGATCGGTGACAGCGTCCGCGGCTGTCTGCGAAGCGCGCCCCGGAGACGCAGCCGCCGGCCGGAAGCTCTTCTTCGGCAAGGGCGCCTGTCTGAGCTGCCACTCGGCAACCATCGACGGACGCGTACAGGGGTCTGGGCGCCTGGGACCGGATCTCTCCTTTCTCGGCGCCACCCGCGCCCGCGATCATTTGGCCGAATCGCTGACCGACCCCGATCGCGCGGTCGCCGGCGCTTACCGGCAGGTGAGGATGGTCACCCGAAGCGGGGAGAGCGTGACCGGTATCCGGCTCAGCGAGGACGAGTACACGGTGCACCTGATGATCCGCGGCGAGCAGATCCGTTCTTTTCTGAAGGCGGACTTGAAGTCGCTCGAGCGGCCCGCGGAGTCTTTCATGCCCTCGTACCGGACGGTGTTCAGCGCCAGGGAAATGGACGACATAACCAGCTATCTTTGTACCCTCAAGGGAGGTCCGAAGTGAGAACAGGCGTTCAGATCCGTTGCGGCGCGTCAGACCCACCTCGCGGCGCTACAGGCGCTTCCGGCTGCCGGCACGCGACGGGAGCCCTTGCTCGAGGGGTGATTCTTCTGATGGCGGCCGCCTCGGCGGGGGCGCAGGTCTCCTATACCGACCTGCTGCACGCCGATGCGAAGCCCGGGAACTGGCTGATGTATTCGGGCAACTACCAGTCTCACCGCTACAGCCTGCTCGACCAGATTACGCCGGCGAATGCGCCATCGCTGGAGATCAAGTGGGTGTTCCAGGCCAAAATCAGCGAGAAATTCCAGACGACGCCGCTGGTCGTCGACGGCGTGATGTACCTGACGGTTCCGCCGAGCGATGTGTACGCGCTCGACGCGCGCACGGGCGTGAAGCTGTGGGAATACCGGCGCCGCCTCCCGCCCAAGGTCCAGACCTGCTGCGGACAGGTGAATCGCGGCCTGGCGATTCTGGGGGACAAGCTGTTCCTGGCGGCGATCGACGCCCATGCCGTGGCTCTCGACCGGAAGACCGGACGCGTCCTGTGGGACACGGAAATGGCCGACTACAAACTCGGCTACTCGGCCACGCACGCGCCGCTGGTGGTGAAGAATAAAGTGCTGATGGGTGTCGCGGGCGGTGAGTTCGGCGTCCGCGGTTTCCTCGACGCTTATGATGTCGAAACTGGAAAGCGCGCGT
>DATJFH010000146.1:0-2796 GCA_035495815.1 Bryobacteraceae bacterium
GACCGTCACCGAGCCCATCACCCGCGCGGGCGCGATCCTGGGAACGCTGTACTATATGGCGCCGGAGCAGGTGGAAGGCAAGGACACCGACGAGCGGAGCGACATCTTCTCCTTCGGCGTGGTGTTCTATGAAATGATCACCGGCCAGCGTCCCTTCAATGGCGACACGCAGGCCGCCGTGCTAGCCGCCCTGCTCAATGATCAGCCGACGCCGATGAGTCAGCGCCAGCCGGGGACGCCGCGAGCCATGGAACGCCTGGTCCGAAAGTGCCTGGAGAAAAAACCGGATGACCGCTGGCACTCGGCTCGCGACTTGAAGCCCGCGCTGGAGCTGATCGATCTGGACGCGCCGCCGTCGAGCATGTCGAGCGCCAGCGCCAGCGTGCCGATCCCGGTCCAAACTCCCAAAAGGGGCTGGCTGTGGCCCGCTGTCGCCGCCGCCGTTGTGCTCGCATTGGGCGCGGGTGGAACCTACGCCTACCTCAATCGCGAGATTCCCGTTCCCGAGGCCATCCGCTTCGAAATCGGTCTGCCGGGCAGCGGAGATTTGGGAGGCGCCGCCGTTTCCCCCGATGGCCGCGAGCTGGCCTTTGTGGTTCGTGGCGCGGACGCAAGCACGAAGTTATGGATTCGTTCGCTCTCCAATTCTCAAGCCCGGCCGATGGAAGGCTCCGAGGGTGTGGTTGGCATTCCCTTCTGGTCCCCGGACAGCCGCTACGTGGCGTTCGGGGCGGATGGGAAGCTGAAGAAGATGGAAGCAGCCGGGGGACCCGCCCAAACCTTGACCGCGGTGACGTTTAATGTTGTGGGAGGATTATGGACCTCGGAAGGCAAAATCGTGTTCGGACAGGGATCGCCGGCGGACACGAATCAGGTCTCCGCGAGCGGCGGTACCGCCGCACCCATCCGTGGGCTGACCGATCGCCGGGTGGCGACTCCGTCGGCGCTCCCCGACGGTAAACATTTTGTGTTTCGTGCCGAGGATGGGATCTACATCGCCTCTCTGGAGGATGGTTCCCAGGAGATGCCGCGGCGCATGCTTCAGGACCAATCCTCGGTCGCCTACGCCCCGGCACCCAACTCCAAGCAAGGCTACCTGCTGTTTGTGCGCGGAGCCACCGGATTGGAAGCGGGGCCTGTGACGGGCACCTTGATGGCGCAGCCGTTCGATCCCCGCCGCAATGAGCTGGCCGGAGACGCCGTGCCCATTGCCGAAAACGTGACACCCGGCGGATTCTCTGTCTCGCGGACGGGGGTGCTGATTCATAGCCGGAACGCCCCGAATGCGAGCAGCATACGAGGCGGGACGACGGGGGTCCTTACCTGGCTGGACCGTACGGGCAAGGTTCTGTCGACGGTGGGGGACTTGAAGGGGTACGCCTCGAGCATCTCGCTCTCGCCGGATGGTAAGCGGGTGGTTGCGTCGCATGATAGGGATCTGTGGGTATATGAGTTTGAGCGCGGGGTGGAAACGCGTTTGACTTTTGAGCCTGGGCAGGAGATCGCACCCTTCTGGCGGGGCGATGGCAGCAGGATCGTTTACACCGCCACCAACCCCGTTGCGCTGTATGAAAAACCTGCCAACGGCGCGGGCTCACCCGAGCTGTTCTTCACTCCGCCTAAGGAGCTAGGGACCATTTTGGCGTCTGAATGGACGCCGGATGGCCGCTATCTATCCGTCACCACGCTCAGCAGCGGAGGAATAACAGGGGATCTGTGGCTTCTGCCTGCGGAGGGTACGGCCGAGACGCGCAAGCTGATTCCACTGGTGAAGACGCAATTCGCGGAACGCGCGCCTCGCTTCCCGTCCAGCGGCAAGTTCTTCTCCTACACCTCCAACGAGTCCGGCAAGGACGAAGCCTACGTGCGTCCGTTCGATCCGCAGACCGGCACCAGTCCCGGCGGGCAATGGATGATTTCCAAGGGCGGAGGCACCAGCCCGCACTGGCGCGCCGACGGCAAGGAGATGTTCTATATCACGCAAGACGGAGCCATGATGTCGGTGGAGATCGACATGAAGAACGGCTTCCAACCGGGCGTGCCCAAGCAACTCTTCAAGATGCCGGGCGTGATTGTGTACTGGGATGTGACGCGCGACGGGCAGAAGTTTCTGATTCCGGTCCCGGTTGCGGCCGCGGATTCGGCGCCCTATAACGTGATTGTGAACTGGACGTCGGTGCTGAAGAAGTAGCCTAGATCGGGATGCCGACGCGCCACAGCCCGTACGCCAGAGCCTGGCGCATGTAAAGCCACTGGTCGCGCCAGCTCGCCGGCTCCAGAGGAACACGATCCTCGGGGCGGGGCGACCCGTATACCTTCATCCCCTGATTCTCCAGCAGCTTCTTGACGCGGTAGATGTGATACCCGTCGCTCACCACAATGCAGGACTGGAGCTTCATGCGCCGCATAATCTCCGCCGCCGCCGCGATGCTGTGCACCGTGCTCTCGCCTTCCGATTCCACGAGGATCGCTTCAGCGGGAACCCCGTGGCGGCTCAGGTAGGCTTGCGCCACGCCGCCCTCGGTGAAACTGGGATCGCCGCCTGCGCCGCCCGTGGTCAATATCCGTGGAGCCAGGTTACGCAGGTACAAAAACAGCGCGTGATTCAGGCGGGCCTCCAGAACCGGCGACGGGTGGCCGCGGTATTCGGCCGCACCCAGGACCACGATGACGTCGGCGGGCTGCGCCTCATCCACGCGCGATTGCTCGCGAATTTCGCGCGCCACAGTGGTTAGGCCGATCCCGGTTGCGATGGTCCCCACCGCGGCCGCGCCCAGTCCGACTCTGAGCAGGCCC
>DATJFH010000147.1:0-8689 GCA_035495815.1 Bryobacteraceae bacterium
GAGAAAACGCCGGTCTCGATGCGCTGATCAGGAGAGCACAGCCTGACAGAATAATAACCGGAACCGCGCGCGCCAACCGCCCCGCTCTTTTCATGAATGCCTCCATCTGTAAGTAGTGCAGTCACGGGGCCAAAACGCTCAGGAAGAAATAGCCGTAGTTTCTTTTACTTGGAATCTTCAGTAACGGTGTGGGCAGGAAGGTGCGCGGTATGGCCCATTTCGGTTGGGCCAAGTAGCCCGAGGACGGTTTAAAGAGGACGGTTAGAAATCGGTGAGCCTGCGCCCGGAGGACGCCGTCCGGACGGCATTGATGACAGCCAGCAGGTCGATAGCCTCCTGCGCCAATGCCCCGGCCACCGGGGGCAGGTAACCCAGCAAAGCCGCGATCATTCCAACGACGCTGAGCGCCATGCCGCCGACCGCGCTCTGGAGCGCGATGGATCGCATTCGCCGGCCGATGTGCATCAACTCGTCCACCTTCGCCAGCGAAGCTTCCAGGACGACTGCGTCGGCGGCCTGGGCCGTGATATCGCTCCCCGGACCGAAGGCGACACCGGCCGTGGCCGCCAGCATGGCGGGCGCGTCGTTAATCCCGTCGCCTACGAAGAGGGTCGGGGCTTGCGCCGTCTCCCGGCGCACGATCTCGACCTTTTCTTCGGGGCTCCGGTTTCCATACCGGATGGTGATACCGACTTGATCAGCCAGATAATGTACTTCCGATTCGCGATCCCCGGAGAGCAGGATGAGCCGCTGCGCCCGATGCCGCAGGCCGAAATGATGGATGAAGCGCCTGCTTTCCGGCCGGGGGGCGTCGCGAAACCGCAGCGCGGCCGCCACGGCGCCGTCCAGCAGTACGATGCACTCCAGGCCTCCCGCGGTCGACGGCAGCATGCTCGCGTCCGGCAGTTTTCCCCGGCCCGTGATATGGATCGTTCTGCCGCCGACAACTCCCTCCAGCCCACGACCCGGCTTCTCGGCGACCTTTCCGGCCGGTTCGATCCGCAGCCCTTCGCTTTTGGCGGCATCGAGCACCGCTTTCGCCAAGGGGTGCCGCGAGTATTGCTCCAGGCTGGCGGCGGCCTGGAGGACGGCGGCCCTCGAAAAGCCCGGGAGGTGGAACACCTCCGTCAGCGCGGGCCGTCCCCGGGTGAGGGTTCCGGTCTTGTCGAAGATCAGGGTGCGGCAGGTGTCGATCTTTTCAAGAATGGCGGGATTCCGAATGATGATTGCCCGGCGGGCAGCCAGCGAGACGGCGCCGATGATGGCCACGGGAATCGCGATCAGCAGCGGGCAGGGGGTTGCGATCACCAGTACGGCCAGCATGCGGTTCGGGTCGCCGCTGATTGCCCAGCCCGCCGCCGCGATACCCATGGCCAGCGGAGTGTACCAGGACCCGAGCCGGTCCGCCAGACGGCGCATGCGCGGCCGCTGCTGCTCGCTCTCCTGCATCACCCGCATGATCCGGGAGTAGCGCGAGTCGACCGGCGCCTTTTTGGCCTCAATCGTCAGTGCGGCCTCTCCGTTGATGGCTCCGGACAGGACCTGCGCGCCGGGAGCTTTTGAAATCTCAAACGGCTCTCCGGTCAAATACGATTCATCCATCGTGCCCCTGCCCTCGGTCACTTCGCCGTCGACCGGACAGATCTCGTGCGGGAACACCACTACCCGGTCGCCGGGCGTGATTTGATCAAGCCCTACGTCGGCGATGCCGGACGCGGTCAGCCGGTGAGCCTGTTGCGGCATGCGCCGCGCCAGCGCCTGCAGCACCGAGGATGCCCGCCGGGTAGCGGCTTCTTCGAGCGCTGTTCCTCCCGAAAGCATGAGGATCACCAGACATGCGACGAGGTAGTCTCCGAGCAGGACTGCCGTCACGATGGAGATGCCGGCCAGCAAGTCGGATCCGAAATTGCCCCGGAACAGGCGTCTGGCCAGGTCCCAGACCAGGGGAATCCCGCCGGCCCCCAGAGTCACCCAGAGCGGCAGCATCCAGGCGCCTCGCGGTAATACGAGGACATAGCGGAGCGCCAGGTGCAGCAGGATGGCTGCGGCGGCGATGGCGGCGATGTAGCGGCTCGATTTTGAGAAGTCAGGCCAATGGAAGCGCCGTGCGGGTGTCTCTACCCGCTGATTCGAGACCGGCGCTTCCGCGACAGGCATGGCTTTGATTGCGCAATTGTCTGGCCAGACGAGAAGGGTGCGCCGCAAACTCGCAAAGTTGGCGCCCGTCCAGGCAGGACCGGCGCTTCCGCGTGCTCTTCGCATCCGATCCGTGTGTCCTGCCCGGACAGCCGCGCTTTGCGTCTTTTCGCAGCGGATCGGGCTCGCGCCTGTGTCATCCCGCGCAGTACCGGGTCAACGCCTCCCGCTGGATCTCGATTCCAAGGCCTGGCCGCTGTGGCAGAAACCAGGCTCCCCGCTCGAAACGAATGGGCTCGCGCACGATCGCCGTCCGGAACGGATTCTCCGTCTGATCGCATTCGATCATCTTGTCCTCCGCCGTCAGACTGCCGGGGTGCCGGGGCCGGGCTGCGTAGAAGTGTAACGCCGCCGCTTGTCCGATCGCGGATCCCCAGGCATGGGGCGTCACGTGCACGTTGTACACGGACGCCAGCGTGGCAATTTTGAGCCCTTCACTGATGCCGCCGCAGGCGCACAAATCCGGCTGCGCGAAATCGACCGCCCGGCGGCGTAATAACGGCTCGAATCCAAAACGCGTGTATTCGCACTCGCCGCCGGCGAGCGGGATGGACGTCGCCTGCTTCACCGCCAGATAGCCTTCGACATCGAGCGGCGAGACCGGCTCCTCGAACCAGTGAATCCCGTACTTCTCGACTTTGCGGGCCAGCGCGATCGCCTCCTGTGGCGTATAGGCATGATTGGCGTCGATCATCAGCCGCATACTGGGGCCCAGGAATCCGCGCACGGCCCCCACCAGCTCTGCGTCGCGCTCGATGCCCAGCCCGACCTTCATCTTGGCGGCGCGGAAGCCGCGCTCCAGATAAAGAGCGGCTTCGCGCTCGAATTTGCCTTCGAGGCATCCGGGTCCGCCGAAATAGAATCCGGTTGCGTAACACGGAACGGATTCGGTTTCCGACGCGCCGAGCAGGCGGTAGAGCGACAATCCGGCGGCTTGGGCTTTGAGGTCCCAGAAGGCGATGTCCAATGCGCTGATCGCGGCCAGCAGGAGTCCCTTCTGCCCGTAGTCGATGCCGCGGGCGAAGAGAAAATGCCAGAGGGTCTCGGTGTCGCGCGGATCGCGGCCGGTCAGATGCGGCGCGAAGAAGTCATTGACAGCCGAGGCCGCCGGTTTGGCAGGACCATACGCCTCGCCCCAGCCGCTCAGTCCCCCGTCCGTCGCAACCTCGACAAGCAGGGTCGAACGGCGCGAATACTCCCACTGGGAGAAGCCGAAGTTCTGATCGAGCGCGGCTTCCAGGACGTAGGTGCGGATTTCCGTGATCTTCATGCCAGAATGGTGGGTTAGCCATGATAGCTCATTCGCGTACCTACTTCTTATTGGCCGCCGCGGTCCTGCTGGCAGGATGCTCCAAAGAGCCGGCGCCCCGCAGCGCCTCCAAACTGGAGCGGGCGCCGGACACTTTCCGGGTGAAGTTCGAAACCAGCAAAGGCGACTTTGTCGTGCAGGTGCACAAAGACTGGTCTCCGAACGGGGCCGAGCGATTCTTTCAACTCGTCCAGTCCGGCTTCTATGACGGCGCCCGATTCTTCCGCGTCATCAGCGGCTTTATGGCGCAGTTCGGGATTGCCGGCGATCCGGCGGTGCAGGCGAAGTGGCGGCCGCAATCCATTGAGGACGATCCGGTGAAGCAAAGCAACACACGCGGTAGGATCACCTTCGCCAAGACATCGGCGCCGAATTCACGCACGACGCAGTTGTTTATCAATCTGGTCGACAACGCGAATCTCAACGCCAGCGGATTCGCGCCGTTCGGAGAGGTGGTCAGCGGGATGGAGGTGGTCGATCAACTCTATTCGGGATACGGAGAAGGGGCGCCGCGAGGAAGCGGACCGTCGCAGGAAATGATCCAGACGATGGGAAACGCGTACCTGGAAAAAGATTTCCCGCGTCTAGATTTCATAAAGAAGGCGTCGATCCTCTGACGGGCGCCTTCCGGGCGCTCTCATGGTCACCTTTACTGTCCGCTGTGCGTGTTTTTGTCTGGCGACTGCTTCGGCTTACCCTCAGGTATTTGAAATCGAGGGCAGGTATTGGTTCACGAAAACCGATGCGCAGGTGCGCGTCGAGAGGTTGGGACTGGCCACCGATGTCGATCTGAAGAAAGATCTCGGCACGGGAGACGGCGGCTTTCCCGAAGCGCAGGTCACCTGGTCACCCGGTTCGAATCAACTCCGCTTCGCCTTCACCCCGATTCGTTACAGCGGCGACCAGGACGTCAACCGGACGATCGTCTTCGGCGGCCGTACCTATTCGCTCGGAACGCGGGTGGTCTCCAATGTCGACGTGGACGCTCTGCGGCTCACCTGGACACATTTTTTCCTGCGCACCGAGCGTCTGAGGCTGGGTCCGCTGCTGGAAGCGAATGGCTTCCTGCAGAGCGCCACACTCAGCGCGCCGGCGCTGAGCTTTCTCCAGAGCAACAGCTTGTCGGTGGGAGCGCCGGCCTTCGGGCTAGCGGCCGAGGTGACGAGCGGAAGGATTTGGAAGATCGTGGGCGAGGCCGCGGGGACGCCTGCCGGACGATACGGATACTTCATCCGGAGCGAGGCCGCGGTCAAGCTGACGCCTCTGCCCCACGCCGGCATAACCGCGGGGTACAGGTTGTTCGACCTCCATGCCGATTACCAGCCGGATTTTGCGCGGCTGCGGGTCCATGGGCCGTTTGTCGGCGTCAGTTTGCGCTTCTGACGATGTCTCCTGGAAGGCAGTTGCCGCGCGGGCTACGCCTGGTGCGACTTTCCGGTGTGATCCGGGTATTATTCTGGAGAGTGCGGCTGCTCCCTGGTTTTTTTCTACTGTCCGCGTTGGCGTGGAGCCAGACGTGTGCGCCCGCGTCCGTCCTGCGGCCGGCGGACTCCATTGCGGGCGCTTTGACCGAGGCCGATTGCCGCCTTGCCGACGGCACGCTCAGCGCCGAGTACATTCTCACTCTACCCACTGTCGGCCAGCTCC
The DNA here is from genome assembly GCA_035495815.1 of Bryobacteraceae bacterium. GTDB lineage: Bacteria > Acidobacteriota > Terriglobia > Bryobacterales > Bryobacteraceae > DATJFH01. The sequence goes on from DATJFH010000147.1 coordinate 5,153, forward strand.
AGCTCAACGCCGTTTCTTCGGATTTCGACGTGACGCTGCTGCTGCGCGACAGCGCGGGCCGCAAGATCGACGCCGGCGCCGCCATCCAAAGAACCATGGAGCGCGGCGAGTACACCGTTATCGTCAACGCCACGAAGACGGGGCAGACGGGAAAATTCACTCTCGACTCGGCGTTCAAGCCGGAGCCCAACACGCTCTGCCGTGAATTCACTCGTATCGGACCCGGGCAGTCCGTCTCCGGGCGGCTGACCGACGACAGTTGCCGTTTGCTGAACAATGCTCCTTTCGAGGGCTATCGCGTCACCCTTTTCGGCGCGGGCACGCTGGACCTCTCGTTTACTTCACCGAATTTTTCGGGCCTGGTGATTCTGCGGGACGAGGACGGCCACGCGCTGGCATCCGATCCTCTATCGATTTCCGTCTCCGTGCTCGGCGGCGACTACTCGATTCTGGCCGCCGCCGCGGGCGCAGCTGCTCGCGGCGATTATTCGCTGACCGTCAAATTCACGCCTGCCGAGGGGGAAACCTGCCGTCCGCTCAAAACCCTGCAGTCCTCCGAAGACGTGAAGGGCTCGATTACCGCGGCCAGCTGCGCGTTCGGCGAGGGGCTGCTGTTCAACTATTACGACCTCAATCTGACCGAAGCCGGCTTTGCGGATCTGCGGGTGGCGGCCGCGGGCCGGATGGCCACGCTGATCGCTGTCCTCGATCGCGCCGGACGGCTGGTGTCGGAAGATTTCGAGAGCGGCGGAGAGAATCGCCCGATCCTCGGCCAGCAGCTGCCCGCCGGCGCCTATACAGTCCTCGTTCTTACCCAGAGCGAGGGCGGCGACTATACGCTCCAATACCGCTTCACGCCCGGACCTCCGGCTATTTGTCCCGTGCTGGAACTCGGGCGGGACGCGCCGCAAGCCGGATCCCTGGCGGCCTCCAGTTGCCGGTACGTGAACGCCATGCAGGACGTTTACACATTCACCACGCCGGCCGCCGGCACCATCGACGTCACCCTCGCTTCCGCGGATTTCTACGGAACTCTGGTGCTGCGCGACGCCAAGGACAACAGCCTGGCCCGCAGCGACGCCAGTGACTCGGCCGCAGCCCGCATCGTAGCTGCCCTGCCTGCCGGGTCCTGGTCCGTCGGCGCGCTTTCCCTCTTCCCCGGCGCCTACAACATCACCTACAAGTTCACACCGGGCGAGCCGCCGGTCTGCCCGGCTGCGAAGAACCTCGGGCTGAACGCAGCCCTGTTCGGCGACCTCGGCGAAAGCTCCTGCCGGGGCACGGACGGCCAGGCTGCCGATTCCTATGAATTCACCCTTCCAGCGGCCGGAATGACCGCGCTGTTCATGACCTCGTCGGAGCTGAACAGCTACATGACACTCTCCGATTCGCAGGGCTCCATCCTGCGCCGCGACGACGATTCCTACGGCGCTCCGGACGCCATGATCCTGCAGTACCTGCCTGCCGGGACCTATCGCATCCAGGCGCTCGCTTCCGGCGGATCGCAGTCCGGGCGGTATCGGGTGGATGCGCTCTTCGCCGCCGGGGATCGGCCCGCCGGCTGTCTGCCCAAAGGCGACCTTGCTCCCGGGACGCTGCAGGCTGCGCTGCACTTCACCTCCTGCCTGTACCGCGACAACACCTTCGCCGACATCTACCGGCTTAATGTAACGGAAAGCGGCAATCTGAACATCTCCATGACATCGAACGCCTTCGACAGCTATCTGGAGCTGCTCGACGAACAAGGCAGCGTGATTGACGATAGCGGTGTCACCGCTCAGCTTACCAGCGCGGTCGAGCCGGGTACATATTACGTCGCCGTCAAACCGTTTGCCGACCAGGGGTATTCCGTCGGCCAGTACGAACTCGTTGTAAAATAAGCCTCTCCCAGTACCTTAGGAAAAAACTCCATAGCACATCCGTAACCTTTTGGGAGTATACTGCGTATGTAGAGATTGGAATGGAGGACCCGGCTCGTCCACGGTCCCTCCAGAGAGATTGGTCCAGCGCGCTCTCGCAGAGGTTGAAAAGACCACTGTCGGTATGTGCGGACCAGCCGGTGAGCACACTCCTCCGAGTGCTCACCGGTTCCTTATTTAGGGACCAGTTTCGGCCTCGTCAAACGGAACAGCAGATTTCCAGGAAAGAATCTGGCCGCCTTCCCTGCCAGTCCACTGGCAATCAAAAACCGGAGCAGGCCGGAAAAGCGATACTGCCGCCCAAGAACCTCCGAACAGTTCCGGATGTATTCGGGAGACGGAATCCGTCTGGCGGCGGCGATTCCGGCCAATTGTCCCGTCAGCACGGCGGAGAGGATACCCGACCCCGTAAAAGGATCAATGAAGCCGAGCGCGTCGCCGGTACGGTACACGGATGTTTCCTTCTCGGGATGCAGTCTGCGGGAGAAGACCAGCGGGCCCGTTTTCAGCCAGTCCATGCTCCGCGACCAACCGCTCAGGCGTTCATTGAGCGATGGCCAGCCGGCGACCCACCGGTCGATGTCGAAGCCATGCGCCGCCAGCGCCGATTCACGCGCCAGGCCGCAGACGTTCGTCGCGCCGCCTTCCACCGGGCTCACGCCGGCATAGGCGCTCCTGCCCACGAACAATTCGACGGCATCGGAGCCGGGTCCGCTGAAGTGCGCTTTGAATCCGAAGAAGCGGTCATGCCCGGTCGCGACCGGCCGTCTTCCATAAGCCAATATGGTCGGATCGCCGGTGAGAGGGAAGGGTTCCTGCAGGAACTCGGCCCCGCGCGCGATCGCGCAGTCGAGCAGCAGTTTGTCGAGACGATGGCGGCTCAATCCGAAGGCGGGTTCGGGCAGGCGCCATCGTTTTTCACTCCGGCCGAAGCGCAGGATGACGGAGCGAATCAGCGCCGGCGACGCCCGAAGAAACTCCGGCCAAACCTGCATCGATTCGAGCGCCGGCCGCAACTCGGGCGAAAGAAACTCGCCGCATACTTTGTGTCGCGGGAAGCGCGACTTCTCAAACAACCGGACCCGCGCGCCTTCGGCCAGCGCCGCCAGAGCCGCGGAAGACCCGGCCGGGCCGGCTCCGGCGATCGAGATAGCGGCGCCGGCGGCTGTGATGGGGATTCCCACGAAGCCGGACTCCTATAATCCTGCTGCAACCGTCTTGCCTTCCTTGTGCAGCGTCTCGTCGAGACCGGTCATCGCACGCCGGCTCTCGGGATACTGATCGAGCGCCTGGCGGAAGGCCTCTTCCGCGATCCGCAGCTTGCCCCTGTCAAGCGCCTTCCGGCCCAGAACCTCCGCCACCGGACGCGGATAGGACGGCGGCTCGGTGTACCGCAGCGCTCTCTCCGCCTTCATTGCGGCGCGCAGCGCTTGCAGCGATTTGTCCACTTTGCCTTTTGCGTAGTCGATCTGGGCGTCCAACTCCTGGCGCGCAATGATCAGGGGTTTCGGCGTGTCCTTTGTTTTTGCTTTCAGGACCTTCATTGCCGCCTCCATCGCCTTAGCTTCGCCCCTGGCGCCGCGCAGAGCGCCCTTGGCTGTCAGCGCCAGCCCGATCG